>JACFMY010000293.1 GCA_019455155.1 Caldilineaceae bacterium
CGGTCCGAACTCACGCAGCTTATGATTGTTCCAGTCGCCGCTACTAACCAAACGCAGTTGGGGCCGAAATGGCGAGATTCGGACCTGTTGAGCACGAGAAAGTGAATTAGCTGAACACATTACGAAGGTTACAGACATCATTGACACTTGTTGTGTGGTTACGACAATCGGAAACCGAGTGGTTTACCTTTTCGAAGCGACGATGTGTGTCAGATTGGTGAGACGATTTTAACCCTGACATCGGAGTGGAGTGCTATCAAACGGGTCAGGATGTGAAATGTAATAGTGGAAGGACTGAGTGGTGGATCTTCGTTTCACACAAGAGGAATTGGAGTTCCGTGAGGAAGTGCGGAGCTTCATCCGTCACACGCTCCCCGGATCGACTCGACAGAAACTCAAGCAAGGCCGTAGCGCTTCCAAGGAGGAAGTGGTGAACTGGCAGCGACTCCTGAATGCCAGAGGCTGGGCGGTACCTCATTGGCCACGCGAGTGGGGTGGCACGGATTGGAGCCCCATCAAACGCTTCATACTGCGCACCGAAATTGAGCAGGCACCGGCGCCACCGGTGCTGGTCTTCGGCGTCTATATGGTGGGGCCGGTTATTGCAGAGTTTGGCAACGAGAGCCAGCAGCGCCGCTTCTTGCCGCGCATTGCTAATCTCGACGATTGGTGGTGCCAGGGCTTTTCAGAACCCGGTGCCGGATCTGACCTCGCCTCGTTGCGCACTTCAGCGCGTCGACAAGGCGACCGCTATGTGGTCAATGGGCAGAAGACTTGGACCACGCTCGGGCAGCACGCCGATTGGATATTCTGTCTAGTGCGTACGAATCCGAAAGCCAAGAAACAGGAGGGTATTTCCTTCCTGTTGATTGACATGAAAAGCCCCGGTGTCACTGTGAGACCCATTATTACGATTGACGGGGAGCACGAAGTCAACGAAGTGTTCTTCGACGATGTAGAGGTTCCGGTGGAAAATCTGATCGGCGAGGAGAATCGAGGCTGGGAATATGCAAAGTACTTGCTAAACCAGGAACGAACCGGAACGGCGCGGGTCGGTCAGGCCAAAGAGCGCATTCGTCATCTCAAATATCTAACCTCGCTGCAGTGCCAGGGTGGTGGTCCATTAATCGAAAACGAAACCTTTTGGAATCGCGTCGCCTCCGTCGAAGTGCAACTCAAAGCCCACGAAATCACGACGTTGCGGCTACTTGCCCTTGAGCAACAACGGGAAGTACAAGGGAACGATCCTGCGGCATCAATCATTAAGATTCGTGGTTCAGAAATTTTGCAGGCAATCTCCGAACTATACTTTAATCTTGCGGGTCCTTACGCATTGCGCGCAGCGTCACCAGACGTTGCACTGGACTCTGAGCATGAATGGCTCGATATGGTCGTACCCAACTATCTCAATTGGCGGAAATTCTCCATCTACGGAGGTTCAAACGAGATCCAGAGGAACATTCTCGCCAAGATTGCTCTTGAGCTTTGACCATGGATTTTGAGTTCACCGAGGAACAACGTCTGCTCGCTGACAGCGTCGAGCGGCTAATGTCTGACACCTACGACTTTGAGGCGCGAAAGGGATTTGCCGCCAGCGCAGAAGGGTGGAGTCTAGAGATTTGGCGGCAGTACGCCGAACTTGGTCTACTTGCCATCCCCTTTGCAGAGCGGCATGGCGGAATGGGCTGTGGTCCGGTCGAGACCATGATAGTCATGCAGGCGTTGGGACGTGCTCTCGCCCTCGAGCCCTATCTGGCAACAGTGGTATTAGGTGGGGGGTTGATACGCGAGGGCGGCGATGAGGAGCAGTGTAAGGCGCTTCTACCGCGCATCGTTTCGGGCGAATGGCGACTCGCTTTCGCGCACACTGAGTCAACATCACGTCATGATCCGACGCACATCAGGACCACGGCCAGGCATGACGGGGACGGTTGGGTGCTCGACGGCGCTAAGACCATGGTGTTGCACGGCGATTGTGCTGATGCCTTGATTATTACGGCTCGTACTGAGCGCAGCCACCCAGACAAAAGCGGGATAGGTTTGTTTTTGGTCGATGACACCGCCCATGGATTGCTACGCACGATATACGCGACCATTGACGGACGACGCGCTGCGGATGTAGTGATGACCGGCGTGAGAGTAGGGCCAGAGTCGGTGATTGGTGAAGCCGACGAAGCCCTGCCAATCATTGAACGGGTACTTGACCATGCCATCGCGGCCTTAGCCGCTGAAGCAGTGGGGGCGATGGCTGCCGCACACGAGAGGACCGTCGAGTACCTCAAAACCCGCGTCCAGTTCGGCTCTGCTATTGGTAAGTTCCAGGTACTTCAGCACCGTGCTGTCGACATGTTGGTAACACTCGAGCAGAGTCGCAGCATGGCGATGTTCGGAACGATGATGGCTGACTATTCGAATGCGCGTGAACGACGACAGGCGCTGGCGGCCGTCAAAGTGCAAATCGGTCGCTCGGCACGTCTGATCGGCCAGCAGGCGATTCAGCTTCATGGCGGCATTGGACTCGCTATTGAGCATGATATCGGTCATTACGTGCAACGTCTCACAGCGATCGATATTCTATTCGGAGATGCCGATCATCACCTGTCCCGACTGGCTGCGGGCGGGGGGTTGTTTGCCGCCGAAGCGTAAGGGATTACGTCAAATCAAGTCTATTCAGTAAGAGGAACATTTGATGACTAACTCGAACACTGTACATGAAGGTAAACCGTGGGGTAAGGATGTAGTTGTTGACATCGCAGACGGAATAGCCTGGGTAGCGATCAATCGTCCGGCGAAACTCAATGCGATGAGTGCTGAGTTGGCGTTCGAGATGCTCGCCACACTGGATGCGTTGGAACTAGACGAATCCTGCGGCGTATTGGTATTGACCGGCGTCGGCGATTCGTGGTCTGCAGGTATGGATCTCCAAGACTACTTCCGTGCTGTAGATAAGATGAACCCGATGGAAAAAGCTCAAGTCTACCGCGCTAATGCGGCGTGGCAATGGGGCCGCCTTGTAGACTATCCGAAACCGACCATTGCTATGGTCAACGGCTGGTGCTTCGGCGGCGCATTCACTCCGCTGGTCGCCTGCGACCTCGCTATTGCAGCCGAGGATGCCGTTTTCGGGCTGTCCGAGGTGAACTGGGGCATTATCCCCGGGGGAATCGTCTCTAAAGTACTGACCGAGGTCATGAGCCAGCGCGATGCCCTTTACTACGCCATGACCGGTGAGAATTTCGACGGCCGCAAGGCTGCGGACATGCGGTTGGTTAACGAGGCTGTTCCTAAAGATCGCCTTAAGGACAGAACTATCGAGGTGGCGAAGAGTCTCTTGGAGAAAAATCCGATGGTGGTGCGAGCAACAAAAACCGCCATCAAGATGTCGAAGAGTCTGTCGTGGGAGCAATCGTCTGAATACCTGCGCGCCAAGCTCGACCAAACCATTGCACTCGATCCGGAGCGTGGTCGTGAAAAGGGTATGAGACAGTTCCTCGACGAGAAATCTTATGGTCCTTCAGGCTTTTCTGTGGGTGGCGTGGAAGCATCAGGGATCGTCAGTCACCCTCTCCCCAGCCCTCTCCCATCAAGGGAGAGGGAGTGTCAACTCCCCTCCCCCCTCGCGGGGGAGGGGCTGGGGGAGAGGGGGAACTGTGTCCGCACAACCCACAGTAAACCCGGAAGAACCAATCTTATAAGCCTGGGTTGCAAGCATACCGCCGGGAAACGTGACGGGGAGATATAACGGTGTCGATTACAGACCTGCCTGCACGCGCGTATGAACCTGTTTTGCATTGGGCACGCGAGGCACCAGAACAGACGGCCTTTGAGGAAGTCGGTAGCGGTCGAGTGAGCTACAGTGAGTTGTCGGCAGCCATATCCGCGTCGGTCGATACTCTCGTCGATTGCGGGGTGCGGCCGGGCGATAGGATTATGATTGTGGCTGAAAATAGCATCAGTACCGTAGTGCTGATGTTTGCTGCACAGCGTATTGACGCGTGGCCAGCGATAGTCAACGCACGAGTTTCCGAGGGTGAGATCTCGGCGATGAAACAGTCCCTCGGGGCCCGCTTGATTGCCTACCTCATTGAAAATTCACGCGCGGCGTTGAACCATGCCGCCGCTATGGATACCGAGATTCTAGACCTTCCCATCGGTAAAGTAGCCTTCGAAGCCACAGACGCAGCGGCGGTGCCTGAACGAGTTCATCCGGAAAATGACCGGCAGGTGGGGTTGCTGCTGTTTACCTCTGGAACCACCGGGCAACCTAAGGTTGTGATGCTGAGTCACCGGGCTTTGCTCAACATGGGGTCGAGTACGGCGACTGCTCGCAGAATCGGTCCGGAGGACCGATTGTACGGTCTGGCACCACTCTCCCACATCATGGGGGTGGCCATGTACATCATGACCAGCGTATGGGCTGGAGCGACGACACGACTGGTGCCGCGGCTTGATTTAGAAGAGCTGGAGGGCGCACTCAAGCGGGGAGAAATAACTGTGTTGATGGGTGTACCAACATTGTTCGCACGCCTCTTGGATTATCTCCAGCAGCGAGACCGTAACCTGATGGGGCATCGTTTACGCAATCTGATTACAGGAGGAGCCCCCCTCGATCCCAGCCTGAAAGCGAGGGTCGAACAGGTGTTTGGTATGCCTCTTTGCAACGGTTTCGCGATGACCGAATGCACACCGATACTTCGCACAGAGCTGGGTACAAACGCTGCATCGGAAAGCGTGGGGATCCCCCAAGGAGGCACTGAAATTAAGCTTGTTGCCAAGGACCGTGACGTTACTGACGGCGAAGTCGGGGAACTGTGGGTCCGAGGACCGTCGCTCATGATGGGGTACTATCGCAACCCCGAAGCCACTGCTAGCATTTTTCGACCCGATGGATGGTTTGTCACAGGCGATCTGGCCGTTAGGCTTCCGTGTGGCAACTATGCCATTGTCGGACGGACGAAGGAGATAATTATTCGGTCCGGGTTCAATGTCTATCCCGGCGAGGTTGAGACTGCCATCGCCAGCCATCCAGGCGTGGCCCAATGCGCCGTTATTGGTCGTCCGGTAAGAGGTGGTGACGAGGAGATCATCGCCTTCGTTCAACCCTTGCCTGGGTGGAAGATGAGCGATGGTGATATTGACGAACACGTCGCACCTCTCCTCTCACCATACAAGCGGCCAAATAAAGTGGTGATAGTGGCAACATTACCCGTCGGCCCCACCGGCAAAATTTGGAAGAGCCAACTCACGAAAATGACGTAGATTTTTTCCAGCCCTGTATGTCAGATGTAAAGACTCAATCGGAGCAGTTGACCCTAGGGAACGTCTGAATAAGTTATGAAAACCAGCACGGCCGATTCACTATGCTCGTGTTTTTCATCATAAGGAGCGTTTTCTGGCAGTATGCGGCTCAATATGGGCCGTTTTCTAACTTTTCTCTGAGCCGTTCCGGTTTATCAGGCGCACCAATCCTATGTCGGGCATCGCAATCGTCGTCGCGCCAGGTACAGATTGGTCAAAGCGCTCAGTACAAACAAGGCATGGGCGTTCTTGGCAAGACCTCGATAGCGCACTTTGGTGAAACCAAAGATGCGTTTCATGACACCAAAGACATGCTCTACCTTGGCACGAACTCTCGACTTCGTTCGGTTGCGCAATCGGCCCACTTCACCCAGCTGCTTATGCCGAGAGCCTTTTGCCTGGGTAAAATCTTTGGCCTGCAGCGCAACACGACGAATGACCTCGCTTTGGCCCGCATAGGCCGAGTCTCCCCAGACACGCGTTTCATCCCCATACAGCAGCTCGCCAAGTACCTGAGAGTCATGCACATTGGCGGCGGTCGCCGCCACCGAATGAATCATCTTGGTTTTGCTGTCAACGCCAATGTGCGCCTTCATGCCGAAATACCATTGGTTTCCCTTCTTGGTCTGATGCATCTCGGGATCGCGTGTTTTGTCTTTATTCTTGGTCGAGCTGGGCGCCGAGATAATGCTGGCGTCGACAATGGTGCCGCTGGCGATCTTCAGGCCCTGTTCTTGAAGGTAGCGCCCAACCGCCTCAAACAAGGCTTCACCCAGATCATGCCTTTCCAGCAGATGACGGAAATTGAGAATCGTCGTCTCGTCGGGAACCGGCTCACGCCCAAGGTCAATGCCGGCGAAAAGACACATGGAGCGAGATTCGTACAACGCTTCCTCGGCGCCCGGATCCGACAGGTTGAACCAGTGTTGGAGGAAGTAGATGCGCAGCATCCGTTGCAGTTCAATGGGTGGGCGCCCGTTTCCCGCTTTGGGGTAGTGGGGTTCGATGAGTTCACTAAGCTGATCCCATGGAACTACAGCATCCATCTCCGAGAGAAACTTCTCTCGCCGGGTTGGTTTTCGAAATTGCTCAAATTCCCCAGCGGCAAACGTTTGCTGTTTCATCGTTTTCAACCCGTTCCAAATAATGCGTGTATTGTCGCAAACTTTGGGACTTAATCAGAGGCTCCCTAGGGTTCAGAATATTGTCTGTGGTTACCCCGAGACCTGTTCAATGCTGGATCGCAGCGAGCTACAAAGGGTGCGTGACGGATTTACCGAAAGGTCGGGAGCAATAGAATTGGGAAGTGATCGTTTTCGCTGGCCAACTTTAATACTGATTAAAAGAGAGTACTGGTGTCAGTTTGGCGCAAGATGGGGGCTGCGGGCATGTGGGACAGTGGCACTTCAACCCACGACTTCCAGATGATTCGAGAGGATGGAGAATAACATGCGAGAAGTCAAACATTTCATCGGCGGCAAATACGTCGGTTCGGTCAGCGACCGGCGCTTCGTCAACCGCGACCCGGCGACTGGAGCAAAGATCGGTGAGACCCACGAGGGAGGTCACGAGGAGATCGAGGCTGCAGTTTCTGCGGCACGCGCCGCGTTGCGAGGTCCTTGGAGCCGTCTTTCACTAGACGAGCGTACGGCGGTCTTGCACCGTATCGCTGATGGTATCAACGCGCGTTTTGATGAGTTCCTCGACGCCGAATGCGGGGACACTGGTAAGCCGAAGCAAGTAGCTAGTCAAATTGATATTCCCCGCAGTGCGGCCAATTTCAGTTTCTTCGCCGAAGCTCTAAAGGGTTTTGCCGCCGAGAGCTTTATGCTTGATACTAAGGATAGTGCCGGTGCGCTCAGTTACACTGTGCGCAAACCCAAGGGTGTGATTGGTGTAATTAGCCCTTGGAACATGCCGTTGCTACTGATGACTTGGAAGGTCGCTCCGGCATTGGCCTGCGGAAATTCAGTGGTGGTCAAACCCTCCGAGGAGACACCCACAACCGCCGCTTTGCTAGGCGACGTAATGAACGCGGCCGGCGTACCGCCGGGCGTGTACAATGTGGTGCATGGTTTTGGACCCGATTCAGCTGGTGCCTTCCTTACGGAGCATCCCGATGTGGATGCCATTACCTTTACGGGTGAAACGAGCACGGGAGAGACCATCATGCGTGCTGCAGCGAGCGGCGTGCGCGATATCAGTTTCGAGTTAGGAGGTAAGAATCCCGGCATCGTCTTTGCCGACTGTGACATGAACAAGGCCGTCGCGGGTACACTGCGTTCGGTGTTCGATAACTGCGGTCAAATCTGCCTTAGCACCGAACGCCTTTACGTGGAGCGAGCGATCTTTGACGAATTCGTGGTCCGGCTGAAGACCGGCGCGGAACACTTGGTGCTCGGCGCGTGGAATCACCCCGGAACAACCCTTGGCCCATTGATTAGTCAGAACCATCGCGACAAGGTGTTGGTGTACTACAAGCGAGCGATTGAACAAGGTGCTACTGTAATTACGGGCGGCGGCGTGCCAGAAATGCCTGGTGAGCTAGCCGGTGGCGCATGGGTGCAGCCTACTATCTGGACGGGTCTCTCGGATGACTCTGTCATTGTGCGCGAGGAAATCTTTGGCCCTTGTTGTCATGTACGTCCCTTTGATAGTGAGGATGAAGTGATCGCACTGGCCAACGACACACGCTATGGCCTAGGTGCGGCACTTTGGAGTGAAAATACCAGCCGTGCTCATCGCGTCGCGCAGCAGTTGGGCGTTGGAACTTGTTGGGTAAACAGTTGGATGTTGCGTGATTTACGTACACCATTTGGCGGAAGTAAACACTCCGGTATTGGCCGCGAAGGGGGAGTCCACTCCCTAAAATTCTACACCGAGCTACAGAATATCTGCGTGAAGCTATAAAGCA
>JACFMY010000294.1 GCA_019455155.1 Caldilineaceae bacterium
ATGAAAGCACCAGCCCAGGAGGGGGAAGCTAATGCGGGAGCGTATGAAGCTGTGCAGTTTTTCACCGAGCGCGCCCGCCGGGTAAACCCGCACTTCTCGTTGGACAATGAAATGCCGGCTGTCATCCAGATCTGCCGCCTGGTCGACGGAATTCCACTTGCGCTTGAGCTGGCGGCCTCGTGGGCAGGAACGATAGATTGCGAGACTATCGCTGCCGGAATTCAGAACAATATCGACTTCCTTGCTTCCACCCTGCGTAACATGCCAGAACGTCACCGTAGCATGCGCGCAGTCTTTGACCAGACATGGAACTACCTTAGCCCACAGGAACGGGACGCATTCAAGCAATTGTCGGTCTTTCGGGGTACTTTTCGGCTCCGAGCGGCTGAACAGATCGCCGCCGCGGCACCGCCCACGCTTTCGGCATTGATAAACAAGTCTCTGTTGCAATGGGACGGCCGTGGTTGCTATCACCTCCACGGGCTGCTCCGCCAGTATGGGGAAGAGCATTTGATGGCGTCAGCGGATGGGGTTGATGTGCGAGAGCGGCACTGCAGCTATTTCGCCAACTTCCTGCGCCAACGGCTGGACGACATACACGCCGGCCGCCAAGTGGACGCGATGCGGGAAATGGAAGGCGAGCTTGACAACCTTGAAGCAGCGTGGCAATGGGCCGTCGAGCACACCAGGGTTGAAGAAATCCGCCAATCTCTGCATGCGCTCGCGTGGTTCTGGCATTATGGCAGCCGCTTTCAGGAGGGTGCAGACTCCTTGCACACTGCCATTCGCAAACTGGAGGCCGGAAAGCCCACCGCCGGGACAGCGGTGGCCCTGGCCGAGGTTTGCGTCCAATATGGTTGGCTCTGTATCCGCCTTGGGCGGTTGGAAGAAGCCGAGACATCGTTGGACCAGGCTCAAGCCCTGTACGAACGGTTGGGTGCAGCCCCTATTTCTGACGGAGGAAGCGATCCCCTGGGTGCTTTGGCGATGCTTGCTATCCTTAAAGGGGAGTTTGCACGCGGTACTGGGCTGCTCGAAGAAGCACGCAGAGAGCAAGAGGCGCGTGGTGACCGGCGAAACCTCGCGACGACATACTATGTCCAGACCAGCGCGCTGGTGGCGCAAGGCCGCTACCAGGCAGCAGAAGAATCTGCCCTCGAAGCGCATCGCCTGGCCCAGGAGCTAAATGATCGATGGTCGCAGGCCTATACGTTGAATGATCTGGGCTTGGTCACCTACTTGCTCGGGAAATATGAGAAGGCCAGACAACACTATCGCGCCAGCTACGCCATCCGCCGGCAGTACAACGATCGCGAAGGGATGGCGGTAGCGCTCAGGCATTTGGGCCAAATCGCGCTGCATGCGCAAGAGAGCGAGGAAGCCGAACAGCTCTTTCGGGAAAGCCTCCGTCTCTATGATGGGACCGGGGACTTGGGCGGGCTAGCCGCCACGCTTGATGCCTTGGGCAATGTAGCTTGCGCGCGAGGGAACTACCTGGACGCCCGGGAACACTTGCTGCGGGCATTGCAGATCGCCATGCGGAGCCGGCTGCGCTCGCTTGCCTTCTCGATTTTAACCAGCGTAGCCGAATTACTGCTCCAGTGTGGACAGTCACAACAAGCCTTGACAACGCTGGCTTTCGTCCACAGCCAACCATCTGCTGCCAGCGACGTCAAGGCGCGCGCAAAGAGACTACTCGACACACATGCTGATGTTGTCCCGCCCGATGTGTACGCCGATGCCATCGCACAGGGTGAGAACCGTGATTTGGAGCTAACTGCCACGGATTTGCAGACCTCACTGGTAACCCTGGAAGATCGCCAATCTGTTGTGCCGACAACGCCGGCGAGCCCGGCCCCCGACGCCAAGCAAACTCTGGTTGAACCCTTGACGCCGCGGGAACTTGATGTGTTGCACCTGATGGCGGACGGGCTGACCAACCAGCAGATTGCAGATAGACTCGTCGTTGCGCTGGGCACCGTTAAGGCCTACACGAGCCGCATCTACGGCAAACTAGGTGTGCAAAACCGCGTGAGTGCAATCGCGCAAGCCAGGAGACATTCCCTGCTGTAGCCACGTTGGACGGCCATCTTCCCACCAAGCTGCGCCCCTCGCCTCAAGGCCATGGCAGAGCCAGGGTTTGTCTTTTGTAATGGTTTACATCCCCGGCCAGCCGACAAAGCAACCCAAATTGAAAACCTTAGTCTGATGACGTTGGCGACAGATCGCAGCTATTGTGTACGAACGTAGCGGGCCATCAGGTGTAGAGCAAGGGCACGCCCCCGAACCGCACGCGATGGTCATGCCAGCCGTTCAGATATGCGGGTTCACCTTAATGGGTGGGTCCGTGATGTTCAGACTTGAGGAGGATTCCAATGTCTACAAAACTCTATACGTTATTTGCCTATCGTTTCGTCGTTCGCAGCCTCATTGTCTGCATCCTCGTAGCCACGGTTGTGCTCTCCGGCTGCACGGCGACAGCGTCACCCCTGTTGGCGGTTCCGCAAGCGTTGTCCAATCCAGACAAGGAGCCTGGCCACAAGCAGGGACCCGTTGTGGAAGTCATCAAAGTCGATGTGGTAGACAATCCCCATCTGTTCGTCTTTGACGAGGCGCCAGTGTATGACGATGGTATGCCAGCACACGGCAACACCTTCATGACGATGGGCTATATCTATCCCTACGGCACACTGAACGGGAGCAACGGCGTGTTGCCCAATGGCGAACCGGAGTTCCCGGACAAGGTTCTCGGCAAGTGGATTTGCCGTGGCTGGATTATCGGCGATGGCGCTCACGCCGAAGCGGGCGCCATGGCGTTCACGACCCAATACTTCGAGTTTGGCGAGGAGTATGGCTACGCAACGCTTGTGACCGAAGGCTATGAAACAGCCAGCTACAACCAGCCCTTTGCTCGCGCTATCACCGGCGGGACCGGGCGCTTCAAGCGCGCGCGGGGTGAAGCCATCCAGGAATTGCTCGGTTACAACGAGCAGATGGCTGTGAACCTGCGCTTTGAGATTCGGGTCAGCCAGTAGGCATCAGCCACAGATGTACAGGCGCACTGGCTTGGAAAGGCTTGACGGAAGGGTGGCGAGATGCCACCCTTCCCGGCAGGTATGCTTCGTTACCAGGAGGTCACGATGAGCACAAACACGCTAGATACACAGAAGATGGAAGCGTTCGCGGAGCAGATTGTTGGGTTTCTGAACGGCGGCGCGTTAACCCTGATGATCAGCATTGGTCACCGGACCGGCTTGTTCGACACGATGGCGATGTTGCCTCCAGCCACCAGTGGGCAGAGTGCCGAAGCCGCCGGTCTGAATGAACGGTATGTGCGTGAATGGTTGGCGGCGATGGTCACAGGTAGGATTGTCCAGTACAGCCCCGATTTCCTCAACGGGGAGCCACACGGAGGCGCCTATCACCTGCCCCCTGAACATGCTGCACTGTTGACGCGCGCGGCAAGCCCGAACAACATGGCGGTTTGGGCCCAGGACATCGGCATGTATGGCGCGGTGGAGGAACTGGTCATTCGTGCATTTCGCCAGGGTGGCGGCGTTCCCTACGCAGAATTCTACCGCTTCCACGACGTGATGGCGGAGGAGAGCGGTCAAACCGTGGTGGCAGCCCTCATTGACGAGATTCTCCCACTGGTTCCTGGCCTGACCGGCGAATTGCAGGATGGAATCGACGTGCTGGATTTGGGCTGTGGCCGTGGTCGTGCCGCGATCTTGATGGCAAAGACCTTTCCGAACAGCCGCTTTACCGGCTATGACTTTTCAGCGGATGCCATCGCGCGCGCGCGTGGGGAGGCCGCGGGGAAGAAGTTGACCAATGTGAGCTTTGAGGTCAAGGATGCAGCAACACTCGATGAACGTGACCGCTACGATCTGATCTGCACATTCGATGCCATCCACGACCAGGCTCAGCCCGATCTCGTTCTCGAGAATATATGCCGGATGCTGCGCCAGGACGGTGTCTACTTGATGCAGGACATCGCGGCGTCAAGTTACTTGCACAAAAATCTTGACCACCCGATGGGGCCGTTCCTCTACACCACCTCTACTATGCACTGTATGACGGTTTCCTTGGCCCAAGGCGGTGCGGGCTTGGGTACGATGTGGGGCGAAGAAAAAGCGTTGCAGATGTTGGCCGATGCGGGCTTTTCCTCTGTCGAAGTGAAGCAACTGCCCCATGACCCATTCAACAACTTCTACATCTGTGCCAAGAGTTAGCTCACCGCATTCCTGGCCGGCCGTTCCAGCGCACAGGTGACGAGATACGCTGGGACCGTCCGATCATCTGAGGCGTCCATTGGGTAAAAAAGGGGGGTGGCACAGGTGGCCATCCCCCTTTTCAACTGGGAATTGATCCAATGATGTGAACCGTTCCGCTCGCACCAATCAGTCAAGATAATCGTAGGCAATCAAGGTGAGAAACTCGATGAAATCATCGGCCAGGCAGAGTGTATCCAGGATTTCCGCCGCGTCCTCATAGCGTTGGGGTCCGGAGCCACCAAGCTTGGAAAGCTCTTCAGCGCGGAGCTGCGCGTAGAGCGAGCGGGTCACGGGACGGCCATCCGCGAGCTTCGCATTATGGTGAATCCACTGCCAGATTTGGGAGCGTGAGATCTCAGCCGTGGCTGCATCTTCCATGAGGTTGTTGATGGCCGCGGCGCCGTTGCCCAATAGCCACGAGTTGATATATTGGAGGGCCACGCTAATGTTCAGGCGCAGTCCCGCTTCCGTGATTTCACCGCCTGGCACACCCACGGTCGTTATCTCACGGTCGGCCACCTTCACATCCTCGCGTAACCGATCCTTCTGGTTTGGCCTTGCTCCCAGGTAATCGTCCGCCACTTCGCGCACCGTGGGCACCAGGTCCGGGTGTGCAACCCAGGTGCCGTCACAGCCGTCGCCAAACTCGCGCAGCTTGTCCTCGCGCACCTTTGCCAACGCGTTCTCAGTCACCTCAGGGTCACGGCGATTGGGAATAAACGCGGCCATACCGCCGATGGCATGGGCGCCTCGCTTATGGCAAGTATGCACCATCAGCTCCGTGTAGGCGCGCATAAACGGCACCGTCATGGTGACCTGGGCGCGATCGGGCAGCATCATATCCTCGCGCTTGGCGAATTTCTTGATGGCGCTAAAGATGTAATCCCACCGGCCCGCGTTGAGTCCGGCCGCGTGTTCGCGCAGCTCGTAGAGGATCTCCTCCATTTCCAGGGCTCCCAGAATGGTCTCGATGAGCACTGTGGCCCGAATCGTGCCACGCGCAATGCCCAGCTTGTCCTGGGTATAATTGAACACATCATTCCACAGGCGCGCTTCCAGATGGCTCTCAAGTTTCGGGAGATAGAAGTACGGCCCGCTGCTGCGGCGCAACAGCTCCTTGGCGTTGCGCACCATGTAGAGCCCAAAGTCAAAGAGACTGCCTGAAACCGGCGTCCCATCTACCAACACGTGTTTCTCGACCAGGTGCCAGCCGCGCGGTCGCACCAAAAGGGTAGCGATGGTTTCGTTGAGCCGGTACTGTCTGCCGTCCGGATTGACAAAGGAGATGGTACGGCGTACCGCGTCACTGCAGTTGATCTGCCCATCAATGACATTCTCCCATGTGGGAGAGAGGGCGTCCTCAAAGTCGGTCATGAAGACTGAGGCGCCTGAGTTTAGCGCGTTGATCATCATCTTGCGCTCGCTCGGGCCGGTGATCTCCACGCGGCGATCGTTTAGGTCAGCTGGCGCGGGCGCCACCTTCCAGTCGGCGCTGCGTATGGGGGCCGTCTCCGGTAGAAAGCCGGGAATCTCGCCTGCATCAAAGCGCTGTTGGCGGGCTCGCCTGCGCTCAAGCAATTCAAGGCGCCGGGAATTGAACGTGCGCTGGAGGTCAGCCAGCAGGGTCAGGGCCTCTGGAGTCAGCACCTCCTCCACGGCAGGCGTAATCTTGCCGACGATTTCCACGCCGGCCGGCATAGGTTGGGTCATCGGTATGCTCCTGTCGATTTGTTGGGTCGTGCATCTGCAGTCGCAACAGCTGTTGGTACGTCGCGTTGTACTGGCGATGATAGCGGGTGTATGTTTTGCCAGGATTCAGACACTGTAACAGCCAACAGATCAATACAGTTACGAGACAGTTACTAGGCAGATGGGGTGAGCGGTTGGTTGGCAGCAAGTCGAGTGGCAAGGTCTCGAATATTGCTCATGGCCAGATGGTTGGACTGATAAAGGGCCAGGGGCGTGCCATATTGGATAGCAACCCCCAATGCCTCGGCCGAAGGCGGCACCACGCCAGCAAGCCTGCGGCCAAGCCGGTTCTCGATTTCACGTAGCGCCAACAACATGGTTCCCTGACGATTGACAATAATCACCGACACCGCAACATTGCTTGCCCAATCAGCGATCTGTTTGAGCCGCAGGGTCGTGGCGGCAACAGAGGCAATCTCAGGTTCAGTGGTCACGAACACGTGGTTGCTGCTCTTGATCGCCGTTTCTGTCACGACACTGGCAATGGGCGCCAGATCAATCAGGACAAAGTCGGCCAGTGTCATCATGTGACCGAGGATCGCGCCAGTGTGAGCCGCATCCAGGTTGCCGTAGGCGTCAGCCTGCTGTGGGCCGAAGAGAACTCGAACATGAAAGTGTGTAGCGTAAAGATGGCTGGATACCACCCGGTCGGTGATGGCTCCCGCATCCATCTTGAGGAGATCGGAAAGGCCTTTATCAGGGGTAGCCCGAAGCTGCGCCGACAGGGTGCCGAAATCGTTCCGCAGCTCTGCCAGAATGACGCTCTTTCCCTGCTGCGCCAGGACAGCGGCTAGATTGACAGCCAACGTGGTCGTGCCAACTCCGCCCTTTGCGCCGATCAGGCTGATGACATTCCCCGCCTTCGAGGTGGCGCTCGCCCGCAAAACGCGGTTGCGTTGTAACAGCACCTCTACCCGGACGGCCAGCTCACGCGGGTCGATGGGTTTGGTCAGGTACTCATCCGCACCTGCCTTCAGGCCGGTGACCTTTTCTTGCACCTGCCCCAAGCCGCTCAGCATGATTACCGGCAACGTCATCGTTGCTGGATTCTCGCGCAGATGGGCACAGACCTCGAAGCCGTTCAACACCGGCATCATGACATCAAGAATGACCAGATCAGGTTTGTCACTCTCAATCTTGTCAAGCGCTTGTTGTCCATCCCCCACAACAATGACCTCGTGGCCCTCATTCTTGAGGGTGTGCAGCACCAACCGTTGCAGGGTCGTATCGTCATCAGCAACCAGTATCCTGGCAGGCATGGGGTCGTCGCCTCCGTCAGTAGTCAATGCGGGCGAAATAAGTTTGCCTTGCCGCCTCATGCGCCTCGCGCAGCGTCGAAATACCTTTGGCTTCCAATAGCGGGAGCATTCGCAGAAAAACCTCACCTGTCATCATGGCATCGCCCAGTGCCGTATGACGTCCTATGGCAACGACTCCGAATCGGAGAGCAAGCGCCTCCAGACTGTGGCTGCTCGCCTCCGGATGCAGAACGGCGGACAGAAGCAGTGTATCCAATACAGGGGCAACAAGGCAAACTCCGGTATTGGCCTCCTTTTCTTGCAACATGCGCAGATCAAATGCCACATTATGGCCAACGAGTACCGTATCCTCCACAAAATGCTGGAACCGCGGCAAGACAACCTCGATGGGCGGCTGGTCACGCACCATCTCATCCGTGATGCCATGAATCGCGCTGGCCGCACTGGGGATGGGACGGCCGGGACTGACCAGCTGCTCGAATACCTCCTGGCGTAGCAACCGGCCATTCACGATACGCAACGCACCGATGGCCACGATCTCATCGAGCCCTGGCGTCAGCCCGGTAGTTTCTGTGTCAAAGACAGTGTAGGTAAGTTCGCGTAGGTTGCGGTCTTCCAGATCAGGCCGCGATACGGGCCGGCGGAAGAGATCGAAGTCGTAATATTCGGGCCGGCTTTCCAACATGGCAGGCGGCGCGAGCTCGGCGATTGCGGCCGGGCGGCCGGCGCTTACAGAACGGGGCAGCAACAGACGGAAATAGGCGCTACCCGCTCCACCGGTGTGTTGGAACCAGACCTCGCCGCCGTGGCGGTCGGCCACTTCGCGCAGGGTCGTCACCGCGTCACTGTCGTCTGCGGTCAGTAACTCCTCTTTCCAATGTTG
>JACFMY010000295.1 GCA_019455155.1 Caldilineaceae bacterium
CAGGTTGGAGACGAGAAAAATGGGTGCCCGATAGGCCTTGTCCCACCAGATGACGACCGTGACAGGACCATATTCGGCAGTTGTGAAGGCGACATTCTCCAGCGCCTGACAAAGGTCAGGGATGGCGCAGTCATCGAGCTGAATCCATTCGTCTTCACACAGGACCCAGGTATCCTTGGCTGTACGACAGACATACTGCCACTGCTGCTGGGCAAGATAACTCTGCAGTTCAATGCTGTCGAATTCACCGTCACCGAGCAGAATGACCGCTTGATCTTCGGAGGTCAGCGCTTGAAACTGCCGCAGCAGCGCAATGTGCTCTTCAGCACTCATATGGCCTTTCGGACTTTGCACAACCGTCCAGACCAACGGGATCGCACGTTTCTGATAGATCAGATTGACCATCAGGGCCATGCATTCCCGTCCAAGCTGTATATTCCGGCGAAAGCGATCATGGATTCCGATCATAGCGATCATGCGCGCGGATGTTGGCGTGGACCGACACCCCACAACTCCAGCCTATCTCCCAGTGGCTTAGCCCCTTCCCATACTTTAAACGCAGTATCTCTTCGATCGGCACGGGCGCTGTTTGCGCCATCGTTTGCATGGATAACCTCGTCTGTGACATGACACCCTCCTTGGTTTGTTTTCCTCAGAGGATGCCCAATTGGCTTGAGATTATCCAGTGTCGTCATATCCCTTACCACTCCGCTCTGAACGTCCCTTGCTCATACCAACGCAACAACAGTGTGATCGGCATGACCAGATTCACTGATTGGCATCAGCCAGAATCACTGATCGGTTTGCACCAGAAATGGCCATCGTTTTGGGCCCGATTACGCATGGAATGAACTTGAGGGTCGCTGCTTCCAACGACGGCGTCAACTGCGTTTCAGACCAGACCCTGATGTCTATCTCGATGAACTGGAACAACGACCACTCAAGTCAACTTTGGCACCGTAGTTTTTTCGGTTGCAGGCCGACCTGCACCGGGCAGACGCACCCGTTCTAGCGGTCGCTCTTCCAGATCCAGCACCAACTCTTGTCGGCCGCGACAGGTAGTCTTGTGGTCCAGACCGGTGATCTGCCCTACCACGTAGCGCACTACCGTTGAAGCATGATCGGCGGTGTGTTATGATTTCCGAAATTGTAAATCAGGCTGCTCCAAGAAAACCCAAACAGAACCTGGATCCCCGATGGATGGACCAATTGCTCTAATCTGCGAAGGTAAACCGGTCCCACAATCGATTCATCTAGTAGGTGCCCGGACCCGAATTCTGCGCGGCACCGACACCCATAGCAGAAAGCCCAGGCCATGACACCGTTGGAAGCCCAGTTTCATTCTGCCATGCTGGATCTCTACCGCAACGCCAAGACACGTTGCAACTACACCGCCACCTATTTTCTGCAGATGGTGACCGACGACGGCGGTCTGGCAACCGCACGCACCCTGTTGCACAGCGCGCATCCGGCCAGCGGCTTTGCCGAGCTTTGGGAATGCGGCGCGTTGGACCTGACAGTGGAGGCGCAGGTGCTGCGGTCAGAATTTGCCGAGTTGTTTACGGATGAAGAGCGGGCGATCGCTCGCCAACGGCTGGCCGACTACGGGTATCGTGGGTAAGAGCGTTCGCAATGCTACATAATGAACATCAGTGCTCAGCAAAGGTGAGTCGAAATGTCCGATGAAGTTCGTCAAACCATTCAGCGCTTGTTAGGTGCATTGTCGACGCGTAAGCTGGACGCGCTCAAACAGCTGTTTTGGGCCGAACTCAACTATGATCGCGCTGCCGCGTCGCTGTCGATCTCCAATTGGCCGCCGCAGATGCGAGCGCTGGTGAGCGAGGCGCGCCAACTCTTTGCCACCGCCGGCGAGGATGCCGGCTTTCAGGTCATCTACTGCCAGCTGAGCGGCGCAAACCAGGGCCAGACACAGCCATTGTCGCTGGGCGACGAACGCGTGCTTGTCGGCAGGCTCCTGCGCGAGCACCCCTATGCGCTCTTCGTCTTTTCGGATCGAGACCAGGTGCATTGGCACTTCGTCAACGTCAAATACGAACAGGACGCCGAAACGCGTGCGCGGCGCGTCTTTAGGCGCATCAGCGTCAGCCCTTACGAGACCGCCGGGCCGGAGCAGCGGCTACGCACAGCCACGGAACGGCTGAGCCTGCTCGACGTGGCGTCGCTGTCGCCAAGATTGACCGGGCTGACGCCGTTCGTCATCCAGAATCGTCACGACGAGGCCTTTGACGTCGAGGCGGTAACGCGTGATTTCTTCGCCACCTATCGAACAGTCTTTGAGGAGGTCGAGCGGGAAATCACGGGCTTGGTAGCGGAAGAGAAACGGCTCTTTACGCAGCGCCTCTTCAACCGCCTGCTCTTCGTTGTCTTCTTGGAACGTAAGGGCTGGCTGATTCTTGACGAACGCGGGGACTATCTGCACGCGCTGTGGGAGGCCCATCAGGTCGCGGTGGAGGCTGGCGACGACGACAATTTCTATCGTGACCGGCTGCGTTTGCTCTTTTTCAGCGGGTTGAACACACCCAACGAAGTCGACGTGGTCGGCGTCAATCCGGATGGATTCTTGCAGCATCGCATCGGCCGGGTTCCCTATCTCAACGGTGGACTGTTCGAGGAGGACGCCACCGACCGCAACGCGGCCGTCGTCGTGCCCGATCGCGCGATCGACCTGATTCTCAAGCGGTTGCTCTATCATTACAACTTCACTATCACCGAAAGTACGCCGCTCGACGTGGAAGTGGCCGTCGACCCCGAAATGCTCGGCAAGATATTCGAGGAACTGGTGACCGGACGACACGAGCAGGGCAGTTACTACACGCCCAAGCCGGTCGTGGCTTTTATGGGCCAGGAGGCGCTCAAGGGCTACCTGGAAACCTCCTGTTCCGGCGAGGAACCGGACGCAATTGCCGCCTTTGTGGAAACGCGCGACCCGGCCGGCCTGCGTGAGCCAGACGACATTCTAGGCGCGTTGCGGAAGGCGACGATCTGCGACCCGGCCTGTGGCAGCGGCGCCTATCTGCTGGGCATGCTGCATGAGTTGATGGCCTTGCGCGGCGCGCTGGCGGGCAAGACGACCACCGACCACCAGACGCTCTACGACCAGAAGCTGGAGATCATCCAGCGCAACCTCTACGGCGTGGACATCGACCCCTTTGCTGTCAACATTGCGCGGCTACGGCTGTGGCTCTCGCTGATCGTGGAGTATGTGGGTGACACGCCACCGCCGCTGCCCAACCTGGACTTCAAGATCGAAGCGGGTGACAGCCTGACCGCGCCCAGCCCGGCGGGCCTGAAACCCGATATGTTTCGCGACCAGCAGGTGCGCGAGTACTTCGAACTCAAGAGCCGCTATCTGCAGGCCCACGGCAGCCAGAAGGTCGAGATGCGTCGCCAGATCGACGAACTGCGCGGTCAAATGCGCGCCTGGGCCCACGCCAGCGGGCAGATCGACGGCTTCGACTGGGTGGTGGAATTCGCCGAGGTCTTTGACGGGCCCGATTGGACTGGCGCGACGCAGAGCGGGGCCGCGTCGGAGATCGTGAACGCGACGGCGGGACAGATGGAGTTGGCAGGGTCAGCAGCAGAACGCGGCGGCTTTGATATTGTTTTGGCGAACCCGCCCTATGTGCGCCAGGAACTGCTGGGCAGTGCGTATAAGCAGGGCCTCAAAGCGATCTACCCCGAGGTCTACGCGGGCACAGCCGATCTCTACGTGTTCTTCTATGCGCGGGCGCTGCAATTGTCCAAACCCTCGGGCATGGTCGTTTTTATCAGTTCCAACAAGTTCATGCGCGCTGGTTACGGCGAGAAGCTGCGCAAGCACCTGGGCGCGACCACGACCCTGCGCGTCATCATTGACTATGGCGACCTGCCACTCTTCACGGCGACGACCTATCCGTGCATCGTCGCCACGCGTAATCAGCCACCGGTACAGCAGGCTGCGGCGCAGGTGGCCGTCATCGACGACATCAACGATGTAGAGAAGACCGGCGACGTCATGCAGCAGCGGGCATGGGCGATAGCGCAAAGATCACTGCGACCAGATGGATGGGCGTTGGAACGGCCAGACGTGTTGGCATTGCTGGCCAAGCTGCGAAGAAGTGGTCCCGAATTGTCGAACCATGCCGGAATATCATTCTATAGAGGGGTGACAACCGGCCTAAACGAAGCATTTGTGATTGATGATGAAACCCGAAAGAATCTCATTGCCGCAGATCCCAATTCCGCGGAGATCATAAAGCCCTGGATACGTGGCAGAAACGTCAAACGTTGGAGAATGGACCGGGAACAGAAATTCTTGCTCTTCACGCGGCGCGGTATAGATATCGAGAAGTATCCAGCAGTTAAAAGGCATCTTGAAACATTTCGAGAAAAACTGACACCAGGCACTCCTAATGGCCGAAAATCAGGGAATTATCAGTGGTACGAGATCCAAGATAGCACAGCCTACTATACCGAACTCGAAGGACCAAAGATAATATGGCCGGACATAGCACGCCAGAGTGAATTCACCATGGACACGGAAGGTATATATCCAGATGCCACTCTTTTTGTTATCCCTGGTGAAAACCGTTTCCTGCTTGGAATACTGAACTCTCAAGTGACCGATTGGTTCATTCACCATACAAGTTCTTCAATACAACAGGGATATCTTCGTTTCAAGCGAGTCTATGTTGAGAAACTACCCGTACCACTTTTGACGACAGAAGAAACTATGAAAATTGAGGCACTAGTGGAACGTCTGGTTGTGCTGCAGGGTGCTGGCCCGGAAGTCCCTTTATTGGAGACACGCCTCAATGCTTTGATATTCCACATGTACAATTTGAGCCCTGCGGAAATACGGCAGATCGAGGATTCTCTCCGAGACATGAGATGTATTCTTAAGGATCGTACCATACAGATCTGTAGTAAAATCTAGCTGCATATCTGGAGGGAACGATGAGCATGAATCCGGAGACCAAGATTGTCCGTCAACGTATGAGCGTGCTTGAGCTGGCCGAGGCGCTTGGTAATGTGTCGGAAGCGTGCCGGCAGCGCGGCGTATCACGGACACAGTTCTACGAGTATAAGCGTCGCTTTCAGACGCATGGTCTGGAAGGGCTCAAAGATCTGCCGCCGATCCATCATTCTCATCCGTTGACCACACCGCCTGAGGTAGAAGAGCGCATTGTGGCTCTGAGTCTAGCGCACCCTGCCTGGGGCTGTAATCGGCTCAGTGACCACCTGGCCTTGGACAGCATCACGGTCAGTGCGCCGACGGTCCAGCGCATTCTGAACGACAACGAGATGGGCACACGCTATCACCGCTGGCTCAGGCTTGAGCAACAACAGGCAGAGCAGATCATTGAACTGAGCGCCGAACAGGTCAAGTTTATCGAAAACCAGAATCCCGCTTTCCGGGAAAGACATGTCGAGTCCAGCCAACCTGGCGAACTGCTTTGCCAAGAAACCTTCCATGTCGGTCACATCAAGGGCGTGGGGCGTGTCTATTTGCACGTGGTCGTTGATACCTATAGTTCCTTAGCCTTCGGCTTCTTGCATACCTCCAAGCGTCCAGAGGCAGCAGTGGCCGTACTCCACAATGATGTTCTTCCGTTCTATGAAACTCACGGCATCCCGGTTAACGCCATGCTCACCGACAATGGTCGGGAGTTCTGCGGCACAGAAAGCCATCCGTACGAGCTGTATCTGGCGCTCAACGAAATCGAACACCGGCGAACCAAGGTGCGGAAGCCGCAGACCAACGGCTTTGTGGAACGATTCAACCGTACCGTCCTTGATGAATTCTTCCGTACGGCCTTTCGCACCACCTTCTATGAGTCCGTTGAACAACTCCAGAACGACCTGGACGAATGGTTGACTTACTACAACCACGAGCGCCCTCATCAGGGCTATCGTAACATGGGGCGCCGACCTATCGACACCGTCAATCTCTTTCTGGAAAGCCTGCCTGAAGGCACTCTACGTGGACACGAAACTGTACGGGAAGAAGCCTAAGAGTACAGCTGATGCAAGCCACAGGCAATTATTGCTTTCGGAGGGTATGATAGTCATCGAGAACATGCCGCTGTAGCATCCTGAGATTGCCATCAGAGGCGTTGATGAGCATGAGATGGTATATGGACACGGAATGGGCAGAGCTCGGGCCTTCTCGATGATCCTGTCGTGTCAAAAGGAAAATGACCGCCGGTAATCCAAATGTGAGTGGTTAGTGATGACCTGAGTGCGGAATCCGGCCAAACCATTCGCTTGATCACACACTCAAATCGGTTCCCGATATTTGCTGATAAACTTATAAATCGCGAGAGCGTAACACGCTGGGGACATAGCCAGTTTTTGCAGCAAAATCAGCGCCATTCAGCGCCAATCTGATGTGCCGTCGGGTCGATCTGCCTGCGCTATACTTCGTTATGGTCCGAAGTGCAATGCTAAGCCGCACCCTAGGCAAGGTACATAGCCTCGGCGGCATGGCTCTTCCTTTTTTGTCCCCAAGTTGTGACGCTCTCCATTCTGTGGGATCTTTCGACATAAACAGCGCGATAATTAAAAGAAGATCTTCCGTTGTTCTGAATCTGACGGCTCAGGGAGAAATCGACGATTTTGTAGTGAGTTGGAATGGCATTGTCATAGCTGACGCCGGTACGGCCTGTGCTGGGTAGGAAATTCCAGGCTTGGAGTAAGGCTTGGTAGGCGTTGTTGGCGTAGTGGCTACCGTGGGCTGTACCTATTCTGGCTTGCCTCCCTCGTCTGAGTCTATTGCTGGTGTCCAGCACTTTCTTAGCGTTCCACTTTGACGCGGGAGGGTTCAGTCGTCCGATCGGACTTACCATCGTACCCAGGGCGTAGTGAAGCACACACTCGATTATCATGGACACGGATCACAGGCAACCAACGCCTCAGCTGCCAATTTTAGAGGTATCTCTACTTGGTGATTTTCGCGTTGTGTACAACACAGAAGCTGTCACAAGTATAGACACCGCGCGCATGCAATCCCTACTTGCATATTTGGTGTTACATCGAAGTGCTCCTCAGGCTCGTCAACATCTCGCATTTCTTCTCTGGCCCGATTCAAATGAGTCGCAGGCTCGCACGAATTTGCGAAACTTGCTCCACCTGTTGCGCCAAGCTCTTCCTGACGCGGATCGATTTCTGTGTGTACACACGAAAACGCTACAGTGGCAACCTATGGCTCCGTTTTCCCTCGATGTAGATGATTTTGAGAATGCGATTGCTGCAGTAGAAGAAGCACAAGAAGGCGGAAGTTCAAGCCGGATCAAAGAACGACTAGAGCGTGCTATTTCGCTATATCGGGGCGATCTTTTGCCTAGCTGCTATGACGACTGGATTTTACCGGAACGTGAACGCCTGCGAATCATACTGATTGACAGCTTAGGGAAATCGATCCATCTGCTTGAACGTCAACACGACTATACAGAAGCAATCAGATATGCTCAATGTCTATTGATTCACGATCCGCTGCGCGAAGGTACGTATCGACATCTGATGCGGCTCCAAGCTCTAAACGCTGATCGCGCTGGTGCACTGCACACCTACCAAACGTGTGCAACTCTGCTGAAACGCGAACTGTCTGTTGAGCCAAGTTCGGAAACCAAGAAGTTGTATGAATGGCTCAGAAATACGAGTGAGATGATCTTATCCTCATCCTCTTATCAAGACACGTCTGCTCACATAATTCCCTTGATCGGTCGCCAACACGAGTGGGGGATGTTGTTGGAGACTTGGCAACAGTGTGTCGTACAACGAAGATCTCACTTGGTGCTGGTTGCGGGTGAGGCGGGTATTGGGAAGACACGTCTCGCAGAAGAGATGGTTGGATTGGCTTCCACACAAGGTATTTCCACCGCAAGCGCTCGCTGCTACATGTCAGAACGTGGACTAGCGTATTCACCTGCAGTTACATGGTTGCGCTCAGATTCGTGCCGTTCGGCGGTTGCTGCTCTGGATGATATATGGATAACTGAGCTGGCACGTCTATTACCCGAACTGCTAATTGAACGACCCGCATTACCGCGCCCTGAACCGTTGATAGAGAGCAGACAACGGCAGCGGTTAGCTGAAGCCATGGCTAGAGCTATCGTTGCCGTGAACAATCC
>JACFMY010000296.1:0-5719 GCA_019455155.1 Caldilineaceae bacterium
CTACGCACTACTGGTCCTGCGCCAGAACATCTTCACGGACCCGCAGAAACCGATCCAGGTACAGCCGGGCCTGTACGAGATCAACGGCCCCAAGCCCGATGACCCGCTCATGGTAACGACCAACTTCTCCATTACCTATTTCAGCGTCGCCAATGAGATCGATGGCTCCGGGCGGCCAGGATGGCTGCTCGTGGCCGACGCCGAGGGAATGAGCGTGCTGACAGCCTGGGCCGCAGGCAAGTTCGATGCGACGACCATCGCAAAGGGGGTGAAGACAACCAGTGTTGCCGACAAGCTCAATCATCGCCGGCTGATTATTCCAGGCCAGGTCGCGGTCCTCATGGGCGAGTTGGAAGAGGAACTGCCGGGCTGGGAAATCATGGTGGGGCCCCGCGAGGCGGTCGATCTGCCAGGGTACCTGAAAGTCATGGCAGCCTGACCGGGACCCAGGGCCGGCCGGAGCTGCGAGCAAAGAAGCTCCCGGCAGGTCATTGAGCAAAAAAACTTGATGATTCCAACGCTGGACTATGGCTACCTGTACTGTAAATTTTCAGCCAACTGAAAAAACCGTCTCCGTCCCGGTCGGGACCCTCGTGCACGAGGCGGCCCACCTGGCAGGGCTGGATCTCAATATGCCCTGCGGCGGGCAGGGACGATGTGGTCGCTGCGCGGTATTGGTGCACAACGGCCATGTGCGCAGGCGATCGACCCTCCGCCTTTCGCCTGCTGACGTGGAGCAGGGCTATGCTCTGGCCTGCCAATCCGTGCTGGAGGGTGACACCACCATCACGGTTCCCCCCCAGGAGAAGATCGAGCGCCGCCTGGTCACAGATCGGACGGCAGCCGCCATCGAGCTACCCTTTGCCTACGCGCCCGCGCGCGATCAGGTGCTACAGGCCCTCTTGGTCACCTTGCCGCCTCCCAGCATGGACGACCAGACGGACGACTGGTCGCGGCTCCAGCGAGCCCTCCGCCGGGACCACGGCCTGGAGCGGGTCACAACGGATCTGGGAGTATTGCGAACCCTCGGCCGAACCCTGCGCGATGCCGGCTGGCAGGTCACTGCCATCGTCGAGTGTGATCCTGGCGACAGCTCAGGCGCGCCGGCGCGTGTCGTATCCGTGCTGCCGGGCGACTGCACCGACCGGCTCCTGGGCGCCGCTATTGATATCGGCACCACCAGCAACGTTGTGTACCTGGTTGACCTCTTGACCGGCCGGGTGCTGGCCGAAGCCGTGGACTACAACGGCCAGATCGCGCGCGGTGAGGATGTCATCTCGCGCATCATCTATGCCAGCAAGAACAACGGTCTGGCGGAGCTTCAGGATCTGGTCATGCAGACGCTCAACCAGCTGCTGGCGCGCGCGGCCCGCCGTGCCAGGGTCGAGCCAGGCGAAATCTATCGCGCCACGGTAGCCGGCAACAGTACCATGCTTCACCTCTTCTTGGGGCTGCCGCCGGAATCCATCCGCCTCTCGCCGTTCATCACCGCGGTGAACCAGCCCCCGCCCATTCGCGCCCGGGAGATCGGCCTCAATATCCACCCGCTGGCATCGGTGGATTGCCTGCCCGGCATCGCCAGCTATGTCGGCGCCGATATCAGCGCCGGGGTGGTCAGCTCGGGTTTGACGGAAACGGACCTGCTTACGCTTTTCCTCGATGTGGGCACCAACGGTGAAACCGTGTTGGGAACCCGAGAGTGGCTGATCAGCTGCGCCTGCTCGGCCGGCCCTGCCTTCGAAGGCGCCGGTGTCGACCATGGCATGCGCGCCACCGCCGGTGCCATCGAGGAAGTGTGGATCAACAGCAAGACCTTTGAACCGGCCTACCGGGTGATCGGCAATCAAGCGCCCCGCGGTCTCTGTGGCTCTGGACTTATCGCCCTGCTGGCCGAACTGTTCGTTACGGGGGTGATGGATCGTGCCGGTAATCTGAATCAGGAACTGGACACGCCGCGCGTCCGCCACGGCGACCACGGCCCCGAGTACGTAGTGGCCTGGGCTGGCGAGAGCGCGAATGGCCAGGACATTGTCTTGACCAAGGTAGACATCGACAACCTGCTGCGCGCCAAGGCCGCCATCTATGCTGGCTATACGGTTCTCTGCCAGAGCGTGGGCGTTGACCCCGCGGATGTGCAGCAGGTGCTTATCGGCGGCGCCTTTGGCCAATACATCAATGTGGAAAAAGCCATCCAAATTGGGCTCTTACCCGATCTGCCCTGGGAACGCTTTCGCTTTCTGGGCAACACGTCGGCGCGGGGCGCGTACATGGCCCTGCTCAGCCAGGAGGCGCGGCAGCAGATCGGCGCTGCCGCCAGCAAGATGACCTATCTGGAGTTGTCGGCCGACAACAGCTTCTACGAAAACTTCATGTCGGCCCTCTTCTTGCCCCACACAGAGATCAGCCGTTTCCCATCGGTCCAGGCAGCATTGTCAAACGGGAGGGACGCAAGATGACCACTGTTTATGACCGCAATCCCGCTCTCCAGAAGCCGCGCGGCCGGGCGGCTTGGGCTGAGAGCCTGGTCCCCATCCTGGAAGAGCTGCGCGACCGTCTGCGCCAACGCCCGGTGCAGGAGATCGCCCAGCTGGCCGGCGTTGCGCGGCAGCCAGAAGAGTGCATGCTGATGCTGCAACATCTGAATGGGGCATTTAGCCTGTCCTGGCCGGAGCTGGTGGTCTATGCTGCAGGTTCGCATGAACCCTGCGGCGCCGAGCTCCAGGGCCTGGTGCTCTATTATCTGACCATGGCGGATGGCACGCCGGTGACCGGGCACTGGGTCGCGTTCCGCGATCTGCCCAACGGATGGCTGTACAACCAGGCATTTCAGTCCTACACGGGCGATGTTCTCGTCCAGGCCATAGGCGACGACCTGGACCAGTTGCACCGTGCTGCCAGGGCGGCGGGCGGCCAGCCACTTGATCTGGGAGACATCAGCTACGCCTTTGTGGGTCTGCCGCGCATACCCCTGGCGTTTGTCTACTGGCGCGGAGATGAGGAGTTTCCTGCCCAAGCACAGGTACTCTTCGATGCCGCAGCCGGCAATTATCTACCCATTGACGGCAGCGCTGCCCTTGGACGCCGCCTGATTTCGCAGATCTTGGCCGAGGCAGCCAGTTCATCATCAACAAAGGAGCTATAAGCCTGTGACCATCACCATTGCCCTGGCAGGAAAGGGAGGAACGGGCAAGACGACCGTGGCCTCTATGTTCATCAAATATCTGCTCGCGCACCAGGCCGGTACGGTCCTGGCCATTGACGCGGATCCCAGCGCCAATCTGAATCTGGCCCTCGGTCTTCCCCTGGATCAGACAATTGGCGATATCCGGGAGGAGATGTTGCAGCAGGTCGACCCAACCAGCGGCAACCTGAACAACCGGCCTGGTATGAACAAGTTTGACTATCTGGATTACGAGATCGAATACGCGCTCATCGAAGGGGACAGGGTGGACCTCCTGGCCATGGGCAGGCCGGAAGGGCCGGGTTGCTATTGCGCCGTAAACCACATCCTGCGCGATATCATCGACCGCCTGGGCGGATCGTACAACTACGTCGTCGTGGACAATGAGGCTGGCATGGAGCACCTGAGCCGCCGCACGACCCGCGATGTCGATGTGCTCTATGTGGTCACCGATCCCACTGTGCGCGGGGTGGTAGCCGCGGGCCGCATTGCCGAGCTCCGCGACGAGTTGGATATTAACATTCGTAATGCCTATCTAGTGATCAACCGCGCCACCGGCGAGCTTTCGCCGGCCCTGCATCAGGCCATCGCCAACATCCAGATGCCGCTGGCCGGCGTGATTCCCAATGATCCAGAGGTTATGTCCCTGGATGCTGACGGCCGTCCGCTGGTAGAGCTGGGCGAGGATTCAGCGATCTTCAGAGCAGTACAGCATATCATGGAAACGACCCTGGTTCGGCCGGCTGTAGGATAGTCCGGCCTGCCCGGTCCGCTCGCGACTCCCTTTCATACAGAGGAGAAGAGGCATGTACATAATTGGCGAAAATATCCACATCATTTCACCCAAAGTAAAGGAAGCGTTGAACCAACGTGACGCCGCGTTCTTTACCGACCTGGCACGGCGTCAAGTGGAAGCCGGCGCACAGGCCTTGGACCTGAACATCGGCCCGCGCAAGAAGGATGGTCCAGAGGTCATGGAGTGGCTGCTTGACAGCATCTGCCCAGGTGCGCCCGACGCCGTCTTCTCCCTGGACACCACGAATCTGTCCGCCATCGAGGCCGGCCTGAAGAAGATACCGCGCGGCCGCGCCATCATCAACTCCACTTCAGCCGATCCGGAACGGCTGGAAACCGTGCCCCTGCTGGCGCAACAGTACGGCGCCCGGGTCATCGGTTTGACCATGGGCAGCGGCATGATCCCGGTCAAGGCGGACGAGCGGGTAGAAATCGCCCTGGAACACTTGATTCCCCGCATCCTGGATCTGGGGATGGACATTCAGGATCTGATCATCGATCCACTTGTCCTCACTGTCTCCGGTTGCCAGGAATATTGCCCTGAGTGCATCGAGGCAGTGCGTACGCTCAAGTTTGCCTGGGATCCGGCGCCGCTCGTGAGCGTAGGCCTGTCCAACGTATCCAACGCAGTGCCGCGCGAGATGCGCCCGCTGTTGAATCGCGTCTACATGGTTATGCTCATGGCCGCAGGCGTGGACATGGTCATTGCCGATCCCTTCGACCAGGAGCTCATGGAAGCCATTCGCATTGTCGAGGAGCGCGATGCGACCACGCCGGTGGGCCAGCTCTATTTGACCCTTTTTGACCGTACAGCTGAGATGGCAGAACTCACATCGGATGACGTGGACACGTCAGATCCCGAGCAGGTTGCCATCTTCAAGACGATGCAGGTGCTCATGAACAAAGTCATCTATACCGATTCGTATCTGCGTCTATAGTCGGTATGCCACGCGCCGGCGACTTGCGCCGCGTAAGGAGAGTAGCCATGCCAGTCTTTTCACCTCGTCGCTATCAGGCCCCCTTCTATCCGCTGCACCGCGATCGGTGGCCCATGCGCATGTTTACCGCGTTCGAGCGCTCCATCAAAGGCGCGCTCTTCGGCTGCCGCATGTGTGGCAACTGCATTCTGCAGGAGACTGCCTTTGTCTGTCCCATGACCTGCCCTATGGGTCTGCGCAATGGTCTCTGCGGCGGCGCCTCGCCTGATCACTGCGCCGTGGACCCCACGCGGCCCTGCACGTGGTACAAAATCTACGAACGGGCGGAGAGGTTGGGCCGTACTGAGCAGCTATTGGAGATCAACGCGCCGCTAGACGGCAACCGGGTCGGTCACGAAACCTGGCTGGATATGTTGCACTTCTGGCGTGAACGTGGGAAAGGCCCGCACCCCATCGACTTCGTCCGGGACAGAGAGGCATTCAAAACGGATTTGAAAAGCTTCTTCCATGACCTGCGCCAGCCGGACTGGTGGCAAGGCGATGCCGAGTATCACCCACCGGCTTATGAAGAGCCCATCTCGCAGCTAGAGGCGGCTCTGCGCACAGGCTCTTTCGTTACAACCGCGGAGATCGCACCACCCCTTGGCGCGTCCTCGGGGCTGCTTGAAAAGAAGGTTGGCCTCCTGCAGGGCTATGTTACCGCGGCCAATTTCACCGACAACGCCTCCGCCTCCGCCCGCATGAACAGCATGGCGTCGAGCAAGCTCTGCCTGGACCTGGGCATGGAGCCGGTTATGCAGCTCCA
>JACFMY010000296.1:5729-8033 GCA_019455155.1 Caldilineaceae bacterium
TCCAGGCCAGGGATCGGAGCCGGGTTGCCATCGAGTCAGATGCCATGGGTGCGGCGGGGCTCGGCATTCCCAATATCCTCTGTTTGAGCGGCGACCACCATTGCTTCGGACCTTCACCCATCTGCAAGCCCGACCAGACTGACATGGATGCGGTCCAGGTGCTATGGATGCTGCGTCGCATGCGCGATGAGGGGATCTATCTGGACGGCAGGTCGATCAAGCAGCGCCCGCGCTGGTTCCTGGGCGCGGCCGCGTCCCCCTTTGGCGCGCCGCCTAAATATGAAGCCATCCGCGCCGAAAAGAAGATCAACGCCGGCGCCCAGTTCATCCAGACCCAACCTATCTTCGATACGGCGCGTTTCACTGAATGGCTGGAAGCGTTGGACAAACGCAATCTGCTCGACAAGGTGTACGTGCTCGCGGGGCTTGTGCCGCTGAAAAGCGCGCAGGCGGCCCATTTCATGGCAGAGACGGTCCCAGGCGTCGTCATCCCCGCAGACATCCTCAAGCGAATGGATGCATGCGGCGATGACAAGGCGCTGCAGCAGGAAACAGGTGTGGCCATTGCGCTCGAGCTGCTCGAACAGCTGATGCAGATTCCGGGTATCAACGGGATCCACATTATGGCCATTCACTGGGAGGAGATCGTGCCGCGATTGGTCGTCGAATCAGGTCTGCCGCGGCCGGGCCAGGCTGCCGGCGGAGCAGAGCTTGCCGCTGCGAACACACTCGTGACCGCGTAATAGAGATGAGGATTTCATGCCAAAGATAGCAATATCGGGCAAGGGCGGCGTGGGCAAAACGACGCTGGCCGCGCTGCTTGCCCATGTCTACGCGCAGGCCGGCCGCAAAGTACTGGCAATTGACGCGGATCCAGCCGCCAGCCTGGCCTACGCGCTGGGCTTTCCAGAAGATCTGGTAGCGCGGATCGTTCCCATTGCCCAGATGGAGGAGCTGATCCTTGAGCGCACGGGCGCCAAGCCTGGCACGGTCGGCGGCTACTTCCGGCTGAACCCGCGCGTGGACGATATTCCCGACCAGCTGAGCGCTGAACACCAGGGCATCAAGCTGCTCCAGCTAGGCACCATCAAACAGGGCGGCAGCGGCTGTATCTGCCCCGAGAGCGCCCTGCTGCGAAATCTGGTGACGCACCTGCTGGTCGCGCGCAACGAAGTCGTCATTATGGATATGGAAGCGGGCATCGAGCATTTGGGCCGGGGCACAGCCGCCGCAGTCGATGCATTCCTGATCGTCGTCGAACCCAACCGGCGCAGCATGGGCACGGCCATGCGCATCCACAAGCTGGCCACGGATATCGGCGTGCCGCGCTACTTCCTCGTCGCCAATAAAGTCAACGACGAAGAGGAACGTGCCTTCATCGCGGCACACAGCGCAGGCATCCCGCTGGCCGGCACCTTTCCGCTCGACGAGCGAGTCAGCGCCGCGGACCGGCTGGGCGTCGCGGTCTTCGACGCTGCGCCCGAGCTGGTAGAGCGTGCACGGGAGATTGCACGGTTTGTTGACGAAGCGGCCCCCGAGATCCCGTAAGCAGGCACCGTTCGCCCTCTCGTGCGTTGGTGGAATCTGTTATAATGGAGACCGCGGGCACGCTTGGCCCCTGCCGACGTTCCCATGCACTGTCTGCCCGCGGAGGTAACCGTCAGGAGCTGCGCAGTAGCGCTTTTGAACCATGACCTGGGCATGCACACCGAGACCGGCGAAGTGACCCACGATGTGACATGAAGGTTCTGTCCTCTGTGTGTACTTCCTGTTTGATGCAGCCTCTTGGTTTCGGAAGCCTTTCACTGCGTAAGCGCCACCTAGGGTTGATGCCGCTCTAAAGGGCCGCAGTGAAAGCTATGCGTATACTTGCAATCACACAGGGCGAATATGGTAACCGCATCGTGGCGAACATCAGCCGCCACCACCCGCCTGGCTGGCATCTGGACACCTGGACGGCGCCGCGCGTTCTGCCGCCCATTATCGACTACCCGGAGGAGTATCTGCCGGCTTCCCTGCCTCCGGCAGATCTGCTCCTGGCGCTGGGTGAGCACCCAGGTGTCGCCGAGTTGTTGCCGGACATTGCGCGCATGACCGGCGCCCGCGCGGTGCTTGCGCCCGTCGATAACGTTGCCTGGCTGCCGCCCGGTCTCATGAATCAGCTGGCCGGCTGGCTCGCCGAGCTCGGCGTGGACGCTGTCTTTCCCAAACCCTTCTGCTCCCTCACTGAAGAGAGCTGTGGCGCGTATCGTCGCCAGGTCACCTACGATGTACCTCTGGTAGCAGAGTTCGCCCGCCACTTTG
>JACFMY010000297.1 GCA_019455155.1 Caldilineaceae bacterium
TGGGCTCCTGGACCGCCGTTGACATACTTGTAGGTGCAGCCCACCGCCAGATCCGCGCCCGCTTCGTTCAAGGCCACGGGCACCGCGCCCACTGAATGGCTCAGATCCCAGAGCATGAGGCTACCAGCGGCGTGCGCCGCGCGCGTTACCCTGGCCATGTCGTAGACAAAGCCGCTCTTGAACGTGGTGTGGGAGAGGCTCACCAGCGCTACATCTTCGTCAAGCGCCGCGATCAGCACATCTTCAGGACCGTGGACGCCGTCGGGCGATGGCAAGATCTCAAGGTGATGCTGGTTACCCAAGAGGTCGATGACGCCCTGGAGCACATAGAGGTCAGATGGAAAGTTGAGGTTGTCGGTGAGGATCCGTGTGCGTCCCTGCTGCCGGCGCAACGCGGCGACCACTAGTTTGAACAGGTTCACCGAGGTGGAATCGGCCATAATCACTTCCGTAGCCTGAGCCCCCACCAGTTGCGCGATCTTGCTCCCGATTCGTTCTGGGGCCGTGAACCATCCTTCATTCCAGCCGCGGATCAGGCGGTCACCCCACTCATGGTCGCTCAACTGGCTCACGCGGCGTCTGACCGCGACGGGCATACGCCCCAGCGAGTTGCCGTCGAGATAGATCAGTCTGGCATCGCTGTGTACGAAGAGCTGGCGGTAAGTCGCCAGAGGGTCGGCGGCGTCAAGTGTGGCAGCATAGGCCGCGTCGGTGCGCATAGACATTCGGCTCTCCTTGGTTGTATGGCCGGTTGTGGCCTAGAGTTGTGAGCGGATTACCCAAAGATCCGGGAAGAGTGGTTTAAGGGTGGTGTGTAGATATTCAACACCGGATGACCCGCCGGTGCCGCGCTTATTGCCGATGGTGCGTTCCACCATCTTCACATGCCGGTACCGCCACTCCTGGATCCCTTCATCCAGATCCACCAGGCGTTCGCATACTCGCGCCAGGGATGGGTCATTACGATAGACCGCCAACAGCAGCTCCTGCACCGCTGGCGACGGTATCACCGGCTTGGTTACGTCACGGTTAAGCGCCTCTGCAGGTACTTGAAAGCCGTTAACTGCCAGGAATGCCATGAACGCATCCCACAGGGTCGGCGCCACGTAACGGGCTTCCAGCAGGAGGCGACCCGCGGAGCCCTTTGGATAATGCAGAAAGACCGCGCGGCGCTTGTAGCCCAAGGTGAATTCCAGCGCGCGAAACTGGTAGGACTGGAAGCCGCTGGCAGATTCCAGGTAGCCGCGGAACGCGTTGAATTCCAGGGGTGTCATGGTTTCGAGGACGTCGATCTGGCTGACAACAGTCTTGAGGATCGTCAGCATACGGCGCAAGGTGTGCAGCGCCCGCGACAGATCGTTGGCCCGCAAACGCTCGCCTAGATAGTCCAGTTCGTGGAGCAGTTGTTTGAACCAGAGCTCGTATACCTGGTGAATAATGATGAAGAGCAGTTCATCATGTTCAGGGCCCGTTGACCGCGGCGTTTGCAGATCCAGGAGCTCGTCGATACGCAGGTAGCTGGCGTACGTTAGCGCCTGCTGCGGCGTGGTGAGGTCAGACATATCAACGCTCATTTCTGGTGAAAGAATGGCGGCAACCCTGGGAAAACGAACGGCATCCTGCTGGGAAAGAGCTGTGGTACACTGGGCGCTAAAAAGTGGCAAGCCATGACCATAGCATTCTAAACAGAGCGCGAGGGAAGTCAAACTTACCATGATAATCGAATTGGACGGTGTGCGGCCGGCCATCGCCGCTGATGTCTATGTTGCGCCGACTGCCGTCATCATCGGCAACGTTACGGTCAAAGCCGGCGCCAGTATCTGGTTTGGCGCGGTGCTGCGCGGCGACACAGGGCCCATTGTCATCGGCGAACGGGTGAGTGTCCAGGACAATGCGGTCATCCATGTCAACGAAGAAGAAGAGACAATTGTGGGGAACGATGTGCTTGTGGGCCACGGCGCGATTCTGGAAGGTTGTCGCATCGAGGAGGGCGCGCTCATTGGTATGGGCGCCATTGTGCTCAGCGGGGCGCGGATCGGCGCGGGCGCGCTCGTTGCAGCCGGAAGCGTTGTGCGCGAGCATAGCCATGTGCCCGATTACACGCTGGCCGCTGGCGTACCGGCCAGCGTGCGTGGGGCACTCACCCCCGAACTGGCGGCGCGTTTGGCCGAAGGTCCGCTTCACTACCAGCAGATGGCGCAGCACTACCGTAGCCGTGCGCGTATCATTGGCTGATTGCCAGTACTTGACCGTCTGTTATCAACCTGTAACTCGCTCCAGGTAGACTTTGGCTAATCCAATCGTAGGTTTGGATCTGTTGATAAAAAGGGAGGTGTCTAATGACCGACTGGACAAAACAGATGGAAGAGATGTCTGAGAATATGGTAAAGGCCTGGGCTGATGTCCAGAAGCAGATGACGGATGCTCAGAAGCAAATGTGGTCGAGCCTCGCTGACACGGCCGACGCCTGGAGCGATACCCAGATGGAGAGCATGTGGCGCCAGATGGTGGCCAACTGGCAGGAGATGGTCTCTAAGTCGCTGGAAGTGCAGAGCGAGACCATGGCCGTTTGGATCGACAATCTGAAGGAAGCCGGCGCGCCCGAAGCTACCATCGCCTGGGCCCAACAGATGCTGGAAACGACCAAAGGCTGGACCGGTGTCCAGAAAGAGATGTGGGACAATTGGTTCCAGATGGTGAGCAAGTACGATCCAGGCGTGGCGACAGCCAATTTGGGTTCTGCCCCGCAGAACGTGATGAAGCAGTGGCAGGAGATGGCCCAAAATGCACTCCAGACGCAGCAAGAATGGCTTAAATCCTGGAGCCAGCTGTTCACCCAGGGCAAGTAAGATGAAAAGTGAAAACCAGACAGACAGTATGATGAACAGTTGGCTTGACGCCCAACAGCAGTGGGTGGAGAGTTGGAGTCGCATGATGCAGCCGGTCGTCGATCCCTTCCTGAATGGCATCACGGCCGCCAATCCTTTCTTACCGGGCGCGATGGGCCAGTGGCAAGAGGCTGTCAACCGTTCCACACATGCGGTCAACGACACATCAGCTGCCACGGCCCAAGCCGTGAGCAACCAGCTCCTGGTGGCTCAGAAACAGATGCTCCAGCTCGTGCAGATGGTTACCGAAGCCTGGAAGGCATTGGCGGCCGCGGGCAAAGACCCTTCTGCATGGCAGCGCGATCTTGAGCGCTTCACGGAACAGGCGCGCAGCCAGATGATGGACGCCTATGCCGGCAACCTCGGCACGGGCAGCGCAGTGACCCAACTCTGGCAGCAATATCTGGCTGAGATGACAAAGCTGGCTATGCCATGGCAGACTGTCTGGCAAAACGCACCGGCAGCCTGGGGCGCCCCTAACGTCACGACCGTTGCCGACATCATGACCAGCTATGTCGATGCAAACCTCAAGGCCTTCGATGAGAGCTACGGCCGCTTTCTCACCGCCCCCACCCTTGGGCTCAATCGTAACTGGCTAGCCCAACTGAATCAGGGCTTCAAGGTGTGGATGGAGACACGGGCCCTGGAGTACCAGTACCAACTCATGGTGAGCGACGCCTGGGCTGCTGCATTCCGGGCGCTTATGGAGAAGCTGGTGGTCAAGGCCCAGGAGGGGAAGAGTGTTGAGAGTCTGCGCGAGCTAGTTGACCTCTGGGTCGAAGTCGCTGACAGTAAGTTCTTTGACCTCTTCCATTCGGATGAGTTTGCCGCGTTGCAGGGCAAGTATTTGAACAGCAGCATGGCCCTCAAACGCACACAGCGGGAGTTGCTGGAAATCTGGCTACGGGCGAATGACCTGCCGACGCGCAGCGATTTGGACGAAGCACATCGCGAGCTTTACAATCTGCGCAAAGAGGTTAAAGCCCTTAAGAAGAGCCTGGACCAAATGGCAGCTGCAACGGCCAACGGCGGCGCCGGATTTAGCGCCAGCGAACGTGCCGCGAACGGTACGACCAAGCGCACGCGCAAACCCCGGCGACCGAACAGCGAATCCTCGGCTGAATAGGGCATTGCCCTTGCCACAGGGACGCCAGGAAGGAACGGCTCTCCGAATTGCCTGTTCTGAAGTCCCATCTGTTTCTTCCTGGCGTCAGTTTGATTTGATAATCCAACCGACACTCTGATAACCGTGCATTGTCGCTGGCGTGCACTGCTTTCCACATGGGTGAAGCTATGGCAACAACAACCATTCAACCATCGGTTCACCAACTCCTGCAGGAGTTGGCCGATCTCAGCCGCAAAGCGCTCACTGGCCTGGAAAACCTGAGTCACCTGCACGAAGAGGACATCCAGTTCGGCACGACGCCCAAGGACGAGATCTACCGCGAAGATAAGGTTGTGCTGTACCGCTATCGCCCGTTGGTGGAGACGCCTTTCCCCATTCCCTTGTTAATTTCCTATGCGCTGGTCAACCGCCCCTATATGGTGGACCTTCAGGAAGATCGCTCGCTGGTTCGCAATCTGCTGAAACTAGGTATCGATGTCTATATCATTGACTGGGGATATCCCGGGCCTACAGAACGCTGGCTCACGCTAGAAGACTATATCGATGGCTACATCGACAGCTGTGTCGATACCATTCGTGCCCGGCACGGGCTGGAACAGATCAATCTCCTGGGGATATGCCAAGGCGGTGTCTTCAGCCTTTGCTATGCAGCCACCCACCCTGAGAAGATCAAGAACCTCATCACAATGGTGGCGCCCGTGGACTTTCACGTGAAGAGCACAGGTGGTTGTGGGCTGCTCAATTCGTGGTGCCAGAGCATGGACCCAGATCTCATGGTTGAGGCTTTCGGTAACGTGCCTGGCGACTTCATGAACTTCGGCTATTTGATGCTCCGTCCCTTTCAGTTGAATGTGGGAAAATATCTGAGTATGCTGGACGTCATGGAGAACGAGGCAAAACTCCTCAATTTTCTGCGTATGGAGAAGTGGATCTTTGACAGCCCCGATCAGGCCGGGGAAGCGTGGCGGCGCTTCATCAAGGAGTTCTACCAGAAGAACGCGCTGGTTAAGGGCGAATTTGTGTTGGGGGAACGGACCGTCGATCTCAAGACTGTGACCATGCCGGTGCTCAATCTTTACGCCGAGGAGGATCATCTGGTACCGCCGGCCTCGTCCATTGCACTGGAACAGTACGTGGGCACCAGCGACTACAGTGTGAAAGGGTTCCCGGCCGGTCACATTGGTATGTACGTCAGTGGCAAAGTGCAGCGCGACCTGCCGCCAACCATTGCAGAGTGGTTGATAGCTCGTGCTTAAGTTGTGACACGCGGTCAAGTACAGGCGAAGTGAACCGGGTTTGCCGGGCGGCGGTCTGATGAGCCGTGGCGCCAGGCTACGGTGCACGGTCGCCAGCGAACTGAATTGTGTCTGTAACGATTCAAAAGCACACGACTCTCCCCAAGCTCCCTCATCACCAACCGTACAAGAGGAGGAACTGCCATGGAACTCTTTGGACTGCGCGACAGAGTGGTCTTCGTGACAGGCGGCAATCGCGGCATTGGCGCGGCGATTGTGGAAGTGCTGAAAAGACTGGGCGCCAAAGTGGCCTATACCTATCGCAGCGCGCCCGGGCCTGAAGCTGTACTCACCTTGAACGCAGATGTGACCGATCCCGCCTCCATGGAAGAGGCCGTTAACCGCATTGAGAGTGAGGTTGGCCCGATCTTTGGCGTCGTGCTGAACGCCGGAATCACCAAGGACAATCTGTTTCCCAATATCTCCGTTGAGGACTGGTACGCGGTCATCGACACGAACTTGAATGGCATTTACAATACCCTGCGACCCATCGTGCCCCTCCTCTATGCGCGCGAGAGCGGGTCACTTGTGTTCATCAGCTCGGTGGTGGGTGAACAGGGTAACATTGGCCAAGCCAACTATGCTGCGTCCAAATCTGCCGTGATCGGTCTGGCCAAGACGTTGGGATTAGAAGGCGCGCGCTACGGCGTGCGGTCCAATGTCGTCGCGCCCGGGTTTACTTCAACTGATATGGTCAAAGCGATACCTGAGAAAGTTCAGGAACGGATTCTCCAGAAGATTCCACTGCGCCGCTTTGCGGAGCCGGAGGAGATCGCCTGGTCAGTGGCGTTTCTCATGTCGCCGACGATGGCCGGCTACATCACAGGTGACGTGCTCAGCGTCAATGGCGGGCAATATACTTAGGGAGCGTATTGGGCAGAGAAGTGCCCGCGGTGCAGGACTGTTGAGCGGCGAGGATGCGGCCGGCTCCGCTGTCTGGCCGCTTTGCGCTTGGCATCTTCCATGAAATATCCGCAGGTTACTTATGTCTAACGAATCAGTGTCCGCATGGTTCGAACTGATGGCGCAGGCAATCCGTGGCGCCGGGGAAGCACAGGAAGCCATGCTGGCTTTCAGCCGTGTGAAATCGGCCGACGATCTGGCCCATTGGGCGGCACGATATCTTCCCGCCATGGCCAACGAACTCGCGCGTGCCCAACCTGACGAATGGCCCGAGACGTGGTGGAGGTTGACAGGTTTTGTGCCGCGTATCCGGTATCTGGAGCAGTTGGAGCGCAACGAGATGTTGCGGCGCCGCCTCGAGGAAGCCGAAGCGACTATCGGTCGCCTGCGCACGCAGCTGGGTCCAGCAGGGGCCACGCAGATGTCGGAAGTGACAGCTGCATGGCAGCAGACCTTCACAGACATGCTCAAGGCGCAGAATGAATGGCTGCGGGCCTGGAAGGAAGGACCAAGCGGCGCCGCGGGCGAAAAGCCGGCAGATCCGTGATGTTGGCCATCACCTGGCATAAAAACAGCGGAATAGGCTCGCCCTATTCCGCTGCGCGGGTTGTGTAGTGTGCGCGGCCTGGAAACAGAAGGCTGCTTCCTTGTTCACGCGCAATGGGTGGAGTACCGGCTGAACTACTTCGACTTCTTGAGCAGCTCTAGCGGCACATTCTCTACCGTGGCCAGCTTCTGCTCGAGCTTCTCGCTGTCGCCGAAGTACGCTCGGTTGTAGGTCTTGCCGTCGTAATCCCCTGTGTAGAGCCAACGCTTGGTGTAGTTCATGTAGACGAGCAATCCAGTACCGACATCATGGCAGGTATTGCCCTCGTAGATTGTCGTCCACCCGCCGCCCTCCTCGATTTCCACTGAGTGGGGCCCTGAGCAGTACACGGCCACACCCGTGGTAGCGTCCAGAGGGAAGACTCCGTTCGCCTGGCCTGGCTCTGTGCCAAGCCAATAGCTATAGAGAAAGTTTTCCTCAGCCTCGCCGGTGCGTTCCTCGCCTGTATACTCGTTCACTTCAAAGGTCCACGCATCGGTGCTGAAGCACTCATCTGCCCAGGTAACCGTGTGTTCCACGGGCAGGAAATTATTGGCGGGCTCGCGATTCACCGTCGCATTGACCTCCGCGCTACACTCTCTGATCTGGCAGCGCTCTGAGTTGCAGGTCCAATCCACCGTCCATTGCGCGTTCAATCCCGACATCAGCAGGACCTCGGTACTCGCCTCCACGACCGGGATTTCCCCCTCGCCGGCTGTGCGCACCAGATCAGCTGAGATCCAGGCCGTTTCTACTTCTTCGTCGTTGCCGCTGGAAGGCAAGGCCAGCTGGAACCAGGTGCCTCCCTCGTTTTGACCCACCAACGGGAAGACGTCGCCCGGGTTTGCCTTGGCTACAATGGCGAAATTCGTACCCGGGCCGTTGCGCAAATTGGCGCGGAGGCCCTGCGTGTTGATCACCACATTGACTTGCTCTTCAGCGGCCTCAGGGGTTGCTGTCGGTGTGGGTAGCGGTGAGATGGGCTCATATGCGGCAAGAGGCTGAATGACTCCTGTGACCGTGGGCGATCCCGCCACGTCCACCGCAGGCGGGGCCGCGGCCTGAATGCCGGCGGCAGACGCCGCACAGCCGCTCAACAGGGCGACAACCACTACCATAAGGGGCGATATCACACCCCAACGTTGCATACAAACCGGAAAACTGGCCGTCCTACGCGAAGATTTAGGCGCTGTTATGTGATTCATGACGCGATTTAGAAACCA
>JACFMY010000298.1 GCA_019455155.1 Caldilineaceae bacterium
CGTGTGAATCGCAGACAGTGAGGTCGTTTCATGATCGACGTTGCTCCGGGCAAAATCCAGACGCTCAAACAGGCCTGGCAGGAGAAAACATTACAGCCGCTCGTAGCGCGCTACGGCGAGCGCCAAGAGCGCTTCACGACCAGCGATGAAGCAATGGAAGTTGCCACGGTCTATGTGCCGGACGGTGCAGAGCCGGACCACTATGCGGAAAAGCTTGGTTTTCCTGGTGAGTATCCTTTTACGCGTGGGGTCCAGCCCAACATGTACCGGGGCCGCTTCTGGACGATGCGCCAATATGCCGGATTTGGCAACGCGCGCGAAAGCAACCAGCGGTACAAGTTCCTCATCGGCCAGGGGCAAACGGGATTGTCTGTCGCCTTTGATCTCCCAACCCAGATCGGCTACGACGCAGACCATGTGTTCGCCGAAGGCGAGGTCGGCAAAGTGGGTGTGTCCATCAGCAGCCTGCGTGATATGGAGACGCTGCTTGACGGCATTCCTCTGGACAAGGTCAGTATCAGCATGACCATCAACGCGCCGGCTGCGATTCTGCTCGCCATGGTCATTGCAGTGGGTAAGCAGCAGGGTGTGGCGCCCGACAAGCTACGCGGGACGGTGCAGAACGATATCCTCAAGGAGTACATCGCGCGCGGCACCTACATCTTCCCGCCCGGGCCTTCCATGCGCCTGATTACTGATATTTTCAGCTATTGCGCGGCCGAAGTGCCGAAATGGAATACGATATCCATCAGCGGCTATCACATTCGCGAGGCCGGCAGCACGGCTGTACAGGAAGTTGCTTTTACCCTGGCCAATGGTATTGAGTATGTAAAACAGGCCATCGCCATGGGGTTGGATGTAGACCGCTTTGCGCCGCAGCTCAGCTTCTTTTTCAACGCACATAACAATTTCTTGGAAGAAGTGGCCAAGTTCCGGGCGGCGCGGCGCCTATGGGCGCGGATCATGCGCGAACGCTTTGGCGCCCAGAACCCGGATTCGTGGAAGCTGCGCTTTCACACCCAGACGGGAGGGAGCACGCTCACGGCGCAGCAGCCGGACAACAATATTGTCCGCGTGACGTTGCAGGCGCTGAGCGCGGTACTGGGCGGCACACAGAGCCTGCACACAAACAGCAAAGACGAGGCCTTGGCGTTACCCACGGAGAAGGCAGTCGAAATCGCCCTGCGCACCCAGCAGATTATTGCCTACGAGAGCGGTGTGGCCGATACGGTGGATCCATTGGCCGGGTCCTATTACGTGGAGTGGTTGACCGACGAGATCCAGCGCCGGGCGGAAGCGTATATTGCCAGGATCGATGAGCTGGGCGGCGCGCTGCGCGCCGTTGAGGAAGGCTTTGTCCAGCGCGAGATCCAGGATGCCGCCTATCGCACCCAGCGCGCTGTTGAAAAGGGCCAACAGGTGGTGGTCGGTGTGAATCGTTTCCAGACGGACGAGCACAGCGTCGGCGAACTGCTGCGCGTGGATGAAAACGTGCGCCTGGAGCAAATCTCCAGGCTTACCGCGCTGCGTGCTGAGCGTGACCACAGCCGCGTGCAGGCGAGCCTGGCCAGGCTCGATGAAGCAGCGCGCAATCCACAGGCCGCGCTGATGCCTCTCATCATCGAGGCTGTGGAAGCGTACGCCACCCTTGGCGAGATCTGCGATACTTTGCGCGCTGTTTTTGGCGAATATGCGCCGGAAAACTGGGTCTAGCCACAGCTGACGTGGCTTGATCGATACTTCCCCCGCGTTGTCCATGGCTTTTGGATGGTTTATCTCGCCGTGGCCAGCCATGTTTGAGCTGCGCCCGGCGGGCAATGCAGCAGTCGTAAATGACAGGGAACAGGACACCTGGACAATGTTTGAACAGTTGGACCATGTGGGCATTGTTGTCCACAATATTGACGAAACGCTAAAGACCTACTGCGAACAGCTCGGGTTTCAGCTGCTGGAGCAGGTTGAGATTCCTGAGCAGAAGGTTGTGGCCGCGTTCCTGGATGGCGGCAACGTAAAACTAGAGATTATCTCACCGACGGACACCGAGAGCGGGACTGCACGCTATCTCGCCAACCGGGGTGAAGGAACCCACCACATCTGCTTCGAGGTCGACGATATCTACGCGGCGCTGGCGGAACTGACGGCTCAGGGAGTGCGTCTGATCGACGAGCAGCCGCGGCAAGGCGTACATGGCCTGGTGGCCTTTGTGCACCCCAAGGCGACACACGGGATGATGATCGAGCTGCTCCAGAAGACGCATTGACGTGGCTTGTCAGGTGCCGGCAGCGCCGGCGACGGGCAACCGTGAACCGCTAAAGGCGGCACCGCGGGGCAATCTGGCAAGCCGGCTAGACGTGTTAGGGGAAAGCATGGCTGAACAACTGACGACGGAAAAGAGCTGGGGGGCGTTGCGCTCTGTCATCGACCCAGAGATTTACCAGAACATCGTTGATTTGGGACTGGTCTATGACATCGCCATTAACGGGGACAACGAGGTTCTGGTGACGATGACGTTGACCACGCCCCATTGTCCCATGGGGCCACAGATCATCGAGAATGTGGAAAAGGTATTGCGGAAAGAGGGCGCCAGCCAGGTCACCGTCAACATTGTGTGGGAGCCAATGTGGACGCCCGACGCTATGACCGACGAGTTGAAGCGGCTGCTGGGTATCTTGCCCGATGAGGAGGTTGAGGAGGAGCCCGTTCTGGAGATCGAGCCGCCGCCGGTCAGAAAGAAGAAGGGCATTCTCGGCTGGCTCTTCCGCTAAGCGGGGGAACAAGACTAAGGCGCAGCGTACTGGCACGCTGCGCCTTTTCTGTGCCTTCACCTCTGTCCGCCTGTGGTACAATGGCGGGCGAGTTTCGCACGCGTGCTCGCTGCGTCGTCGTCATTCAAGGCAGCTCTAGTCTCCCAGCAGATATTGGGCCCGGCCCGAGGTAATCTGCCGGCTGCCCACATCGAAACCGGCTGAACGGTCATGTTACAGCGCACGTTCTCCTTTGATCGCCCACTCTGGAACAAGCCCAGGCATTTTCGCCCAGGCGTGGGTTCGCTCCTATCCGCCACCTTTCTGTGGCTGGCGCTCTATTTCTGGCTGGGCTGGAGTCTCTGGCAGGACGGTATTTCATTCGCCAGACCGGTGCAGATGGGGCTGCTGGCTGCCTGTGTGGTGTTGGGTGTGCTGATCGTATTGGGGTGGCGTGGTTTGGGTATGCGTCTCTTCCGGCGTCTTCGGCGGGGGGGATGGCGGCCCATGAGCCTGGATGCGTTACAGGAGATGGACCCCTCCGATTTCGAGGCCTATGTGGCAGAGCGGGTCTTTGCCCGTCGCGGCTACCGCGTCGAGAACACCCGTGACACCAAAGACGGTGGTATCGATGTACTGGTAACGGATCGCTTTGGCCTACAGGCGGTTGTGCAGTGCAAGCGGTACCGCGGCACGGTGGGCGAGGCGGTGGTGCGCGATCTCTATGGCACAATGATCCATGCCGGCGCCACGTATGCCTATCTCGTCACCTCCGGCCAGATCAGCGATGACGCCTTTAAATGGGCTAACGGCAAACCTATCGAGCTCATCGACGGACCCCGGCTGGTTGAGCTATCCAAGAACGACTGAGACAATATGGCGGAAAAACCTTGTATCTTTGCCCACCGCGGCGCGCGTCGAGTCGCGCCTGAGAACACCTTGCCTGCCTTTGCCCGGGCTCTCGCCATGGGTGTGGACGGCATTGAGTTGGACGTCCATCTGACGCGTGACAACCAGCTGGCAGTGATCCATGATTTTGTCGTCGACGCCACGACTGACGGACAGGGTGCCATCACCGAGATGACCTGGGATGAGATCGCCAGGTTGGACGCAGGCAGCTATTTTGACCCGAGCTTTGCCGGCGTGCGCGTGCCCCGGCTCGAGGAGGTCCTGGATCTGGTAGACAAGCGTTGCCAGGTGAATATTGAGATCAAAAGCCGTGATCCCTACGCTCGCGACGCGTCGGACCTTGTTGCTAGGCTGATCCGTAAGCGGGATCTGTACGACCAGATCATCGTCTCCAGCTTCAATCCCATTACCCTGATCAAAATGCGCCACCTGGATGCGCGGGTCAAGCTTGGAATCCTCTATGACCAGACCATGCCTGACCTATTCCGCACGATTTGGGCAGGCCCGCCAATGCATCCGAACGCGCAACATCCTCATTACGCGGTGATTGACGCCGCGTATATGGCGTGGGCGCGGGAGATCGGCGCCGCGGTCAACACCTGGACAGTGAACGAGGTGGAGGAGGCGCGTCGTCTGGCTCGTCTCGGTGTGGATGTGATCATGACCGATGTCCCAGACCTCATTGCCCAGGGACTGGCAACGAGCGAGGGCTAAGGCGGGCGTGCTCGCCGGCGTGAAGCGCCAGGAACAGCCGCACCTGTCCAAAGGTAGCTGCGCGCTCTACCTGGATGGTAACCGCGCTTTGTCTAGAGGAACTATAGCCATGCAGCAGGCGACCGCGCCTGGCAAGATCATTTTGGTGGGCGAACATGCCGTCGTCTATGGCCGGCCCGCGATCGCCGCGCCCGTCTGGGGTACAGTTGCGACAGCCATATTGGAGGCCGGCGCCCCTGGCAGTGGCTGTCTGATCAAAGCCAGCGATCTGGGAACGTGTATGCGCCTGCGCGACGCCGGCGACGAGGATCCCTTGGCGACGCTCACGCGGCTGGTGTTGGCCCGCCTCGGCATTACTGGCGAGCCCGATTGGCAGATCGAATTGCACAGCGAGATTCCCATTGCCAGTGGTCTGGGCAGCGGCGCCGCCATCAGCACTGCCCTGGTACGTGTGCTGTTCGCCCAGGCCGGGGTCGAAGCAGATCCCGCTGTGGTCAGTGCGCTCGTATTCGAAAGTGAGCGCTTCTACCATGGTACGCCCAGCGGCATTGACAACACAGTCATCGCCTATGGTATGCCCATCTGGTTTGTCAGAGAACAGCCGCCGGAACCTTTCTCTCCGTCCCACACCTTCTTGCTGGCCATTGCGGACAGCGGTATTCGTAGCCCGACCAAAGAGACTGTCGGCGCCGTGCGCCGCGGATGGTTGGCCGATCCCGCGCGCTACGAGGCGCGCTTTGACGCCATCGCTAACCTGGTACGCCAGGCGCGCGTGGCCATGGAGGCGGGTCAAGAGGAAGCGCTCGGTGCGATCATGGATCAGAATCAGGAGCGGTTGGCGGAGCTTGAGGTCAGCTCGCCGCAGTTGGAGCAGATGATTGCAGCGGCGCGCGAGGCCGGTGCATTGGGGGCGAAACTGAGTGGAGGCGGGCGGGGCGGCAACGTCATTGCCCTGGTAACGGAATCGCGAGCCAGCGCGGTCCGTCGTGCTTTGCTCTCCGCTGGCGCAAGGCGGGTACTCTTCACTATCGTGGGCGGCGCAGCCAGCTGAGGGGCTTACCTAGACCGGTTCCTCCGGTCCTGATGCGGCAGGCAACCACACGGTAAAGCTCGTGCCGCCGCTTTGGTCTTCTTCGACAACCAGGTTACCGGCATGGAGCTCGGTCACGTGACGCGCGAGCGCCAGATCTAGCTCGGCGCGGTCCCAGGCACTGCTTTCCATAACATTGGCGCTCCGGCCTAAGTGCGCACTGGGTAATTCCGGCGGCCGTACGGTGTCCTTACTGTATACGCGGAGCCCGATGTAAGGGAAGCGGTCCGTCACAGAGCACTCTACGCCGTTGGTCAGCGTTCGCCGGTTTCGCTCTACGTAGTCTAACAGGCGACCGAGGGCAATGTTCAACAGCCGTGGGTTGCAAGTGACCAGGTTTGTGTTGTCGTCTTCAACGAGCGTTACTGGCATTCCTGCTTGCTTCCAGCCTGCGGCTTCATCGCGCAGCGCATCGCGCCACAGCTGTGGCGCCGGGACCTTCTCCAGCTCCGTTGGCGTAAGGGAATGCTCCTGAAGCTCCGCCAGCAGCAAGAAGCTCTCGATGAGGTGTTGGAGGCGATGCCCACCGTCCAAGATGGCGCTGGCTGCCATCTTTAGCTCTTCGTCACCTATCATCGATGGATCGCTGCTCGCCAATAGCTCTGCATAGCCAAGGACAAAGGTAAGCGGTGTGCGAAACTCGTGTTGGAGCAGCCCAACCATACGAGTGCGCAGGTTGTCCATGCTGCGCTTGATCTCTTCCTGCATCAGCTGTCCGCGATGGAGCGCATTTTCGATCGCGACAACGAGGTCGCTGCTATCTACCGGTTTGGTGAGATAATCGTCGGTACCGATCTCCCTGGCTCGCCGTTGGTCTTCATTGGACCCGCGCGCGGTGAGGAAGATGAAGGGCAACAGGCGCCACTCAGGATTGGCACGGGTATGTTGGAGAAAGGTATACCCATCCATGCCCGGCATAACGATATCGCAGACGATGACGTCAGGGCGGCTGCTCTGTAACACCTCAAGCGCTTCGAGCCCATTGCCGGCAGAAAGGATGCGGTAACCATATGACTCAAGTATGTCACAGAGCGCCTGGCGAATGTGCGGATGATCCTCAACAATGAGGACGCAGGTATTGGGGGTAATCTTCATGGATCTTGCGTGTCCAAGTAATGGCGCAATGCCAAAGTTGTAGCATCTGTGGCTGCACTTGTCGGTCAGTCGGGGGAAAACAGCAATATGACTCTAAGGTCTATAGCTGCCAGCAGATTTCTCGACTGCCGGCAACAGTAGACCTCTCTTCCGGGCACGTTTTCCTGGCATGCTAGCAGGCTGTCCAGAGGAAAAGCTGCAATGTAAGCCTAGCAAGCATCAGGCAACCAGATAGTCCGGGTCAACCGGCGCTCCCACGCGCGGGTTTCAAAACAAAGACTCCCAGGGGCGGCAGCTGGAGTGGCGCCGAGTATTGGCAGTTTTGCCATGGAAGTGATTCTACCACGATAGAACCATCATTGGTGATACCACTACCGCCGTATTCTACCCGATCGCTATTGAAAATCTCTCGATAGGCGCCGCCGATGGGCATGCCCACGCGATACTGCTCGCGTGGAACCGGCGTAAAATTGCATACAAAGATAAGCATATCCTCCGGGTTGCTGGCGCGACGTTGGAAGCTGAGCACTGACTGATCAGCGTCGGAGAAGTCGATCCACTGAAAACCCTCCCAGCTATAGTCGATCTCATAGAGAGCGGGCTCGCTGTGATAGAGATGGTTCAGGTCGCGCACAAATTGCTGCAGACGCTTGTGATCGTCCCACTCCAGTAGATGCCAGTCCAGACTACGGGCCTCACTCCACTCCGACCACTGGCCGAACTCGCCACCCATAAACAGAAGTTTCTTGCCTGGATGGCCGTACATATAGGTGTAGAGCGCGCGCAGGTTCGCATATTTGCGCCACACGTCGCCCGGCATCTTGTCTAGCATGGACTTCTTGAGATGTACGACCTCGTCGTGGCTAAACGGCAGAATGAAGTTTTCGTGAAACGCGTAGATTAGGCTGAAGGTGATCTCGTTCTGGTGGTAGCGCCGGTAGATCGGGTCCTTCTCCATGTAGCTCAGGGTGTCGTGCATCCAGCCCATGTTCCATTTGTAGTCGAAGCCAAGACCGCCCATATAGGTAGGGCGTGTCACCATGGGCCATGAGGTGCTTTCCTCGGCGACCGTAACGGCGCCGGGCGCCTCGGCATGGACCAGTTCATTGAACTGGCGTAGAAAGTCAATCGCGTCCAAATTCTCACGGCCGCCATATTTGTTGGGGATCCACTCGCTGTCCTCACGGCTGTAGTCGAGATAGAGCATGGACGCTACAGCGTCGACGCGCAAACCATCGAGATGGTACTTTTTCAGCCAGAAGAGCGCGTTGCTCAGCAGGAAATTGCGTACCTCGTTGCGGCCGAAATTGAAGATCTTGGTCCCCCAGTCACGGTGTTCGCCCTGGCGCGGGTCGGCGTGTTCGTACAGATGTGTGCCGTCAAAGAACGACAGGCCATGGGCATCGCGCGGGAAGTGAGCCGGCACCCAGTCCAGAAGAACACCAATTCCATTCTGG
>JACFMY010000299.1 GCA_019455155.1 Caldilineaceae bacterium
AAGGCTGAGCTGGTTGGGGCACCAGAGAGCTTCAAGGTATCCGCCTCACGCTTCCGGGAGTTTCCCGACAAGCAATATACCCTGCAGGTATCGGTAGAGGATTGCACGGGTTGCCAGCTTTGTGTCGAGGTCTGCCCGGCCAAGAACAAGCAGGCCGTGGGACGCAAGGCCATCAACATGGAGCCGCTGATTCCCATCCACGACGAAGGCGTAGAGAATTGGGACTTCTTCACGAAGCTGCCGGAGACGGCCCATGTGGATACACTCAAGTGGACGAATGTGAAGAATGTACAGCTGCTGCAGCCCCTGTTCGAGTTCTCAGGCGCGTGCGCCGGCTGTGGGGAGACACCCTATCTCAAGCTCATTAGCCAGCTCTTCGGCGACCGGGCGATTATTGCCAACGCGACGGGCTGTTCCAGCATCTATGGCGGTAACCTGCCCACGACGCCCTGGGCTGTGAATCCACAGGGCCGCGGGCCGGCCTGGTCTAATTCCCTCTTTGAGGACAATGCCGAGTTTGGCCTGGGCATGCGCGTGACGCTTGATAAGCAGACCGAATACGCGCAGGAGCTCCTGGAACGATTGCGCGATGAGATCGGCACGGAGTTGGTGGATGCACTGCTAACTGCCGACCAGAGCGACGAGGCCGGCATCGAGGCGCAACGCCGCCGGGTCGGCGAGCTGCGCGCCAAACTGGAGGGCCGCGACGAGCCGGCCGTCCGCGATCTGCTCAGCCTCGCTGATAAGCTGGTCAAGAAGGACGTCTGGATCGTAGGCGGTGATGGCTGGGCCTACGACATTGGCTACGGTGGCCTGGACCATGTGCTGGCCAGCGGCCGCAACGTCAACGTGATCGTCCTTGATACCGAGGTCTATTCCAACACGGGTGGCCAATCATCCAAAGCCACACCGCTGGGAGCCGTCGCCAAGTTCGCGGCCAGCGGCAAACGCACGCCCAAGAAAGATCTGGCCAAGATGGCGATGGATTACGGCTATGTCTATGTGGCGCGGGTGGCCATGGGCGCCAGCGATACGCAAACGCTCAAAGCGATTCAAGAGGCCGAAAGCTATGATGGGCCGTCGCTGATCATCGCCTACAGCCATTGCATCGCCCACGGCATCAACATGGCCAAGGGAATGGAACAACAGCGCCTGGCCGTTGAATCGGGCTACTGGCCGCTCTACCGCTATGACCCGCGGCTGCGTAAAGAGGGCAAGGCGCCGTTCCAGCTAGACTCCAAGCCGCCCAAGATTCACTTCCGTGACTATGCGTTGAACGAGACGCGCTATCGAATGTTGGCGCAGACCGATCCGGAATCGTCCGAGGCCTTGATAGCCGAGGCACAGGAAGCGATCAATGCGCGCTGGAAGGAACTGGAGTACCTGGCGGCTGAGCCGGTTTAATCGGACAAGTGACGCGTGGTGCGCAGACTGTGCCACCTGGGTGACTTCGCGTATGGCCCGGCATGTGCACGGGCTGCGCATCACGCAACACGATGCAAATGGAGGGAAACAGCAAAATGGTAGACCTGACTACGACCTATCTCGGGCTGGTGTTGAAACATCCGGTTGTGCCGTCCGCCTCGCCTCTATCGGACGGGCTGGACAAGATCAAGCGCCTGGAAGATGCCGGCGCGGCTGCCATCGTTATGTATTCGCTCTTTGAAGAGCAGATCGTTGGTGAAAGCCACATTCTCGACCATTACCTGTCGTACGGATCCGAGAGCTTTGCCGAGGCGTTGGACTATTTCCCAGAAATGGATAGCTACAACGTGGGCCCCCAGGCATACGTGGAGCTGATCCGAAAGGCAAAAGAAGCAGTCGATATTCCAGTTATTGGAAGCCTCAATGGCGTCTCCACCGGCGGCTGGGTCGAATATGCCCACATGATGCAGGAAGCCGGCGCGGATGCCCTTGAACTGAACATTTACTACATTCCGACTGACGCGGCCATGACAGGCGCTGAGGTGGAGCAGATGTACCTTGACGTCGTGCATGATGTCAAAGCCAACATTTCGATTCCGCTCTCTGTAAAACTGGGCCCCCACTTCAGCTCACTGCCCAATATGGCTATGCGGCTCGCCAAGGCCGGCGCGGTCGGTCTGGTGCTGTTCAAACGCTTCTACCATCCAGTTTTCTATCTGGAGGCGCTTGAAGTAGTCCCGAATCTGACGCTCAGTAGCGCCTGGGAGATGCGCTTGCCGCTCCGTTGGGTATCCATTCTGAATGGAAAGGTGCCGGTCGATTTTGCCATCACCAGCGGGGTTCATTCGTACGAGGATGTGCTCAAGGGGTTGATGGCAGGGGCAAAAGTGACCATGATGGCCTCCGAGCTGTTACGCAATGGCGTGCAGCGCATGGGCTTGGTGGTCCAGGAGATGGCTCGCTGGCTGGAAGAACACGAATATGTCTCGGTGCAGCAAATGCAAGGCAGTATGAGCCAGGAGAAGGTGGCCGAGCCAGCCGCATTTGAGCGGGCTAACTACATGAAGGTGCTCCAATCGTGGAAGTTCGATCCGACCGGGGTATTGAAGCGATAGCGTTGCGGCGGACAGGATTCAGCTCCGTGTCGCCCGTGTCCCCCTGGCACCCATCTGTCCGCATATCTCGCAAGGAGGCGGGTCTATGACGAAACGTAAAGTGCTTATTCCCCTGGACGGCTCTGAATTCAGCCGCCAGATCATTCGCGTGGTGCTCGATTTCTTTGACCCGCGCGAAGTATCCCTGGTCCTCTTCCGGGTCTCTGCACCGCCCAACGTACCGCTGGAGTCTTCTTCGCCGCGTGATATGCTCGTGGGTAGCTATCCCTTGTCAAGCTCGTACGAAGCCTATAGCAGTGCACTGGAGCGCAGCTATGCCGAGCTTGACAAGGAGATGGAAGCGCAACGAATGGAGCTGATGGATGAGATGCGTCCGGAGGCAGAGCGGCTGCGCGAGATGGGCTACGCAGTCAAGCTGGATGTTCAGTTCGGCGACCCGGCACAGCGCATTGTCCAATATGCATCCGAGGAGGAAGTCAGCATGGTGGCCATGGCCACCCACGGTCGCTCTGGGCTGAGCCGGTTGGTATTGGGCAGCGTGGCCGAACGGGTGCTGCGCGGCGCTTCGGTGCCGGTTCTGCTTCTGCGGCCGGAAGCTACGGCCGTGGTCAAGACAGCCGGCGAGAAACTGGTCTCCGCGCTGGGCCCGGGCACTGCGCTGCGCATGGCCGTGGCGACCGACGGCTCGCCCTTTGGCCAGCGTGCCGTCACCCTGGCAGGTGAGCTCTATACTATTTTTGGTGGGCAGTTGACGCTGCTTGTGACCAGTACGGGGCGCGAGGGATCGGCCAAGGCGCAGCAGCTCATGAAGGAGACAATGGAGCTCGTCGTCGGTCTGGAACCGAAACCCGAATCGGTGCCTCTGGTCGGCTTCCCTGACGAGGTATTGCTCCAACAGCTGCAGACGCGGCCGTATGATCTGCTCGTAATCGGCGCCTTTGCCGACCGCGGCGCGGGCGGGGTGCATACCGTAGGCCCCACAGCTCATCGCCTGGTCCAGGAAGCGCCCATGTCCGTATTGCTGGTAAAGGGACAGCGTCACGTCTTCCGCCGGGTCCTGATCTGCGCCGGCGTGGAGGACGACGCGGTCGTCGCGGTTGGGGCGCAGCTTGCCCAAGTGATGAACGCCAAAGTACATCTGCTGCATGTCATGCCGCCGTCTGCTGCACCCTATCTTTCTACCGGCGCCAACCCAACATTCGATGTTGATACGGCCCTCTCCCAGGGTACCCCGCTCTCCACGATGCTGCACGAATGGGAACATCGCCTCGAAGGTTATGGCTATGACCGCTCATCGATTATCCTGCAGCCTGGTTCAGTTCCCGAAGTGATCTTGCAACGGACGCGTGATGAGGATTATGATTTAGTTGTAGTCGGCAGCGAGTCGAGCCCTGGTCATTTCCCAAGCAGTATCGCCAACACCATTGTGCGGTACGCTGACCAGTCAGTGCTGCTGGTGCGCGTGCGTCCGAAATAGTGGCTGCTCACGTTAGTGGCAGATCACATTCGTGGCCGATCACGGAGGCTCCTATGAACAAGCGCCATCTAACTGAGGTGCAGGACTGGATGAGCGACAAGGCCGTCACGGTTTCTCCCGATGCCACACTCGCCGAAGCGTACGACATGATGGTCGAGAACGACGTGCGCCGCATCCCGGTCGTTGACCGAGAACTGGTGGGAATCATTACCTACAGTGACATTCTTCGCCATGTACCCGTCTCGATCGAGGAGATAGACGAAGCCACACGCGTTCTGCTTACGCAGCGTACGGTGCGCGATGTCATGACGTACTCACCCATCACCATCAATCCGAGCGCTACCATTCAGGAAGCGGCGGAACGCATGTTGGACTATCAGGTCAGCGGTCTGCCGGTGGTGCGCAACGGGAAGGTGGTGGGAATGATCACCGAGGGCGATATCTTTCGGCTGGTTGTGGAGTCATGGTCTGAAGAGTAGGGCTAGTACGGCTGGATCCCATCCTCCCCCGATTGCCAGAAGTCTCCCTTGCCCATTGAAATATTCGCCGCCAGCAGGTAGCCGGCGGAGATGTTAGCGCGCCGCACCGGCGATGTTGTTGCGGCGGGCATCGGCGATCAATTCCTGCTTTAGATCCCAGAGCGGTTGGCTGAGCGAAACGTGGTAGATGTGCGGGTTGACTAGGCGGCGTACGCCAGGGTCGAGCGCCTCTACATCGCGCATGCGGTTCTCGCGGATCTCTGACAGGGGCGGCAGCGTGTAGACCAGTTTGCCCTTTCTGATAACCTCCACATGAAGTGATTCCATCCGCGAGATCTCCTGGCGGTGCAGCGTGCGGAACTTGGCGTGGTCGCCGGGGTGCCGAAGCAGGAGTGTTTCCCCCTGCAGGGGGTCTTCACTTTCAAGCGTCAACAGGTCCGCAGTCGCTTTGTGCCGCCGGTCATAGAGACGCCAGATGCCCTTGTTACCGGGATTGGGAATCTTTGCCGGAGACTCGGAGATTTTGATGGCCGAGTTCCAATCCCCGTTGTGGCGTACTGCCACCAGCTTGTACACGCCGCCCAGGGCTGGCTCCCCCCACGACGTAATCAGCCGCGTGCCAACGCCATAGACCAGTCGCTTGATAAGATGGTCAGGGTCCACTCCGTAGCGCGGCGCCTCCTGTTGGATCTGGGTAATGATCTGCCAGATGACCAGTTCGTCCAGGTCACTGGAAAGCACGATGACCGTGTCTGGGAAGCCGGCGTCATTGAGCATCTTTGCGGCCTGAATGCTAAGGTAGGCCTGGTCGCCTGAGTCCAACCGGACACCCACGGGTTGATGGCCTTTACGGCGCAGATCCTCAAAGACCTTGATGGCATTGGGGATGCCGCTTTGCAGGGTATCAACGGTGTCGACCAGGAGCAGGCAGTCATCTGGGTAGAGGTCGGCATAGGCCTGAAACGCGCCCAACTCGCCCTGACCTAAAGCCATAGCCAGCTGCACCATACTATGGGCATGGGTGCCTTTGGGGGACAGGCCCAGGATGTGCGAGGCACCGACGTTGGACGAGAACTGTGCGCCGCCGATCACGGCTGCCCGTGTCCCTGCATTGGCGCCGTCACCCTGCGCGCGGCGCAGGCCAAATTCCAAGACTGAGCCGCCGAGACTGGCTTCCACGAGCCGCGCTGCCTTGGTGGCAACCAATGTCTGATAGTTCAGCTTGTTGAGCAGGGGTGTCTCCAGGATCTGGGCCATGGCCATGGGGCCGCGCACGACGGTGAGTGGCGTGTTGGGATGCACAACCCGTCCTTCTGGAATGGCGAACAGTGTGATGCCGTCGAAATTGCCATAGTGCGCGAGATAGTCCAGGAAGTCGTCGGCAAAGATACGGTTCCCGGCTTGGTTGCGCTGGCTGCGCAGGAAAGCGATATCTTCGGCGCGGAAGTGGGTACTCTGCATCCAGTCGACGAGCCATTCCAGCCCGGCGTTGATACAGTAGCCAGCCTGGTGCTGGTCATATTCCGGGTAGCGCCGGAAGAAATGGTCGAACTGGACTTCCATTTCGTGTAGCCCGAGTCTATAGTAGAGCTGGGCCATGGTCAGTTGGTATTGGTCGGTAAAGAGCACGCCACGCATGGTGGCGTCATCGGTCGCTTTCATGGAAAACCCTCTTCGTATAGCAACGTGCAGGCGAGCGCCAGAAGTACTTCCGGGCCGGCAGATATCACACTATTGTATAATGCACGCACTCATTCCGGGGAACACGGTCAGGCGTGGGGCGAGCTAAAGGAAGATCAAAGATGGCAAACGCGCGGCGAGTCATTGTGCTGTTTCTCGATGGTGTTGGCATTGGGGCCGACGATCCTGCAGTCAATCCGTTGGCAGCCGCTGTCTATCCGACACTGGAACGGCTGTTGGCGGGGCGCCGCGCGGTAACGGCAACCGGCCGCTTTAGCACCGCCCTGGCGGAGCTCGTGCCCACCGACGCCCAAATGGGCATTCCCGGCCGCCCGCAAAGCGCTACTGGCCAGGCTGCGATCCTTACAGGTATCAACGCGCCACAGCGGCTAGGCGAGCATTACGGTCCCCGGCCCGACAACCGCGTGCGTGCGATCCTCGACGAAGGCAGCATCTTTCGCCGGCTCTGCGCTGCCGGCCGTTCTGCCTATTTCTGTAACGCCTACCCACAGCGGTATTTCGATGCAGTGCAGCGGGGCAAGCGCCTGCTGAGCGCGGTACCGTATGCCGCCGTCGTTGGTGGGCAGAGCCTGCTGACCCACGCCGACATCCTGGCGGGCCGCGCCCTGGCGGCGGATTTTACCAACCAGAGCTGGCGCGATGAGCTTGGCTACACGGACGCGCCCGTGTACACACCGGATGGCGGCGGCCGCATGCTCTGGGAGCTGGCCCAGCCCCACGATTTCATCTTCTTCGAACATTGGTACACGGACCTCTTGGGGCACAATTGTGCCCTTGAAGAGGCGGTCAGGACGCTACAGCGTTTTGATGCTTTTCTTGGCGGCCTGTTGGCGGCGGCCGATCTGGACAATACCCTCATCATTGTGACCAGCGATCACGGCAACGTTGAAGATTGCAGCATCCGCAAACACACGGAGAATCCTGCGCTGACGTTGCTCTGTGGCGCCGAACGCGCTCGCTATGCAGAGCGCGTCACAAACCTGACCGACCTGCTCCCGGCCGTGTTTGATTTTCTGGAAGTTCGACAGTGAGTGTGGCCCAGCTAGTTCCGGCCGCTGAGGCGCAGGAGAGGGTGACCCGCGTACGCCTCCTGGCGCTGGGGCAAGATGAAGTGAAAGCGAGTTCCCGAACCGAGCCGGCTTTCGACCCGGATCTGGCTGCCATGCGCTTCCACAATCGCACGGGCAATGGCCAATCCCAGGCCAGCGCCACCCGTGGCGCGGCTCCGTGACTTCTCACCACGATAGAACTGCTCAAAGATGTGGGGCATATCCTCCGGCCGGATCCCCTCGCCTGTGTCCGTGATCTCAACGATGACGCCCTCGCGCGTTGGGTAGGCGTGAACCGTCACTTTGCCGCCGGACGGTGTATGGCGCAGTGCGTTACTGACCAGATTGTTGAGCACGCGACCGATCTGGCGAGCATCGCAGATAACGGGGTCCACGCCCGGGGCAGCCATGCCCGTGAGGGTGACTTCGCGGTCGCGAGCCTGGCCGGAGAAACTCTCCAGGGTATCGGAAATGAGATCGGAGATAGCGTTCGGTCGCCGGTCCAGCTTGATGCCGCCGGCGTCCATTTGCGCCATGTCGAAAAGGTCGTCAATGAGCGCGGCCAGGGCGGCAATATCCCGCTTTGCTGTGCGCAGATAGCGCGCAGCCGTCTCCTGATCATCCACGACCCCATCGGCCAAAGCTTCGACGATAGCCCGTACAGAGGCCAAGGGTGTGCGCAGGTCGTGGCCGACCCAGGCAATCAGGTCGCGGCGCAGCTGGTCGACTTCGCGCTTGTATTGCTCT
>JACFMY010000300.1 GCA_019455155.1 Caldilineaceae bacterium
GTGAACGTATTGTGCTGAAGGGAGAAGTACCCTCACCGCTGAACCCACCGTCGGGATGTCGTTTTCACCCGCGCTGTCCAATCGCGGAAGCAATTTGCAAACAAGAGGAACCGCTCTTTGAAGAGAAGCGTCCTGGCCATTATGTTGCTTGCCATTTGGTCGAAGCAGCTGGCCGCACGACGCGGCGACTTTGAGCAACATAGCATATCCTGACTCCTCCATTACCGAACGGTTATGTAGCCAGCCTGATATCTTCCTCTCTCCGCCAGTATTCAGCAATGTATCAGGCGGAGAGAAGGAGCGATCCATTGTTGTTGGGTCCGGTTCGGGAAGCACGGGCACGGAACCTGTTGGCAAAGTTGCAGTCTAATGGAAGTGCTGCGACATGGAGTACGGCCGTCCTGGAGACAAGACTGATCCGCAGCCATGACACGCTTTATCGCACGCCGTTTACTACAAGCGATTCCAACGCTGCTCGGCATTAGCATTCTGAGCTTCGTCCTCGTAAATGCCGCGCCCGGTGATCCGGTTACCATGCGGACATTTGGCGATCCGCGGATGACAGAGGAAGCGCGCGTGGTTTTGCGCCACCAACTTGGTCTCGACCAACCGGCGTATATCCAGTATTTTACGTGGATGACAGGTTTGTCGGTTCGCCGCGGCGACCAGGTGGCCACCATGACGACACCGACGAATCGCTGCCTCTATGTGGGCGGCACCGACTTCACCGTCTGTGATAGCGGCGGCGGGGTCCTGCGTGGTAACCTGGGCACCAGCCTTGATACCAAGCAGCCTGTCTGGAAACGCATTGTCGAACGCATGCCCGCCACGGTGGAGCTTGGCGTCACGAGTCTGCTCCTGGCGCTCTTGATCGGGGTGCCGCTGGGCGTGCTCAGTGCTGTCCGGCGCGGCTCTCTCTTTGACAACCTGGTCCGCCTCTTTGCTGTGGTCTTCCGCGCCGTGCCCATCTTCTGGATGGGCCTGTTGCTGATTCTGCTCTTCTCTGTCTTGCTAGGTTGGTTGCCAACAGGCGGACGCCAGACCGTCACGCTCACCCAAGAGTTCGACCTGGCCGACCGGATCCGGCACATTATTTTGCCGGCCTCCGTGCTCGCATTTGGCGGCGTGGCCGGGTTTAGCCGCATCATGCGGACAGAGACGCTAGAAGTGCTGCATACAGACTATATCCGCACGGCCCATGCCAAGGGCCTTGATCCCAATAAGGTATGGTTTGTCCATGCACTACGCAATGCGCTGATCCCGTTGATGACTGTTATGGGACCAGCGATTGTCGGCGTGCTCAGTGGCGCTGTTGTTGTCGAAACGATCTTCGCCTGGCCGGGCATGGGGCGGTTGACTGTCAACGCGGCTTTTCAGCAGGACTATCCGGTGGTGTTGGGTGCAGGTATGTTCTTTGCTGTCCTTACCATCATCGGCTATCTGCTGTCGGACATCTTCTATGCCCTTGTAGACCCACGTGTGCGTTTGGAGTAGACGTGCAACGATTCCTACTCCCCCAGCTACAGGTGTGAAAAGGAGTATTCATGGCAGTTGAGCAGGCGCGATCCGGCGTAGCCTTAAAGGGAACTCAGGTGCGCGATGCCTACATCACGCGCAAACCACAGACCTATCTGGGGATGGCCCTGAGTAGCTTGCGACGCGACCGGCTCACTGTGTCTGCCATGTTCTTTGTGTTGCTCATTACCCTGCTGGCGATAGGGGCTGAGGCGATCACTGGCGCCATTGGCGTTGACCCAACGTCTACCAATCCGTCCAACCAATTCCAACAGCCCTATATCGGTCCCTATGTCCAATGGGTGTTGGGCATCGACCCAATCTCTGCCCCGGTAGCCCTAGGCAAGGCAAACGGCGTTCCCCACTGGCTCGGCACGGACCAATTGGGCCGCGACCAGCTGGCCCGCCTATTGTATGGCGCCCGCGTCAGCCTCAGTATCGCGCTGGTGGCGGCAGCCCTCTCCATGATCTTGGGTGTGGGGGTCGGCGCGATCGCCGGCTATTTCGGAGGCCGGGTCGACGATGTCGTCATGTGGTTTATCGCCACACTCACCACCATCCCGGAAATCTACTTGCTCATCATTGTCAACTCGATCTTTAAGCCCACGCCAGTGACATTGACGCTGTTCCTGGGCTTCCTGGGCTGGTTTGGCACGGCGCGCTTTATGCGGGGCAATGTATTCAAGGTGCGATCGCTCGAATACACGACCGCGGCGCGCTCCTTGGGTGCGACCAATTTCCGCATCATGCTGCGCCACGTCATACCCAACAGCCTCCCCATCATTGTCGTCATCACCGCGGTGGACGTAGGCGCCCTGATCCTGACCGAGTCGATCCTGAGTTTTCTCGGCCTGGGCGTGCAGCCGCCGACTCCAACGTGGGGCAACATGCTCTACCGGGCCAACGATTTCGTCTTTTTGCGCGACCCCGTGACCAAAAGTCTCACAGGCTTGCATCTTCTTATCTGGCCCGGTGTACTCATTTCGCTAACCGTATTGTCGTTCTACCTCATCGGTGATGGCCTGCGCGATGCGCTGGATCCGATGTTGAAGAACAAGAAATAGAATCCGCTGTCCAGCTTCCGGTTCGAAGTCGCACCGAGACAGGTATCCTCTTTCCCTGGTCTTTGTGTTGGCGATCTCATTGCGTCAAACAAGGCATCCTTGTGTGCCCTATCCACCTATCTCCTCGACGAGGTAGCAACCCAGAAAGGAGCGTTTTATGCTACGCAGATGGTTTGGTTTTGTTGTGCTGGTCGCAATGGTCGCCGCCATAGTGGCCGGTTGTGTGCAGCCAACGCCAGTGGCTCCCGCGCCGGCAGAGCCCGGCGCGGCGCCAGCCGAAGGCGCGGCGGCCGCCGCGGCCCCGAGCGGTGAAATCGTCCCGGGCGGCGTCTGGACGCGCGTCAGCAGCGCCGACGCAACCGTTTTGAACCCTATCCTCTTTTCCGAGAGCGCCAGCTCTGCCATCGCCGCGATGCTGTTCCCCGGCCTGATTGGCCAGGATCCGCAGTCAGGTGAGTTTGTCCCCGAGGGTTCCATGTCCGAACGATGGGAAGTCTCTGAAGATGGCCTCACCTGGACCTTTTACCTGCGCGACGGTATTGTCTGGAGTGACGGCGATCCAGTAGATGCCGCCGATTTCAAGTACACCTACGACGCCATTGCCAGCGATCTAGTCGAGACACCGCGCAAAAGCAACATTGAGCAGATCGAGAGCATCGAAGTCATCGACCCCCTCACTGTGCGTGTCACCTTTAAAGAAGTGAAGTGCGATGGTCTGGGCGATCTCGGTCTTGGCTGGCTGCCAAGCCACCGCTTTGCCGAGGACTTTAGCGATGTCATGACCAGCCCCTTGAACGAAGCGCCAGATGCCAGCGCGGGTCCCTTCAAGTTCCAGAGCTGGACACGAGACGACAACACCATCCTGGTCCGCAACGAGAGCTATTGGGAAGGCGCGCCCAATATGGATGGCATGATCTACCGCGTGGTACCTGACTCGGGTGCACGCCTGGCTCAGCTGCTGAGCGGCGAGATCGATGTGACCGGTCTGGAACCAACCCAGCTCGCTAGTGTTGAAGGAAACCCTGACATCAATGTGTACAGCTTCAAAGATGATGGCTACGACTACATTGGTCTGAATCTGGCCAACCCGGAAAACCCGCTGCCTGGCAAGGATGAGGATGGCAATCTCGTGGAGCAGGATCCCCATCCCGTTCTCAGCGATGTCAACGTGCGCAGAGCCATTGCCCATGCGCTGGATTACCAGACGATCATCGACAGCGTCTATCTGGGTCGCGGCTACCAGATCGCTTCCAATGTGCTGCCCGCCGTAGAATGGGCCTATGACCCCGCCATTCAGCCCTACGCCTATGACCAGGAGCGCTCGAAGGAACTGCTGGAAGAGGCTGGTTGGGTCGACGCCAACGGCGATGGCGTTCGTGAGAAGGATGGCCTGGAGCTCAAGCTGGTGCTCCTGACCAATGCCGGCAACAAGGTGCGCGAAGATCTTGGCGCGCTGGTGCAGGATCAGCTCAACGCGGTGGGCTTTAACATTGAATTCCAGGCCATCGACTTTGGACCGCTGGTCGACCGGTTGTTGGGCCAGACCTACGATATGGTCATTATCGGCTGGACCGGTCTGGGCTCCGACCCCAACGACGATGTCTTCTGGCGCTCCGACTTCGATACGCCTGGTAGCGGCTTCAACTTCATCAGCTATCAGAACCCGGAGGTCGACGAGCTGCTTGCGGAAGGTGTGGCCGTGCCAGGCTGCAGTACTGAGGAGCGCGCGCCCTACTACAAACAGATCCAGCAGATCATCCATGATGACGTTCCTTATGTCTTCATTTCCGGCGGCGTAGGCGATACGGGCTACCGGAACCGCTGGGGCGGGATCGACCCCGGGCCGTGGAGCTTCTACTGGAACGTGCATACATGGTTCGACCAGACCCTGCAGCCGTAAGACGACCACCCGCACGGCGTGGCCGTAGAGACCGGTTGCAGCCTGTCAGAGAGCAATAACGAAAAGCGGGGGCAGGCAAATGGACCCGCCCCCGCTTTGTTCAGGTAAAACAGATAGCTATGTTGCGATCTACGGGCACGGTGTGTTGCCGGCATAGCGCTGTCATCGCGTTGTTGCCACTGGTGTTTGTCATGGTGGCCTGCTTCAACGCCGGCAGCAGTACTGGGCCAGCACAGTCCGGCGAAAACAGCGACGGCTCCTCCGCGGCAATTCAGCTCGTCCGGCCGCTGCAGGGGGGCGACTGGCAGCGCGCGGTGAGCGCTGACCCCACGAATCTCAATCCAATCTTGACTGCCGATGCGGCCAGTACGGCCGTGACGGCGATGCTCTTTCCCAGGCTCGTCGGCCAGGATCCCATGACCGGCCAGTATGTGGCGAATGGAGGGCTGGCCGAGCGCTGGGAAGTCTCCCCCGACGGCCAGGTCTGGACCTTCTATCTGCGTCCGAATGTCCTTTGGACAGATGAAGATCCAGTCGATGCCAGTGATTTCAAGTTCACCTACGATGCCATTGCCAGCGATAAGGTCGATTCGCCCTATAAGCCCCTGGTCTCATCCATCTCGTCCATCGAGATCGTCAATCCGTTAACCGTGCGGATCACGTTTAGTGAGGCGCGCTGTGACGTCCTGTCCACCTTGCGTGTGGGCTGGATGCCCAGCCACCTATATGAGCCCGACTTCAGTGACGTCATGGATAACCCCCTGAACCTCGATCCAGAGGTGACCGCCGGCCCATTCCAGTTCCAAAACTGGCTGCCCGGAGAGAGCGTGGTGCTACGTCGCAACGCCCGCTATTGGCAGGGGGCCCCCCAGATCCAGCGGATGATCTTTCGCGTCTTACCCGATGCTGAAGATCGCCTGGCTGGACTGCTAGCCGGCCAGCTTGACGAAGCCCGCATTGAGCCACGCCAGCTCAGTACGCTGATTGAGGTGCCAAACCTGTCGGTGGCCCGCTTTGCGCGCGATGGCTACGATTTTCTCGCTCTGAACCTGGCCAGCCCCGAGAATGTGCAGGCAGGGCTCAACGAGATCGGCGCCCTGGTCTTTCAAGATCCCCATCCCATATTGGGCGATCACGCGGTGCGGCAGGCGATCGCCCATGCCATTGATCTCCAGGGGACCATCGACACCGTCTATCTTGGCCAGGGTTATCCCCTAGCTGTCAACGTACCACCTGTGATTCCCTGGGCCCACGATCCGTCGTTGCAGCTCTATTCGTACGACCCGGATCTGGCGCGTGCTCTGCTGGAAGATGCCGGCTGGTTTGATACCAACCGTGACGGCGTGCGCGAAAAGGGCACCAAGCGACTGCAGCTACGTCTGATCTATGCGGAGGACAACGCGCTCTATGCGCGCATAGCCGAAGTCATTGAGGATCAGTTGGACGCGGTGGGTTTCCTAATCTCCGTGGCGCCGGTGCCAATGCGCACCTTTTCCAGCAGTCTGCTGAACCAGACCTACGACCTGGCACTCTCGGGGTGGATCGGTTTGGGGGCCGACCCAGACGACCGGGAGCTCTGGCTCGCGGCCAATGATCGCCCAGGGAGCGGATTCAACTTCGTGAGCTATCAGAATCCACGCATTGAAGAGTTGTTACGCCAGGGACTCACTGTGCCTGGCTGCCAACTCCAGGATCGGGCGCCCATCTATCGCGACGTTCAACAGATTATCCACGATGACCTCCCCTATCTCTTTATATCCGGCACAGTCCAAAACATTGCCTATAACAATCGTTGGAACCAGCTGGCGCCTGGTCCGTGGAGCTTCTATCACAATGTGCATGAGTGGTATAGTATAGGGCAGTGAGCGTATATATGTTTCCTGCACGCACATGCACACAGAGCAAACGTCCGCGCCAGAAGTTATAGACCAGCAAGTAGCGATCGCGGAGCAGTATGACCGGCCATGGCTCGGCTCGTTATTGCGCCCGCTTTTGATCGTGCTCATGGTTGGCTGCGTGGATGTTGTCGTATTGGCCTTTCTACGCCAATATGCGTCGGGAATGCCCGGTGCCCTCCAATGGACCATCTGGGGTATGGGTATGGTAGCCGCCATTGTTGGCTGCACGACCACGACATGGTTGGCACTGCCCGATCAGCGGCTGCGCCGGTCGATAGGGTATCGTGCTGCTGAGCTGACATTGCTGCTGGCCGTTGCGCGTATTGCCGTCTGGCTAAGCAGCGGCGGCCCGCCTGCTCTCACCGTGGCCCTAAACCAGCCCTTAACCGTTCTCCTCGATGGTCCCTTCCTACTGGCCGCCGTTACGATCCTCTTTACCTGGTTTGCAGCTGTCGATTTTACCGATGATCTGGCCCAGCTAGCCCTCCAGCCCGACGAAATCTGGCTCGGCCGGCAGGTGAGTTTGCTGACTATGGATACCACCCGGCCTGCCCAGACCGATCGCAGCACACTGCTGCGCCGTTTCGTGGGACGGTGGGTAGGTTGGGGTATTTTTCTCATTGTCATAACCTCTACCCTGAGGTTGGGCATTACCCGAACGGGGTTTTGGACGCTGGCACACCAGGACATCCATCCCGGGGTGATCGGCGCAGTGATTCTCTACTACCTGACCGGCCTCATATTGATTAGCCAGGGTCAGCTGGCTGTCTTGCGTGCGCGCTGGATCCTGGACCGGCTGCCCAGCACAGCGGCCATCTTCCGCAACTGGCCAGTCTATACATTGGTGCTCCTGGCAATCATCGCCGGCATCGCGGTCGTCATGCCGCTTGGGGATACTTTCCTCATCTCGCAAGTGCTCACCCTATTGCTTGACATATTGTTTTCTGCCATCTTTCTACTCTTCCGCTTGGTGAGCGTATTGCTGCTTTTCCTTTTGTCCCTGCTTCCCCACTCAGGCCAAACGCTGGCGCCACGGCGAGCTCCTCTTGAGCAGGAACTGGCGCCGCCGGCGGTAGGCCCTGTGGCAATTCCCCCCTGGCTTGGCGGCGCACTCTTCTGGACCTCGATCCTGCTGCTCATAGCCTATGCTGCCTACATTTACTTCAGCGAAAAGGAAACGTCGCTGCGTTGGCTGCACCGTCTATGGGCTCTGCTCCGCCAGCGCTGGTGGGCATTATGGTCAAGCTGGCGGCAATGGCGACCCATGGGACGCTTGCCGCGAGAAGGAGGAAGCGGTGCTGGCAAAGCCTTTGGCCGCAGCTGGCTGCGGGACCGGATCCGTTGGCGCTGGTTGACGCCCCTCCAGCAGATTCGCTATCTCTATTTTCAGATGCTCGAGGTAGCTGCTAGACATGACCTGGGCCGGAAACCAGGTGAGACGCCAGTCCAGTATGCGCCCCGGTTGCGACAGGAGTTGGTGGCGGACGGTGAGGACGGTGACGCGATTGATGCCTTGACTGAGGCATTCGTGCGGGTACGTTATGCCAATGCAACTGTCAACGCTG
>JACFMY010000301.1 GCA_019455155.1 Caldilineaceae bacterium
TATTCTGCCGCTGATCCACGCACAAAACTGGCAAGACGAACAGGATTTTGCCCAGGTTTACGTGAACTGGGGCGGGTACGCGTACGCGGAGAATATCTACGGCGACGATGCCCGCAGCGAATTCAGACAGGTGCTGAGTGGCGTACAGATTGCCATCAAGAACCAGGATAACCGTGAACACGACATCTTTGACAGCGACGATTATCTGCAATATCACGGCGGCATGATCGCCACCATTCGTGCCTTGAACGGCAGCAATCCCAAACGGTACTTTGGTGACAACAGTGACCCGGAACGAACTCAGGTGCGCTCATTACAGCAGGAAGCCTACCGGGTCTTCCGTAGCCGTGTCGTGAATCCCAAGTGGATCGAGAGCATTCGCCGGCACGGTTACAAAGGGGCGCTGGAACTCTCCGCGACGGTTGAATATCTCTTTGGTTATGACGCAACTGCCAACGTCGTGGACGACTGGATGTATGAGCAGACCGCCCGCACATACGCGCTGGACCCAGCCATGCAACGTTTCTTTCAGGAAAGCAACCCCTGGGCGCTGCAGAGCATAAGTGAGCGATTGCTGGAGGCGGCAGAACGTGGTCTTTGGGCCGAGCCAGATGCAGAGACCCTACATCAACTGAAGCAAGTTTACCTCCGTATGGACAGCGAAATCGAAACGCGATGACACGAACGATGACACGATCCATCAACTATCCTTTCACAGCCATCGTCGGCCAGGAGCAGATGCGGTTGGCGTTGGTGCTGAACGCGGTCAATCCGGCAATTGGCGGCGTGCTCATCCGAGGCGAGAAAGGCACGGCCAAGTCTACGGCGGCGCGTGCCCTGGCGGCCCTGTTGCCGCCACAGGATCGCACCCACTTCCACATCGAGCTTGAAACCGAAAAGGGCTGTGAGCTTTTGCCCCATACGCCGGGCCCACTGGCGACGTCGTTTGTAGAGTTGCCCATTGGCGCCAGCAGCGACCGGGTCACCGGTACCTTGGACATCGAGGCGGCGCTACGTCAAGGCCAGCGGCGTTTTGAGCCGGGATTGCTTGCGCGCGCCCATGGCGGCATTCTCTATGTAGACGAAGTCAACCTGCTGCCAGATCATATCGTCGATATCCTGCTCGATGTTGCTGTCTCGGGCGTGAATATCGTGGAGCGCGAGGGCGTCAGCGTGCGCCATCCGTCGCGCTTTCTGCTAGTGGGCACCATGAATCCAGAGGAGGGCGAGCTACGACCTCAACTGCTGGATCGCTTTGGCTTGGCCGTGGATGTGACGGGCCCCAGCGATCCGGTGGAACGGGCAGAGGTCGTGCGCCGGCGTATCGCCTATGAGGCGGATGCCCCTGGCTTTGCCGCACAGTATGGCGAGGCCGAGGCGCATTTAGCCCAATGCATCGCCTCCGCGCGGCAACGCCTTGCACACGTGACCGTCAGCGATGCCCTGCTGGGGTTGGTGACTCACATCTGTGCGGGCAGCGGCGTGGATGGCATGCGGGCCGATATCACTCTTTATAAGGCTGCCCGCACGCTGGCGGCATGGGAAGGTCGCAACATAGTCGACGCCGACGATGTACGGCGTGCCGCAGAGCTGGTGCTGCCCCATCGCCGGCGCCGCCAGCCATTTGAAGAACCGGGCATCGACCGGCAACAACTAGATAGCCTAATGCGGGACTATGCGCCGCGCCAGGAACGGCAAAGTGGGGGGGATCGTCACAGCCGCGAAGTAGAGACGACAGGGGATACTGCTCAGGAGGATGAGTGAGCAGCAGCATGAGCCGGCTGGCGGCGACGCGGGCAGTAACACCCCGGATGAGCAGGTCATACCGCCTGGCAGGGCGGTGAGTGCGGTCCGCGTCTTGCCAGTTACCTACGCCCGCCGCGTCCTGCGGCGGGGACGGCGTAGCAAAGTGGAAGGGGCCGGCCTGCACGGCCATGCAGTGCGCGCTGTGCCATTCGCCAGAGATACTGTGCCGGATGTGGCGATCGTGGCGACATTAGAGGCCGCGGCCAGGCGACTGGCGCGCGAGCAGGGGAATGGCGATGTCGCCGCCGGCGCGGAACGGCCACCCGAGGGCGGCGCTGGCGGACGCGCCGTTGCCCTGCGCTTCTCTGACCTCCGTGTCCACATCCGGCGGGGCCGGACGGGCACGCTGGTGCTGTTTGTCGTCGATGCCTCAGGGTCCATGGCAGCCCGCAAGCGCATGGTCGCAGTAAAAGGCGCCATGCTCGGACTGCTGACGGATGCGTACCAGAAGCGGGATCGGGTGGCGCTGATCGCGTTTCGGGGCGAAGCGGCCGAGCTACTGGTGCCGCCGACGAACTCGGTGGAATTGGCTGAACGGCGTCTGCGCGGACTACCCACTGGCGGGCGTACGCCACTGGCCTCGGGGCTGGCGCGGGCGCTTCAGGTCATCGAGCAAGCACAGAGACAGGATACGGGGCTGGCGCCTCTCCTTGTGCTTGTAACGGACGGCCGCAGCAACGTGGGCCCGTCGCCACAAGGGGTTGCACTCGCAGTGGCCACACGCGGCGTGCCTGGCCTCGTGCTCGACAGCGAACAGGGATTTGTAAAAATGGGCGAAGCCCGGCGCATCGCGCACTGGCTTGGCGCGAGCTATCTGCCGCTCGACCAACTCACAGCCGGGACAATTCAGCGGGCCGTCCGCCACTTTCAGATCAGGTCGCTGGCGACATAGGGCCGTGATCGGGGGCTGGCCTAGGTTTCGTCTTCCAAAGACAGCGTATATGACTGGAAGACCTTGCGTTCCGTGTCGCGGACAAAGAGCACCATCTGCCGGCTGGCAAGCGCGCGGCGATATTGGGCTTCCAAATGCTGGCGCGAGGGCGGATCCAATACCATGAGAAACTCCTCAAAGGGGTAGGCGTGGATGGCTGCCTCTTGAACGTCAATGAGCATGATCGGGTACTGAACGGCGTAGCGATTATAGACCGTCGCAATATTGTCCCATTGCTCCTGGATAAGGTCGAGATAGGGGTCGTTCACGAATGCTCCTTTTACCCTGGCCGGACCCCGCCGTTGCGGAAGTCCAGCCACCAGAGGGCGTAGATGCCGATGGCGGCCACGGTTGTGGCGATGACAACTCCTTCGCCATAGGTGGCCTGGGACGCAAAGACGGCCACGAGCCCCATGGCGCCAGCAAGCAGATAACAGATAAGGACAGCCTCACGTTTCGAGCCGAGCAGAAAGGCCAGCCGGTGGCTGACATGGTCTTTCCCCGGCGTTGTGAGGGGATTCTTGCGCCTGCGTAGCCGGCTGACAAAGACCAGCGTTGTGTCGAAGATGGGGAGCCCCAACACCAGCAGCGGGATCATCCACGTGACGGTCACGCTGTTGCTCGGGAACCGGAGCTTAATGGCCACGGCGGCCAGCATGAAGCCCAAAAAGAGACTGCCGGCGTCGCCCATGAAGATATGGGCCGGGTTCCAGTTATAGAAGAGAAAGCCAGCACAGGCGCCGGCCAGGGCCGCCGCCAGCGCACCGACCAGATATTGGTCGCTCATCGAGGCCAACAATGTGAAGAAGACAGCCGCAATCATGGCAATCCCACCGCTGAGCCCGTCCATATTGTCCAACAGATTGAGCGCGTTGGTAATGCCGACCACCCACAGCACGGTCAGCGTCTGGTCAATCCACGGCCCAAAGATCTGGATCTGGACGCCGGAATAGACGAGGATGCCTGCCGCCAGCAGCTGGCCGCCCAGCTTGATGTAGCTGCCCAAGCCCCAGCGGTCGTCTACCACACCCATAAAGCTCATGAGCGTAGCGCCGACGACGATGCTAACGATCTGGTTGACATAGTCCCGGTCGCCAAAAAAGAGGAGAACTATTATGAAGGCCAGATAGATGGCCGCGCCACCCAGTAATGGCACTGGGTCTGTGTGGATTTTGCGCGCCGCCGGCCGGTCCACTGTTCCGGTTTGCAGGGCTAGACGGCGCATGAGCGGTGTGACGCCAATGGCAAGAAGCAGCGCACTGGCGGCAATCAGCAGAAATGCGGTGAGCGGCAAGGTGTCGGGCATAGCGGACTCTCAAGAACCGGTTGCCTGCTGTAGCAGGGCATCAATCGCGGCCTGTTGGTCGGCCGGGGCCAGTTGGCGAGCATGATCCAGGTAGGGAATCGCTTCCGCGGTGCGGTCGAGCCGTAGCAGAGCCTGGGCTGCGTTGAGCGGGTGTTGGTAGTTGTTGGGATCAACCTGCATGAGCGCCTGGGCGATCTCGACCACCTTGGCATCGTTGCCCTGAGCATTGTAGAAATTGCTCAGGGTCTGTAGCGCAATGGTGTCGCCTGGATCGAGCTGGCGTATGATTTCGAACTCCGCGATGGCGCCTGCCGTGTTGCCCTGGCGCTCGTAGATCTCGGCGGCCAGCTGGTGCAATATCTTGAGGTCGGAGATGGCGCCGGGATCCGTCAGCGCGATGGCCTGTTGGGTCCAGTCCAGGGCTTCATCGTATTTTTCCTGGTCGCGGGCAATGACGGCCAAATTGCGCAGGGCGCCGGTGTTGCCGGGCATGATCTGCAACATCTTCAAATTGGCGGCGGCCGCGCCCTCCAGATCTCCCTCGCGCGCCAGGGCGACGCTGAGATAGCTGAGCAACTGCGCGGTAGCGTTCTGATTTCCAATCTTGACAAAGGCGTCGATGCCCTGGTTTAAGAGGCGAATCAACTCGTCCGACTGGCCGGTGCGCTCCAGAAAGTCAGCCATAAGCAGGTAAGTCTGGTCGAAGAGGTTATCCAGCTCCAGGCTGTGCTCGTAGGAGGCACGCGCCTGGTCGCTTTTGCCCTGGGCCAGCAGCGCGTTACCCCGTTCGTTCCACAGATGGGCGGCATTGGGACTGAGCGTGACAGCTTTGTCATACATGGCGACGCTTTTGGCCAACATTTCCTCGCGCACGGCCGGATCGTTGGCCATAATGTCGGCCCACGTGCGATAGAGGCGAGCCAGGTTGGCCGTGTGGTCAGTGTTGAGCGGGTTGACGTTTTGTGCCTGCATCAGCACGACTTCGGCCGCGCGCAGCAGCTCCTGGCGACTCATCTGCCCGACCTGGTCCGGCGTCAGGTTGAGGACGTCATCCAACGTAGGTTGGGCCGGCAGTTGATAGCTGCCGCTATCCGGCGCCTGTTTGGCCTGTTCCAGCACGGCCCGGCCCAAAAAGAGCATATAGTGATCTTCAGTTTTGCGGGTGGCTAGGGCCCGCTTATAGAGCTCAATGCTGCTCAGCCAGTTACCTTGGGCATCGAACTGCTGTCCCTGTTTGTAGACGATGTCGGCCTTCACCAGCGTGACATTGACCGTCAGTATCAAGAATCCCGCCACCAACACGCTGGCCACACCGGCGACAAGGCCTGCGGCCCAACGGCCGGATGCCTGCACCCCGCGCGTGCGAAGGTGTGGCCACGCGTAGACCGTAGCCGCGACCAGTATCCACAGGATGACTACGGCCGTGTAGACGCCGAAGTGGCCGCCGATTCGCTCGAGCTGCAGGTTGAGATACTCCTGGTTGGTCATGCCCGGTGCAGCCGAGGGCGGCGCCAGCCGCGTCGCCTGGAAAAGCCCATAGATGAACCAGCTAAGCCAGACAATGGCCGCATGGAGACCGACGCCGCTCGCCCACCAGCTTGTGCCTGGCGCCTGACGATGGCTCACCGATTCCTCGGCCAGCCCCACGGTTACTGCTACCATCCACGTGAAGAACAGGAGAAACAGGATCGCGGGGCTTGCTGCACCGATCTTGGGATTCACTGACACACTTTCGAACAACACCCTTACCGGGTCCGTGTTGCCCGCGGCATTGGTGGTGTAGATATAGACCAGGGTTAGAAAAATAAGCACGTCGCTGAGTATGGTCGCCGGCACCAGAGCCGGTGCGCTGACGCTGCGGCGCGCGCGGCGGGGCATGGGCTGGCCTTTGCCGCCCTTGCGCCGTTTGCCCGTGACCGCAGCCGGCGCGGTCTCCGTTGGCTCCGGCTCTTCACTGCTCTCAGCCATTTCCATGGACAAGAGCTGTACCTGGTTCATGCCCACGAGCATAAGCACAGCGGTGAAAATCCAGAAATGAGTCCGCGTCGCAGCAATGGCGATCCCCAGGTGGATCTCCAGAAAGTGGGCGATGATGGCCGTAAGCAGCGTAATGAGGAGCATCTGGCGGGCCAATTCGGACCGTCCGGGCCGCTCACCCGCGCGCAGGAAGGCGGCGATGGTGATGTAGATCACCAGGCCGATGGTGAGACCTGTCGGGAGGGCGACGCCGAACAGGCGCAGCTGGTTGTCATCGAAGAAATAGAAGATGACGCTCATGATCACCGCTGCGGCGCCCAGCAGGGCGCCAAACAGAACGGTGTCGCGCCTGTCCTTGATGAGCCCTAGCCACCGCAGCGACCAATAGAAGATGGAGACAAAGACGCTCATGTAGGCCAGAAAGCCAAAGATGCCCGTAATAACGATGCTGTCCCAGGTTTCGTTGTGCGAGCGGTCGGGACTGGCATTGCGCGCTTCAATGTGGGCCAGATCGGGGGGGTAAAAGGGGTTGAAGGCAACCCACATGGCTTCGGGTCCATAGCCGATGAGAGGGCGCAGCACATTCAGGGCATCCTGCCCGGAATCCGGAAAGGTCAGCGGCTCGTGCGGCGCCACCATCTGCGAGGCTCCCTGCCAGATCAGCACGCGGACGCGGTTCGTGCCTTCGTCCAGATCTAGAATGCGCGTCAGGCGGCCAACGTACGGCACATCGCCCAGAGCGGCACGCGCCGGCTCCGTGTTCAGGGCTGCCAACGTTACGGAGCCCGTAATACCCAGGGCCACAATCACGATGGTCAGCGCTTTGAAGTAGCGCGGCCGCAGTACGGTCACGGTGAGCAGCGCGAAGAGGTAAATGCCCACGCCCCAACCAAGCCAGGGTCCGCGGCTTTGCGTCCAGACAATGGCGATACTCTGTACCAGGAGAATAAAGAGATACGCCCCGCCAGCCAGGGAAGTCTGCCAATCCTGCAGCTCAGCATCCGCTGGCTGACCAATGCCCAACAGCCGCACAAAGCTCGTGAACACCCGTTCCAGCGTCAGAAAAAAGGCCATGATGAGGTAGGCGGCCAGGAAGATAGCATTGCCGGCGTTGCCGGCTACCCGAGTCTGAACGTCGCCACCCCAGGGCAACGGGTCCAGGTTATAGTGCTGGATGACGCCGTAGATGGCGATGGGCAGGCTCGTGATGATGACTGCGTGCTGCAGGCGGCGCAGCTGTCCGGCCCGGCGCAGGGTGGCCGCTGTTAGCCCCGCGATGGTGACGTAGGCCAGGAAGGTATAGGTCCCCTGCAGGCGTTGGTAGGAGCCAAACCAGCTCACAAAAACAGCCACGCTGGAGACGGTGCTGATGAGATAGGCCATCACCAGGAGAAACACCGGCACAAAGAACGGATTGCGTACAAAACCGTACCAGTTGCCGTCCTGGGGACGCTGATCAGGCGAGGTGGAGGCGGCGGGCAACCAGGCAAAGCCGCCGTTAGCCACCTTAGCGAGCCACGCCACGCTCATGATCAAGGCAATGGTGCGGACAAGGCTGATTTTGTCCGGTTCGAAGACGCGGCTGGAAAAGACATTGAAGAAGAGTGGCGTTACCACAAGCGCGGCCAGCCAGCCGGCTTCGAGAACTGCGTCACACCACTGATCCACTTTGGTTCGATCAATCATGGTTTTGTCACCGAGACAACGAGCTTACGATTATGCGCACGATAGTATAGCACAAAGCAGAGTACCCCCCTTACGCTTATCGCTCTCCGATACCATATCTCAAATTCCAATCTGCCAACACCTTCCTATAGACGGTCAGAGTCTGCCGCGCGGTTTCCTGCCAGGTAAACTGGGCCGCGCGCACCAGGCTTTTCTCGCGCAGCCTGGTGCGCCGAGCGGCG
>JACFMY010000302.1 GCA_019455155.1 Caldilineaceae bacterium
TGAGTCCTGGCACACCCCATCGCTCAATGAGTAGATTATGGCAATAATCTGCCATTTGTCTCTAATAAAAACCGCATAAATCTGCTATGTTCGTGGTGTTTTTTCCACCCTCACAAAGGAGGATCAGTCAGCACCATGGACAGACGCAGATTCCTACGTATGGCAGCGGGTACCAGCGCCGCGCTGCTGACGGCTGACGCGGCAACGCGTCGCGCGGCACAGGCTCGCCAGATCCCGCAGCCTGCCGCCGCAAAACCGAACATTCTGGTCATCGTAGTTGACCAGATGCGCTATCCGCAGTGGTTTCCCGATCAGGCCACGCTCGATACGTACCTCCCCAATCTGGCCAGGCTGCGGCAGAATGCGGTCGACTTCACCCATCATTATGCTGCGGCAACCGCATGCACGCCATCGCGGGCCTGCATGTTGACAGGGCTGTACGGCCATCAGCACTTCTGTCTTATCACCCAAACCAGCCACCTGCATCCTGACTTCCCAACCTGGGGCGACTATTTGCGCTCGTTTGGCTACGACACGCACTGGTTTGGCAAATGGCATCTCTCCGAAGATTGTGGAGACGATGATCCGCCCTACACCTATCTGGAGCCTTACGGTTTCAACACGTACACCTGCCCTGACCCGCACGGCGCACCCGGCCAGGGGCTCAACACAGATGACGACATCGCAAACCAGTTTGCAGATTGGCTCGCCAATCCCAGCGCTCGCGCTGAGACTCCGTGGTGTGCCACGGTCAGTTTCGTCAATCCACACGATATCATGTTCTACCCGCGTTTCACCGATCATATAGCCGGTGAGGACAGCGCACCCTCGGTCTTTTCTGACCTGCCGCCCAACTTCGAAACGGCGCAAGAGTTGCAGACGCGCGGCAAGCCAACGCTGCAGCAGGAGCTTATCAAAGCCGCCAACCGCCAGTTCGGCGCTATGAGCTACACTGGCGCAAACGCCGAAGCTGCCTGGATCAAGATGCTGGATACCTACCTGCTCCTGCACCAGTATGTAGACCAGCAGATAGGCGTCGTGCTCGATGCCCTGGATGCCCAACCGGCCGTCAAGGGCAACACTGTTGTGATCTTCACCTGCGACCATGGCGACTATTGTGGCAGCCACGGTCTGCGCGGGAAAGGGGGCGCCGTCTACGAAGAATCAACACGCGTACCCTTTACATTGCAGGATCATTCCGGGTTGTTGGGTGTCCAGCCCGGCCAACGCACACAGCTGACCTCTCACGTCGATCTGGCCCCCTTGCTCATGACCATTGCCTACGGCGGCAGTGGTTGGCGCGCGTTGCCCGAATGCCAACAATTGGCGAGCCGGCTTGACATGCTCGCGATTGCCACGAACCCCGGCGCGGCAGGCCGATCCTATGTTCTGCACACGACGGACGAACCAGGAACGGAGGAAAAGGTCGATGTGGACTACCAGCCGTTCGCCGGTGAGACCGCCAATCACGTCATTGCCTACCGCACAGCTGCTGGTAAGCTGGCTACCTACAGCCATTGGGTAGAGAACTCGATCGAAATCACTACCGACGGCCAGGAAGTAGAATGTTATGACTACGGCACCGATGCGGGCCGTAAGGAGATTGACAACATCCACGACAGCAGCCACCCGCTCTATAGCCAACTGATGGATGAACTAGTAAGCGATGCCATTCCAACTGAGTTGCGGGCGCCGTTGCCCAGCGCCCTCCAGCAAGCCCAGCAGGAAGCGCTCACCCAGTATCTGACCGATATTGGACAGCTTGGTTATCGTCTACACCTGCCCATCATACAGGATGGATCGGACAGCTAACTGCCGGCTGTCCTCCAGCGCAGCGTTGGGCGAGGCAGATTCCCAGCAGTATTGGCGTGGCTGGTCGCTGGACGCCAGCCCGACACTGCTGCTGGGAACTCGCTTGTGTGGTGAATTGGAGGTGGCGCGCAGTGTTGGTTCTTTGCGGGGCGAGTGTTATACTGTGCTTCATAGACAGACCCCCGGCATCCAGCGCAATCTGTGGCGCGATCTGAATGGAGTTCAGGAACATGCCCATCAGCACCTCTTCTTTTGGCGACGACCGCGACAGCTGGTACAAAGAATACGCGGCACGCGAGAACTTCGAGCAAGAGACGATCGAGGTGGCTGGCATGACGCCTGAAGTCGCGGAGACGTGCCTTAAGCGTCTGGGCGGCGGCGTTGAGGAAAAGCTGCGCCGCGTCGAAGGGATCGGATGGGCTGCAGAGATACTGCCGACCGAGTCCGGTGTTGCTGTCGCCTTCTTTGCCCACGACGAGTTGCTGGATGATCTGATCCGCCGCTTCGAGGAGTGGGCAGACCGGGAACTAAGCTGACCAGGCGATCAGAATCTATGGCCATCGGGCAATGCTGGATGCGACTCATTGCTCCCAAGCACCTCGCTGTGTATCAGGTCTGGAGCCCGTCCGGCCAACGTCTCTGTTTGCGGGCTAACCATCATTCACCAGAAAAAGATCAATATGTTTCGAGCCTCTGGCAGTCAGGATATCGCCACCGCGCGCGCGGGCACTAACATTGCCTTCATCAAATACTGGGGGGTAGCGGACCCGGAGCTCAACCTGCCGTTGAGCAACTCCATCAGCATGACGCTGGCCAGCGCGGTCACCACGACTACCGTGCGGTGGGACACGCGCGCCAACATGTATATGGATGAAGTCACCATCGACGGCGAAACGTTGTTTGGCGACAAGGCTTCACGCGTAGTCCGTCACCTGGACTATATTCGCGAGCTTGCCGGTGGGGTTCCCTTTCGAGCCAAGGTCGTGAGCCAGAATAACTTTCCCATGGCGTCGGGAATCGCCAGCTCGGCCAGTGGTTTTGCCGCCCTCACGGTGGCCGCTTGTGCAGCCATTGGCCTGCGTGTCGAGAAGGACCGCCTCTCCGCTATCGCCCGGCGTGGCAGTGGATCAGCCCGTCGCAGCATCTTCGGCGGTTTTGTCGAGTGGGAACAGGGCCGCGAAGACAACTCCAGTGTCGCCCACCAACTGTATCCAGAAGAGCACTGGAATCTTCGGGATGTCATTGTGGTGGTGGACAGTAACTCGAAACACGTCAGCAGCCAACGCGGCCACGTCCTGGCCGCGACCAGTCCATTTAATGTAGCACGGATCGATCGCCTCTTCTCCGTGCTACAGGAAGTGCGTACGGCGATTGCGACCTGCGATTTGGACCGGTTAGGGCCCATCATCGAACGCGATGCGCTGGCCATGCATGGGGTTATGATGACCAGCAACCCCAGCCTGATTTACTGGCAGCCGGCTACAGTCGAAGTGATCAAGGCGGTCCGCCGGTGGCGTGATGAGGACAATCTGCGCGCCTACTTCACCATCGACGCGGGCCCGAATGTTCATATCATCTGCGAACCGAGCACTGAGCCCGAAATATTGCTGCGACTCAAGGAGCTCTCGTGCGTGGAAAAAGTGATCACCAGCGGACCGGGTCCTGAGCCTGAGCTCCTCAAGCATCATCTGATTAAGTAACCTCGCTGCAAGCCCTTGGACAGCGATGCCCAAGGGCTTGCAGGCGATTGTTTCCGTTACGGCCATGCGCATCATCGCCACAGGCGGCACCTTCGACAAACAGTACGACGAGATTCGCGGCGAGTTCACGTTCAAGGACAGCCACCTACCCTCCATCCTCAAACAAGCGCGTGTCACCGCGCCCGTTGTGCTGGAAATCAACCAGCTCATCGACAGCCTGCACATGCAGCAGGTGAATCGTCAGCACATCCTGGCCTCCTGTAAGGCTGCACCTGAACAACAGATTGTCGTCATTCATGGCACGGATACGATGACGGTTACTGCTCGTGTGTTAGGCGAGGCTGATTTGGACAAGACCATCGTCTTCACGGGCGCCATGATTCCCTACGCGGTCACAGGCTCGGACGCGCTGTTCAACCTGGGTTTTGCCTGCGCCGCCGCGCAGCTATTGTCCCGTGGCGTCTACATCGCCATGAACGCTCAGATCTTCAACTGGAACAACGTCCGCAAGAATACGCACAGCGGTCTCTTCGAAAGTGGAGATACATAGGCTGTGATCGATTTTCCAGTTTACACGCAACACAGGAGCTGTGTATTGTGACCCAATCCTTCTGTACCGAACTCGAAGAACGATTGGTGCGCTACGTCCAGGTAGAGACGACCAGCGACGAGGCATCGTCAGCCGTTCCGAGCACTGCCAGCCAGCTTGACCTCCAGCGCATGCTCGAAGGTGAGCTCCGGGAGCTGGGCGCACAGGACGTATACCTGGACCAAAACGGCTTTCTCTACGCGACGGTGCCCGCCACGGTTACCGGCCAGAAAATTCCCACAGTCGCCTTTCTCGCTCACGTCGACACGGTGGCGGGCATCGGTGACGGGCCGGTCAAGCCCAGGATTCACCGCAACTACGATGGCTCACCTATCACCTTCCCCGACGATCCGCTCCTGGTGCTCATGCCCGAGATCAGTCCCTACCTGGCGCACAAAATCGGGCACGATATTATCACGGCCAGCGGGCGCACCTTGTTGGGCAGCGACGACAAGGCCGGGGTGGCCATCATTATGACCTTGACACGCTATCTACTCGCGCATCCAGAGTTGCCGCATGGCGAGATCCGTATCTGCTTCACACCTGACGAGGAAATTGGGACAGGGATTCGCAAGATCGATCTGCAGCGGCTCGACGCTAGCGTTGCCTATACGCTGGATGGCGGCGATCTGGGCGAGATCGTCTTCGAAACCTTCTCCGCCGACAAGGCGACTGTCACCATCACGGGTGTCTCAACCCATCCCGGCAAAGCCAAAGGGAAGATGGTCAATGCCTTATACCTGGCGTCGCGCGTCACGATGACGCTGCCCCATGCAAAGCTGACCCCAGAGACGACCGACGACCGCCAGGGGTTTATCCATCTCTACAAGGTCGAAGGCACCGCTGCGCGATTTCGAGCTGGAGCAGCTGATCGAACATGGTCGCCTGCTCGAGTCCGTGTGCGACACGGTTCAGCTCACAGAGCCCCGGGCGCGCATCACCTGCGAGATCACGCCCCAATACCGCAACATGCGCTACTGGCTAGAACAGGATATGCGGCCAGTCGACTACGTCGTTGACGTCATGCACGAGCTAGGCATCGAGCCTGTCAGCCCGCCCATACGCGGCGGCACCGACGGCAGCCAGCTGACAGAGATGGGCGTGCCCACACCCAACATCTTCACCGGTATGCAGAACATCCATAGCCCGCTGGAATGGATCAGCGTACAAGACATGGAACAAGCGGTGCTGCTCTGTGTCCGCCTGGCGGAGCGCTGGGCAAGAGGGTAAGAGCGTGCCAATCAGTGTCTTTGATCTATTCAAGGTCGGGATCGGACCAAGCAGTTCCCACACAGTAGGCCCAATGAAGGCTGCCCGGCGCTTTGGCCTTTACCTGCAGGAAAAGGGGCTGCTCGCCCGGGTCGTGGCCGTGCGCGCCGAACTGTACGGCTCACTGGGCGCCACGGGTAAGGGACACGGCACGGACAAAGCTGTCATCCTTGGGCTGTTGGGCGAAGAACCGGAGACGGTAGATATTGCATCGGTAGAAACACGCCTGGCTACAATTCGCGCTGAGCAGCGCCTGCAGTTGCTCAACGCGCATCCTGTCACCTTCGTCGAGAAACAGCACATCCTGTTCAAGCGGAGCGCATTGCCATACCATCCCAATGGCATGATCTTCCATGCCCTGGGCGACAACGGTGAAACGCTGTTGATGCGCACATACTATTCCGTTGGGGGCGGCTTTGTAATGGACGAAGAGGCGGCCGGCGCCGATCGGATCAAGGCGGACGATACGTCGCTGCCCTATCCATTCGAGACAGCCCAAGACCTCCTTGACCTGTGCCACTCTCACGGCAAGGCGATCAGCCAGATCATGTTGGAGAACGAAATGGTCTGGCGGTCTGAGGCAGAAATTCGCCGCGGCCTGCTACAGATTTGGGATGTCATGCAGGAGTGCGTGCAGCGGGGTACGCGAGCTGAAGGAATCCTACCCGGAGGGATGCGGGTCAAGCGCCGGGCAGCAGAGCTTTATCAGAAGCTGATCAGCCAGCCTGAAGCGAGCCTGCAAGACCCGCTCACAGTCATGGACTGGGTCAATATCTACGCCATTGCCGTCAACGAAGAAAACGCGTGGGGCGGCCGGATCGTCACCGCTCCCACCAATGGCGCTGCTGGCATCATTCCGGCTGTCCTACACTACTACGCACGCTTTGTACCGGGCGCCAATGAAGAGGGTATTGTGCGCTTTTTGCTGACAGCGGGGGCTATCGGCACCCTTTATAAAAAGAACGCCTCCATCTCGGGGGCCGATGTGGGCTGCCAGGGCGAAGTGGGTGTAGCCTGTTCCATGGCAGCCGGCGGATTGGCCGAAATCCGCGGGGGCACGCCAGAGCAGGTGGAGAATGCTGCAGAAATCGGCATGGAACACAACTTAGGTCTTACCTGTGATCCCGTCGGCGGCCTCGTACAGATTCCTTGCATTGAGCGCAACGCCATGGGCGCAGTGAAAGCGATCAATGCAGCACGGATTGCGCTGCGGGGTGATGGGAAGCACTATGTATCGCTCGACAAGGTCATCAAGACCATGCGTGAGACCGGCGCGGATATGAAGACCAAATACAAGGAAACTGCTCGCGGCGGTTTGGCCGTCAACGTAATCGAATGCTAATCGTCTCGAGACAACGAAAGCGCTCCAGGTGATGGGCGTGACAACGCGTATCAAGATCTGCTGTATTTCCAGCATCGAAGAAGCTCGCCTCGCCGTTGCTTGCGGTGCCGCGGCCATTGGTCTCGTTTCGGCCATGCCCAGCGGGCCGGGCGTAATCGATGAAACACGCATCGCGGCCATCGCCGCCGTGGTGCCGCCGGCCGTGGGGACCTTTCTGCTCACCGCCGGCCAGGAGCCTGAGGCCGTCATTGACCAGCAGCGGCGCTGCGGCTGCAATACGCTGCAGCTCGTCGATACCTTCCCTATTGACGGCTACTCTGTGCTGCGCAAGGCGCTGCCAGGGGTGCGCATCGTTCAGGTCATCCACGTAACGGGCGGCGAAGCAGTGGATGAGGCGCGTCGCGTCGCGCCCTATGTAGATGGACTGCTGCTGGATTCGGGCAATCCTCGGCTGGCGGTGAAAGAGCTGGGCGGCACTGGCCGCACTCATAACTGGGCCATCAGCCGCGCAATCGTCGAAAGCGTGCGGAAGCCGGTCTTTTTGGCCGGCGGTCTCAACGCGGAGAATGTGGGCTCGGCGCTCAAGCAAGTTATGCCTTTTGGGGTCGATGTCTGCTCCGGCGTGCGCACCAATGGTGAGCTCGATCCGGACAAGTTGCAGCGTTTCGTGGCTCTCGTAACTGGGCGTACCGCGGCGCCAGCCTAGGGCGACACAAAACGGCCGCCGGCGCGCCGCGTGTGCGCGGCGCTATGCTTGCCCTGCCTTGCCAAGCCGTTTACAGAGCTCGCCCAGCTGGCGTTGCTCGTCAGGAGTGAGAGCAGCTATTTCTTCTGTCACAGCCACAACGTGCCCGGGAAAAATCCTGCTAATCAGCTCGCGACCAGCCGGGGTCAGGTCCACAACCACCACCCGCCGATCGTTGGCATCGCGCTGCCGGACAACAAGCCCACGTTTTTCCAAGTTGTCAATAACCAACGTTGTGTTGCCGCCGCTCTTCAGCAGCTTGCCGCAGATTTCGGTCTGTGACATTGGGCCCAAATGGTACAGGGTTTCCAGCGTTCCGAACTGGCTTTCCGTAAGGTCTGGATGAGTATTGCGGCGGGACAACCGGGTCATGAGGGAATAGACCGCGCGCGTAAGCTTGATATAGGTGTCTAGAGCCAAAACCTGTTCGGGCGGACCTTCAAA
>JACFMY010000303.1 GCA_019455155.1 Caldilineaceae bacterium
GAGCTGGCAAATGCTGCCAGATCGTTGCCGCCCATGGTCTCCACGAGCTGGGCGCCCTGTTCCTGCGCGATGCGAATAATCGTCTCCCGCACGATCTCCACCACGCGTTCGCGTCCGAACTCTGCGCCCAATGCATCGATAAGCGGTGCCAGCAGCCGCGCCTCTACCTCGCGACGGTTTAACACCCCGATGCGCGCGTTTAGGGTATCAGGAGGCAGGGTAGGTTGTCGATTGTCGCTCATGTTCTCTCCTCGATGATCGTAAGTCGCTCCGCCATACCGGGCGGAAACGGTACTAGAATGTGGCCGTCCGCTATTGTACCGTAAACACGTTGGTGCGATGGTCCATGCCACCAGGCGTACCAGGCTACATAGGCACAGGTGACGGCGTCCAGCGTCTCCTCCAGCTCCCGGAGGTTGCGACCGCGCAGGGTGGCTGGATCGACCGCGGTCCAATGGCCCAGGCCGCATAGGGGTGGATCGGCGCCGGTCAAGGTGGCCAGACAGGTCTGATAGCGACGGAATTCCGCGGCCACGGCAACATGGGTACGGCCCGGCTTGCGCTTATATTTCAGTGTACGCGGCAGCTCGAATAGTGCAACATGTGCAGGATGGGGGTAGACCTCACACACGTAGCGGCCACGGCCACGTCTCGGCACCGGTGCTGCCTGGGCACAGCCGCAGTGCTGCTCCAGGGCAGCCGCAAGCGCCTCACCGCGTACAACCCCGCCCCGGGCCAGCAGCCTGCGGTTGGCGGGATAGGCCCCAGCCTGCATACGCGCCCACTCTACGGACACGGCATGATCACAGGCACGGCGGCCGTCCTGATTGGGCACACACAGAGGCGCATCGATGGCGATGACACAGGGTACGTGCGCGGGCACATGGCGCGCGACGTAGGCCAGAATGGTTCGATTGTCAGTGAGCGTGCCGGTGGCGTGCTGCAGCCGGCCATGCTGGATGACGGCCGCGCCGGTACGGTTCCGATCGCTCCAAGCAAGGTCCAGGCCAATGAAGATTGGGGCGGGTAGGGAGCTCATGATGGCAAGTGCCCGCGCTGGCGCTACCAGTACCGGTCAGGAACAAGCAACATTAGCCGCCCAGGGTACGATAGTCGCCTTCGATCGTTGTCAACTCGATGAGATTGCCAAATGGGTCGCGCACGAAATAGCGCGGCCGGCCCGGAATCGGCGTTGCGCCGACAACGGTGATGCCTTCGGCGATCAATCGCTCGCGCACTGCGTGCACATCTTCCACAGCCAGGCAGATGTGACGTCCCGAATGATCCTGGCCCATGGGCTCCTCGACAAAGAGATGGAGCTCGCTTTCGCCAGCGAGACGGTACCAGATCAGATCGAGCGCGGACAGGGAGGTTGGCGGCGGAATCTCGTCCAGCCCCAGCAGATCGCCATAGAAGGCACGGGCCGCGTCATCGCTGCCTGGCGGTCGTGGCATGGTCACATGGTGCAAACGGGCGCTCATGTTGACCCTATTCCCAGGTAAATGCGCGTATGGCGCTGGACGGGCTGGCGGCTTCCAAAAGTGTGCGGCCATCTGCGGTTCGTTTCACCCGCACAACGGAGACCAGCCAGGCGTAATCGGCGGAAACGCCCGCAATGGGCGCCAGCTCTGTGCCCAGTCGATAGCTGGTCTGCTTGGTCCAGGCCGTGGGAAAGGTGGCGGCGGTTAGGCTGCGCGGCAGCACCTGGAGCACATACCATTCGTTGGGCGCGAGCAGATCGACACTTGCCCATTGGAATATGACTGGGTCGGCGCGGTCAATTGTCACGCCATCTTCGGGAGTAATCAGGCGGGGCTCGACATAGATGACGGCAGTGGGCACACTCTCTGGAGCAACGCCCGGCACCAGGGTCGGCTCAGGCGTGACGGCCAGCACGGCTGGCGGCGCCCCCCGCACGGGGATAATCAGGCGATCGCCAGGACGAATGAAGTCATTGGCTGCGAGGTTATTGGCACTTTGGATATCGGCCACGGAGCTGCCGAACCTGGTAGCGATAGTGCTCAGGGTATCGCCGGTGAGGACGATATATTCGAAGTCATTTGATGGCGCGTTGAGCTGGCCGGCCGCGCCTTCGCGCAGCACCGGAATCTGGAGCTCATCCCCCACACGGATCAGCTCGCTGCTCAGATTGTTGGCGCGTTGAATTTCTTCCACTGAGACATCGTACTCAATGGCCAGTGAAAGCAGCGTCTCTCCCGGTTCCACCACGTGACGGATCAGGACAGTCTCCTGAACCAGGGGCACCGGCGTAGCGGTGGGGGGCGGCGTGTCCGTCGGCGTCGGCGTAGCAGTCGCCTCAATCAGCGGAATATTGGTGGGAAGAATAGCCTGGACGCCTTCACCCGTATCGGTCTCCTGGACCGACTCCGTACCAATACGCCACCAGAAGACAAGCACAGCCAGCACAGCGGCTACCAACAGGATATCAATCCACGAGAAGCGACGCCGGCCCTGCGGCTGGTTGCGCAGGTCGTAGCCGCACATGAAACAACTTTCCGCGTTGCGAGCCACACGTGTGCCACAATTAGGGCAACGTCGTTCGGCAACGCCAGGTGAAACACGTTCTCGAGCCATCGCCGGAATTATAGCATGGGAGACCGCCACAGAAATAAGCGCAATTCCCGCCGACACAGCCGATTCTCGCCGTTATTGCCTAACCCGTTCTGCTTAGCTCGCAGCAGTTCCGACAGTCAAAAACAGGGGCAGATCGCAACCCACCTGATCCGCCCCTGCTGGTCTCGCCATATTGGTCGTAGACGACGCGCCACGATGGCGGCCGTCCTAGGATCCCGTCGCGCCCTGTGTCTGCTGGAGGAGATAGCTGATCAGGTCGGCCAGATCCTGCGTGCTCAACAGGTCACCGTAGGTGGCTGGCATGATATTGCCGGGGTAGTTGGGCACCACAAACCCATTCGGCTGCACAATGCTCAGGTACAGGTAGTAGGCGGGGCTCTCGCCAGACACACGGGAGACCGCAGTGTTGCCCACGTTGTACCAGGTAGGGCCGGTCATTTGGACAGCTGGATCCAGGGAATGGCAGCCCACACAGCCATTGGACAGCGCGAGCTGCTCGCCGTGGGCTGGGTCGGCCGTAGCCAGGGCTGCAAGCACATCATCGGGCAGGCCAGCCGTCATCTGTTCCGGTGCAAGGTCAGCCAGGGTTGGTGCCGCAGTCGGCTCGGCGACGACGATTTCATTGCCGGCCTCGAGCGCCCGCATCTGGTCTCCTAACCCTGGAGAAATAATCAGAGACGAGGCATCCGGGGCACAGGCAGCCAACACAAGTAAAGCAGCCAATAAGAGCGCAGCCAACCAGGTCAGGCGTCGCGCCAGAAAAGCGTTCATGCAGACCTCCCAAGCATCGGGATGAGTTCGAAACGAATCAGGAGTAAATGAGAATCTCTGAATCTTAAGCTGGTAATGCCGGGGTAGTGTAGCACAGGCGGGCAAGAGGGGCAATTATTTGGCGACTTCTGCGCAATAATTCACAAAGCGCGTGGGGAGAGGCTCAAAAGCCGGGACCTCCTAGCTGGTGCTATGCACCTTACCAGAAGGTCCCAATTCCATCTGTTCTTATGGCATCCCCGAGAGGATTCGAACCTCTGACCTCTTGGACCGCAACCAAGCGCTCTAATCCACTGAGCTACGGGGACATATACAGGATAATGGTATGTAATCGTACTGCTATGTTTCCTTCTCGCCGGCCCGCTACTGGCAAAGCCGGATCGAGAAGTCATGGCGGGGAGGGAGGGATTTGAACCCTCGAGGGACGTTGCCGCCCCTACCCACTTAGCAGGCGGGCGCACTCGACCGGGCTATGCGACCTCCCCATACCTACCAATCCTAATGCGACTCAGGCGGAGGGAGAGGGATTCGAACCCCCGGTGACATTACTGCCACAGTTGTTTTCAAGACAACCGCCTTCGTCCGCTCGGCCATCCCTCCAAGTGGGCTTGACCCTACCCGCCGCCCGTTGTGTGGCAAACACAACCGCCGGCAATGATACGAGTAGTATACACGCCTGCCGACAAGAGTGTCAAATAGATTGGGGCATTTCCAGCACAAGGTTTTGCGGCCATACGCCCCTGAGACCAGGCGTGCGCGTTAGCCCGTGATGGGGCATCCGCCATGTCCGTGATCGGGACATGGTGGACGCCCGGATGGTCATTACTCGACAGGCACCAAGCTCGGCTACCGGCTCCACCGGAACCACCAGCCGAACAAACGCTGGATCGTGGGGGTCAAACGGCTGCGGTTGTAGGCATCCGCGGCCTTTTTGATGGCCTCCGCCTCAGTGGGATAGGGATGAATGATGGTCGACAGTCGCTTCAGGCCTACGCCGCCAGCCATGGCCACTGTCACCTCGCTAATCATTTCGCCGGCATGGGGCGCGACGATGGTGGCGCCCAGGATCCGGTCGGTGCCCTTTTTGATGTGGATCTTGACAAAGCCGTACTGTGTACCGTCGGCGCGGCCGCGGTCCGTCTCAGTAAGTTGGTGGACAATGGTCTCAACTGGGATACCGGCCTCTTCCGCTTCCCAGTCGTACAGCCCCACATGGGCGACCTCCGGATCGGTGTACGTAGCCCAGGGGATCGTCAGCGCCGAAACTTTCTTTTTGGGCCCCGGAAAGAGAGCGTTCTGAAGCACCAATCTGGCTGTCGCGTCCGCGGTATGGGTGAACTGGTACTTCAGCGCGACGTCACCGGCGGCATAGACCCGGGGATTGGCGGTGTGCAGGGTATCGTCCACTTCAATCCCCTGTTTTGTGTAGCCAATGCCGGCAGCCTCCAAGTTTAGCGTCTCGATATTCGGCTTCCGCCCTGCTGCCACCAGGATCTCGTCAACCGTGACAGTGCGCGTTGCGCCATCCGCTTCAAAGTCGATGCGTTTGGCGCCGCCATCCACATGGGCGCCCTTGATCTGCACGCCGAGCTGCACCTCGATGCCTTCACTTGTGAAGACCTGACGGATGATCTCCGCAGCGTCGGCGTCCTCGCGCCCCAGCATGCGCGGCAGAATATCGAAGACCGTGACCTGGCTGCCAAAACGATGGAAGGATTGGGCCAGCTCAGCGCCAATGGGACCTGCGCCGATTACGGCAAGCCGCTGCGGCAGTGCCGTCAGGTTCCACACCGTTTCGTTGGTGAGATAACCGGCTTCCTCTAGCCCTGGGATGGGCGGCACCCCTGGCCGTGAGCCCGTGGCAATGACAGCCTTGCTAAAGTGCAGCGTTTGACCCGCAACCTCAACGGTATCAGGACCGGAAAAACGACCCTCACCGAGGTAGACATCGACGCCCAATTTGCGGAAGCGATAGACTGAATCATAGTCGCTGAGATCAGCCCGTACCTCGCGCATCCGCTCCATGATGGCTGCGAAGTCCACCTTCACCTCGCGTGCAGTGATGCCGAACTGGCCGGCGCGAGCAACCTCCCCCGCAGCTTTGGCCGAGCGGATGATGGCCTTGGACGGCACGCACCCCACGTTGAGGCAGTCACCGCCGAGCAAATGGCGCTCCACCAACGCCACGCGGGCGCCCAAGCCCGCCGCACCCGCCGCAGCCACCAAACCAGCCGAACCTCCGCCAATGACCACCAGATTGTAGCGGCCATCGGCTTTCGGATTCTGCCAGTCTGACGGCCGGACGTTGGCGAGCAGGCGTTGGTCGGCATCTTCCCGTTCCGAAGCGGCCGGGATATGCCCCTGGAATCGCATTGTATCTTGCATTTTCGCCTCCAATCTGCAGTGCCAGGTGCCAACAGCGCGGCTACGCGCTTTCCGGCGTCAGCCGTGTCCGCTCGCGGCGTTTGAAGTAGCGTGAGAGCGCGATGCTCGTCACAAACATGAGCGCGGAGATTGCCAGCACACGCCACTCCAGGCTGGGCACGTTACCCGTCAGGTACAGCTCGCTGATCTGTTCCGGCGAGAGTGAAGCGCCCAACAGGACAAAGGCAATGGTGCCCGGGATCGAACCGATAATCGTAGCCAGGATAAAGGACCCGTACGCAATGCGGAGAAAGCCAGCCAGGTAGTTCACCAGGTCGTAGGGCAGGAATATGAAGCGCATGATGAGTACGGTCTCAAAACTGTTCTCACGCATGCGCCGGGCATAGCGTTGGACCAGCCCAGTCGAGGCTTCGCTTTCCAGGAGACCCTGGCCGAAGTAGCGACCCACGTAATAGGCCACAGTGGCGGACAGATTGGCGCCGATGGCAGTGTAGATAACACCCCACACCGGGCCGAAGAGGAAGCCTCCGCTGAGCGTAAGTAGCACCGACGAGAAGAGGGTGAGCGGGCGTACGGTGTAGACCACAATGTAAACCAACGGCGCCAGCGGGTTCGTCTCGACCCAGGCCATGGCCTGCAAGAAGAGCTCGCCCAGGGTAAGGCCATTGGTCTGCATGAACCAGACCAGCGCTCCGACCAAGAGGACCCAGATTCCAATGGCGGCGACCTTCTGCCAGTGTTTTGCCAGCCACGAGGGCTGCGGTTCTATGGTTCGTTGCGAACTCATTTGCTCTATCCGTTCCACGCTTGCACTCCTCGTCGATTGATCCGTTGACCTAAAGATTTCGGTACGCCCACCAGATGCGCTGTCCAGCTGTGAAAAGAACCAGTACGGCCATGACCAGGAATAGCCAGCCGACAGATCCCGGCAGCAGCAAGAAGAAGGTGTAGAAGATGATGGTTTCTGCACCTTCAATCAGACCGGTGGGCATTTCCATAGTGGTCAGGCGTTGTGGGGTGACCGGACCGCGGATCTGCCAGCGTCGCTTTTCCAGGATGGCACTCAGTGTCGTCCACGACAGCAGGTTGAGGGCATAGGAAGAAAACAGCGCCAATAGCGCCCAGAAATGGAAAGGCGTTGGTTGGGCAGCCACAAGGGCGAGCGGAACGGCCAGGTAGATGATATAGTCGAGCATCAGGTCCAGATAGCCGCCAAAATCACTCTGTTTTTGATGGACCCGCGCCACGACGCCGTCCAACCCGTCGAGAATGCGATTAGCGGCCCAGAAAGCGAGCCCCCACCAGTAGAGCTGTTGCCAGACGGCCCACGCCGCGGTAATGCCGGCGAGTAACGCGACAAAGGATATCCAGTTGGGGTGGACTGCTGTAAACAACGCCTCGGCCAATGGGGTCATCAGCCGGTCTTTCTGCTTCCGGAGTACGACATCTCGCATAATTAGCCTCACCGTGCTAGAGACGCGGCTACGCGCCGCGCGGACTCTACATCCTCGCTCTGAATCGATTGACCTTGTTTGCTGGTCCCGGCCGCCGTTGGCTGAGATTATGGGGGTAGCCAGAGGAACATTCTGTAAGTGGCTCTACACGCGGAGGGGAGCTAACACTTCTGGCCGCGGTCTGTTTTGGGCGCCCCACTGTTCAGACATGGCACTCCTGATCGTCCCAATATGCGCCGTGTAAAGAGAACAATGTGGCTATCACAAGTGCGTCCCGGACCGGAGGGATGGCTTATGTGGCGGCAAAAACATCAGGTGGTGGCGAGGAACTGTGCCAGCCACTGCCGCGCTGCCTGCGGGGACGGCAAGCGGCAGGCTGCTGCAGATGGCCGGGGCGACGCCGCGACGACCAGGGGTACGCCGCCAGCTGCCCGAATCGCCATAAAGGCCTCTTCGTCCTTGTCATCATCGCCCAGGTAGATGGGCAGCGCGCCGGGCCACGGCCATTGCTCGAGCAAATACGCGATCGTCTTGCCTTTGTGGGCTAGCGCCGGGCCAATCTCCAGGAACCGATCGCCACCCAGGATCCGGTAGACGCCGGCCGTAGCACGGAGGAGGGCCGCTTCTGCCTCCTGACGTCCCCGCGCGATGACTGTGCGGCCTTCGGCTGGATCGGCGTCTT
>JACFMY010000304.1 GCA_019455155.1 Caldilineaceae bacterium
CCACTGTGGACGGGCTGCGAGTGCGGCATGACCTGCCGGACACGTGGGACGGCTACCGGGTCCGGCGTCAATTCCGTGGCGCAGAGTACGACATCACCGTGCGCCGCGCGGCAAGCCACGAACAGCCGGGCTGCCTGGTCGACAACGTGCGCTGGGAAGGTGATGTGCTGCCGCTTGCACCGGCTCAGAGCGTTCAGCGGGTGGAGATTTTGATTACCCGTACGAGTGCTCAATCTGTCTGGGATGCTGAAACGCAGACGCGCCACACCTGATAGCCCGGGTGGTTCACCGCCGCGCGGTGTCCCGACTGCGATAGCGTTGCGCTCTTGGTTGTGTCAGGGTGGTGATTGGGGGCAGGTCGAGCCGTATCCCTGGGAAACCGGAAGTCGGCTCGACCTGCAAGTGCAGGTGAAACAAAGCGTGAAGCGTGCGGTGACGTTACTCTAGCAGCTCGTACGTAATCTGTATCTGCATGGTCAGGCGCAGCTGGCCCGGCTGGATTGGAGCACCGCCGCCGCCGCCCAGACCAGCTTCATAGCTGGCAAAGGAGTTGTTGTAGAAACCACCCTGGCTGGCGATGATCTCGCTGATGCCAACGATCTTGCCGACCTGAACCCCGTTGAGGCTGGCCAGCTCCTCGGCCGTCGCCCGGGCGTTGTCAACGGCCTTCTGGCGCGCTTCTGAGCGGGCGCTGCTGGCATCTTCCAGGAGGAACTCGACACCGTAGATATTGTTGGCCCCAGCCTTGATGGCCGCGTCCAGCACCTGGCCGACCTCCTCAAGGTTCCGAATGGTGACCGACACAGAATTGGTGACCCGGTATTGAACCTCGTTTTCGGCAACAGGGCCTGACGGGCCGTAGCGTTCTGCGTAGACGTTATACCCGGAGGTCTGCAGATCCTCTTCGGCGATACCCAACTCTTTCAGCGTGTTCAACAGTGTCTCGGTGCGGGTGTTGTTTTCCGCCGCAGCTTCCTCCACAGACGGTCGCATAACCTCGACGCCGATGTTGGCCCGCGCCACGTCAGGTTGAATCTTGACGACGCCTTCGCCCACTACGGTGATGGTACGATTGGAGTCGCCAGCCTCTTGTGCGTAGGCAGCCGGTACCCAGCTTCGGGTTGAGACGGCGGCCACTGTACCGCCAAGCAGGATGGCCGCTGCCAGTGTGGTGGAAAGTACAGTACGCAAAGTGATGTGTTTCATTGTGTCCTCGATTCTTTCTAGCAAGTTCACTAATCGCTTGCCTGATCCAAGACGCCGATCGCTCTGCGTGTGTTCCATCGGATTAGGCGCCGTTGAAGAACATGCCCGTAACGGTTACAACCGAGGTATTGGCGGTGTCAGCTGGACATACAGCATAGCCGGCCTGCTCGCCACGGCAGGCGCCAAGGGTTTTCATAGTCAGGTAGATGGGGGCAACGCCGCACACGTTGTTGCGGTCCCGAATCCGGCTGATGGCGTCAAAAAAGAGGTCGCCGTCGCCGCTACGCATGGCGGCGATCAGCTCGCCGTCGGCCTTTTGGAGCGCGCGGCGATCGCTTTCGTCCAGGGCCTTGCCGCCAAAGGCGGGACCGACATGGGCCAGGTCGCCAGACGCGACGACCAACGTGCGTTTGCCGGCCGCGGCTTTACGCAGCGTGTCGATCACGGCAGCCACCACCGATTCGTCGGTGGGGCGAGCCCCGTTGTCCATGTAGCGGTGATAGGAGCCAGCGAGAATTGGCACCAGCGGCACGGGTGTGCCGGCGCGCATATGGTGCAGCCACACCGCAACGAGCTCCAGCGAGTGCTCGTTGCGATGGCGTAACTCCCCGTTAAAGGCGGTCTCTGAGCCCAGAAGCGCAGCCAACTCATCTACGATCGGGGTGGCGGTCGGCAACACGCCATACGGGGTGGCATAGTTCTGGCGAGTAAGGGTGAAGAGGTCGCTGCCGTAGTGATCGGTTCCGATCATGATGACCAGCTCCGCCTCTCGTGCCGCCGTGGCTGCCCGTTTCCACAGGTGCGCGTATACCCGGTTGCCCCGTGCATAGTCAATGTGGGGGCTTAGCAGCCCGATTGGTTGCGACCATTGTACTGCGCGTGGCTCCACGCCATCAGCCTCTTCCAGATAGTCCTGCAACAAGCGCCAGAGGGCCTGGCGCTCCCCAGGATAGCCGCTTTCTGCCAGCGCCGGCGGCCGGAAGGGCGCGGCACGAAATGCCCGCAGCGCCGCGGCACGGCGCTCGGCTGTGCGCACGTTTTCCAGCATTAGCGCCTCGTCCAATGCCGCTACGAGCTCTTCCACAATCTCGTCTGAGAGGGGTATTTCATAGCGACGTCGAAAGGCCTCAACCATAGCCGGCACGTCATGCTGGCCATCACAGAATGCCAGAACGGCGGCCAACGGTTGTGGCACCAATAGCTGCCGTTCGCTGAGCTGTTGTGGATCGCGTAACAGTACGTAGGGTGCTCCATCATGCTGAAAGGGCCTGATGTCCAACGGACGCAATCTCGGAAACTCGGTCATGGGGTTGACTATCCTGGTCGATGTGGGAAGGTTGTGATTGGTCTCGTCGGCGCATTGTACCGCAAAAATGGCATGGAAATCGAAGCGGCTGGTACCTGATGCGAGATTTGGGAGTTGGGGTCAGGTGGTGTTGGTCGCGCTGGCTAATGTAGCCAGTAGGGCGTCGTATTGGGCTGCGACCGCGGGCCAACTGTAGTGTTGCACGACGTGGGCACGGAGTGCTGGCGGCGCCGGCTGGTGCTGGGTTAGGTGCTGGCTGGCTTTGGCGAACAGCTCTTCCTCGTCATCGTACAGACAGAGGGAGTGAAACTCGGCCGGGATCAGCTCCGGGTAGCTCAAACGCCGCGGCAGCAGCGGCAAGGCGCCGGCAGCCACCGCTTCTAGCACGCTGATGCCAAAGAACTCGTGGTCGGCCGTGCTGATGACCAGGTCAGCCCGGCGCAGGAGCTCTTCATACGCGGGCCGCGATGCGACAAAACCCCACTGCTCGATGGCGCCGGACAGGCGCGTGCGGGCTTCCTCGAATTCCGCTGGCTCATTACGGAAGTTCTCCCCTGCTACCGCCAGGCGGAAGGGAATGCCAGCGTTCTGCAGGCGGTATAGGAGGGCAAAGAAGCGATCAGGTCGCTTATCGTATTCCCAGCGCTGGTTCCAGAGAATAAGCGGTGGCTGTTCCGCCGCGCGAGGCGCGCGGGATGGGGCCGGCGGCAGCGCGACACCGACGGGAAGGACATGGCTGTGCGCGCGCAGGGTGGAGACCAAGGACAGATGGTTGTAGTCAGGGAAATGTTTGAGCAGGTGGGGGAGCTCTCGCAGCCAGCTATCGAGATGATAGCGGCTGTTGAAGACCACGGCGTCCGCGCAGAGCTGGCTAAGCCAGTTGATGACAGCATAGGTCAGGTCGCGCCCTTCGCCTGGTCGCCAGGGGTAAGTGAGTTGGTTCTCGTGCATATAGAGAATGACAGGTGGGCTTGGGTCCAGCTCCCGTCGCAACAAGCCCAGCAAGGCCGGTACGTGTACCATGTCCGTAGCCAGAATCGCGGCAGGGGTGCCGTGGGCAGAGAGGGCGCGCCGCGCCTGGCTGGCTAGCTCGACCGCGCCGCCTTGCATGCGCCATTTCCAGAAGCGACCAGCCATGGTGAGCAGCGTGATCTCGTGGCGGCTATGGCGCAGGTATCCTTCAGCCCACGCCTGGTGACTGCCCGTGTGGTAAGGTGACACAAGCCAGACATGCATGGACATTTCCTCAATTGGCACTAGGGTCGATTTGTCCTGTCTTTTCCACCATGCTACACTATTTGGTGGTTTGCAACGAGGGTACCGGTGCACCGCCGGCCCCTCGTTCTTTCTGTTCGCAGGGCGGTCCTGCGGGCGTCTCCATAGAAAGAACAGGAGCAGAACAATGGAAGGTGCAGAAGCACGCGAGTATGAACTCGTGTATATCCTCCAACCTGAGCTGAACGATGACTCCATCAACAGCTTTGACACGCGTCTATGTGACGCCATTGCCGCTCAGGGTGGCGCGGACATTGTCACCGAGGCGTGGGGCAAGCGCAACCTGGCCTATCCCATCAAACGGTACTTCGAAGGATATTACATTCTCCATCGCTTTCAAATGCCGTCCAACGGCACGGAGGAAGTGGAGCGCGTGCTGCGCTTCAGTGAGGATGTAGTGCGGTACCTGTTGATGCGGAGTGAAGACTGAGCTGCAGCGTGTCTGCAGAGAAACGCAACGGTTGCGAATACGAAAGGATCTACAGCACATGAGTGAGCAAACCAAACCCACGCCGGAACAAGAGGAACAGGTCGCTGCGCAGGCAGACGACCAGATTGAAGCCGCGCCTGAAACGCAAGAAGCCGAGGCCGTAGCGCCCACCGCCGAAGCAGCTGACGCCGAAGAACCCAAGGCTGAGGCACCTGAGGCCGAGGCACCTGAGGCCGAAGCGCCCAAAACCGAGGAACTGAAGGCCGCAGCACCCAAAGCCGAGGAACCGAAGGCCGAAGCACCCAAAGCCGAGGAACCGAAGGCCGAAGCACCCAAAACCGAGGAACCGAAGGCCGAAGCACCCAAAACCGAGGAACCGAAGGCCGAAGCACCCAAAGCTGAGGTCAAGCCCGCGTCTGAAGAAGCTGCTGCGGAAACCAAGGCCGAGGAAGCCAAACCGGCCGCGCCGGCGAAGCCTGCAGCCGCCAAAGCGACCCCGCCGACCCGCGTCGTCGACTACGATGCCAGTGGTGAAGATGATCTGGATGACGACGAAGAAGTGGATGACGAGGAAGACGAAGAGTATGCCGGTCCTGCCGAGTATGTTGAGCGTGAAGGTGCTGGCCGCGGCCGTCGCATCGGTACCGACGTTCGCATGGAAGATATTGACTACAAGAACATCGCGTTGCTGTCGCGTTTCCTGGACCGCCGAGGCCGCATACTTTCCCGCCGCAAGACCCGGGTAAGCGCCAAGATCCAGCGGCGCATCGTGCGCGAGATTAAGCGGGCCCGCCATCTGGCCCTGCTGCCCTTCACCGCCGACCAAACCCGAATCGTGCGGAAACGGAAATAAGCAATGGCCAGGCGAAAGAACAGGGCGCAAGATCCCCAGCAGCCGGCCGATCTCGAGCGCGAGCTGACGCGCAAAGAGCAACGGCTGCGCCAGCGGGATCGCGAACGGCACCGAAAACTATATACCTTCGTGGGCGCTGCCCTTGCCCTGGCGCTGCTCTTCATCTTGATTGGCGTGCTGTACCAATTTCTGTTCCTGCCCGGCCAGCAGGTGGCGCGGGTGGGAGATGAGAGCATAACCGCCAGCGAGTTCTGGAAGCGGGTCAAGCTCGAACAGAGCGAGCTGCAGAACCAGCTCATTCGCTACCAACAGCTTGAGCAGCAGTTCGGCGGGCAGGGCTTCTTTGCATCCCAGATCAGCCAGCTGCAGTCGACGCTGGGCAGCCCGTTTGCGCTGGGCCAACAGACTCTAAACTCCATGTTGGAGGACCTTGTCGTCGAACGGGAAGCCGCCAGCCGTGGGATTACGGTGACGGACGAAGAGGTCAGCCAGGCCCTGCGCGATGAAGTTGCCAATGGCTTTGGTCTGGTGACCGAGCCTCAGGCAACGGCCACGGTCCAGGCGCAGGCCGACGCCACGGCCACTGCTGCGCTGTGGACGCCCACGCCGGTCCCCACAGTGGATGTGAGCGCCACGATCACGGCTACGGCGACGCCGATTCCCACTCCTCCTGTGCCGCCGACGCCTGTGATTATTACGGAGACGCTCTACACCGAAGGTGTCACCAATCTACAGACCTATCTGCAGCGCGTTGCAGGCATGTCGCTCGATGAGTATCGGGCCGTGATCCGGGCGCGCCTGTTGCGCGACAAGCTCCAGGAGGTTATCGCCTCAGAAGAGGTAACGACCACTGAAGAGGCGGTTCATGCCCGCCACATACTGTTGCGCGTGCGGGAGCCGGCGCCGGAGCCAACGCCGCTGCCGGAAGGGGTAACGCCGGCGCCGACACCGGAAGGCGCACCCACACCGACACCGACGCCGGAGCCACGCGACGACACCGCGACCCTGGCCCTGGCCAACGAGCTGCGACAACGCCTGCTGGACGGTGAGGACTTTGCCACATTGGCAGCAGAGTACAGCGACGATTCGGGCAGCGGGCAGAATGGCGGCGATCTGGGCTGGTTCGGCAAGGGAGCGATGGTGGCGCCGTTCGAAGAGGCCACCTTCTCATTGCCTCTCAACGAGATCAGCGAGCCGGTGAAGACCGATTTTGGCTACCATCTCATCGAGGTGCTGGAGAAGGATCCCAACCGGCCCAAAGATCCGTCGCTGCTTGACCAGGAACGGGCCCAGGCTTTCCAGATATGGCTGCAAGAGCAGCTCGCCGGCGAGGACATTGAGCGGCCCGGCAACCTGTTCAGCCTGTTGCCACAGGGCCTGTAAGCGCAGTTCGATCTGTGAGGAGAAGAGACCAGGGCGGCCATCTGGCCGCCCTGGTTTTTTGTCTTCTGGCCGAGTTCGTGTGCCGGCTAGCCAATGACACTTGACTTGCTGGCCACCTTGTAGTGCCAGATCTGCTCGGCGTGCTCCATTTCGTGCAGGACAAGGGAATAGAAGAATCCCGCCAGTTCCCCTTGATCACCCCAACAGTAGTCCCCTTCGCTGGCCAGCAGTTCGTCGCTGGCCGCGTCGAAGTGTTTCAACAGGCGCCGATGATAGGTGGTGAGACCGTCAGCGACGTCGATCATATTCAGGTGCGCGCGGTCCGCCATGAGCCGGCTGTTGACCGTGTCCTCGTCGCCCTCGATCCAGGGTGCGATGGTCGCTGAATCCACCTTGGGCCAGCTTCCAACTACATGATAGGCGAACTCCCGCCAGCTCAGGATATGGGTGAGCAGGTCGCGGATTGTCCACGTGCCGCTGATGCGTTCAGTCGTAAGTGTCGTTTCAGTAAGACCCTCGATGCAGTCCATCAGGTTGGTATGCTGCCGCACAAGAAAGGCGCGCAGCCGGCTGCGATCCCACCGGCGCATGGAACAGCAGTATCGCCACAGCTCACGGGCATGCGTCCGGGTGTGATTCGTCATGTGGGCCAGCCGCTCGTCCAGCGACAGGATACCACTGGCTTCTGGATAGGTTCTGGCCAGATCTTCCGGTTTGAGGCTGGCTGCAAAATCGACGAGCGCCGTGCGGGCTGCATCAGCGGTGGCCAGCACCTCGTCAAGTGAGCGATCCGTGTCCTCTGCTGCGCGCTCGTCATTGGTACCGGCGGGACGCGCATAACCATGTTCCGCGGCTGCGCCAGTGTACGCGTCGCGCATGCGTTGTAGCTGCACGGTATCCCAAAAAGCCACGTGGGCGATCAACGCTTTGGGTGTCCAGTTATTGGCCATCCGGCCCGCTTCGATCTCAGCCGGATCCAGCAGCGCCAGCACACGCATGAGGCTCTCGTAGCTTCGCTGCAGCTGTTTGGCATGTTGTTCGGATGTGGTTGCAGGCATGGGGTCTTCTCTCGATCTGTAATGGGCCCGTTAGACTTGGGGGCGGGCGGCAGCCATCAGGTGAATTGTCGTGACATGGTGTAGAATGACGTTACGATATCCTACACGACAATTGAACTTATGCGAAAGGACGACCCATGAGCGATACAAAGCAGATCGAGAAACGGCCGTTTGGCCGGACGGGTCACATGAGTACTGTGACGCTGTTTGGCGCTGCGGCCCTTGGCAATGTCACCCAGGCTGAGGCGGATCGCACCTTGGACGTTCTGTTGGAATATGGGGTCAACCATATCGATACGGCCG
>JACFMY010000305.1 GCA_019455155.1 Caldilineaceae bacterium
AAGCCCGCGGTCGTCTCCATCCGCTTTACATCTTGCGGCGACAACGGCGACTGCGCGAGGTCTAGGTCGCCGGCTTCCAGCGCAACGACGCGTGCGCTGTTGTCGGGCACGACCTTGATTTCGATGCCGTCCAGTTTAGGCCGCCCGTTCCAGTAATCGTCGTTGGCCTCCAGCGTGATGGAATCGCCCCGTTTCCATTCGACGAACTTGAAAGGTCCGGTGCCGACAGGACTATTGGCAAACCCCTCCGGGTCCGCCTCAGCCACCGACTTGGGCACGATCCCCATGGTCAGATAGGACAGGAAAGGCCCATACGGCTGGTCAAGTGTGAATTGTACTGTGTAGTCGTCGATGACATCCACGGCTGTAATCGGGATGAAGAATGAGCGGCTTGGCGACGCAAAGCTTTCGTCCAGAATCGTGTCAAAGGTGTACTTGACATCCGCTGCGGTGAGCTCATCGCCGTTGTGGAACTTGACGCCCTGGCGCAGCTTGAAAATCCACGTTAGGTCGTCGGGGTTCTCCCAACTCAGCGCGAGACTGGGCATAGGCGAGTAGTCCGGCTGTACTTCGACAAGTCCGTCGAAGACCAGTTCACGCAGGCGGAACGCCGAAGTATCGCGCGCCAGCCGGGGGTCGCCCGTGCCAGCATCGACATCCAAGCCAATGCGGAGAACGCCACCGGTAGTCGGGGCAGCCGGTGCAGCGCCTGTCTCGGCTGGCGCCGCGGCGGGGACGCAGGCGGCACCGGCAAGGAGCGCAAACAGCAGAACAACAGCAAGCAGAGTGGTTCTGCGTATGACGGAATGGGTCCTCATCTTTCTCCTCCCGTGAATAAGTGTGTGACGTTTCCTGATCGACTAGAACATGACCGGGCGCGCTGCGCGGTGGGCGCCTGCGCCTAGCGCGCCCTGATCGTATAGGAGGTGGTCCGGGTCTGCCACGCCTCTGATACTGTGCATGCGGTCTTCATGATCGACACCGCCAGCTCGTGCAGACGCTGAACGGTAATGCGTACACTGGGCCCGCTGATGCTGATGGCCGCGGCAACCTCGCCGCGCGCGTTGCGAATCGGGGCTGCGACACAGCGCACACCCACCTCGCGTTCCGCATCGTCGATGGCATAGCCCTGCTGCCGGATGCGTTCTAGCTCCGCTTCCAGCTTCCGTTTATCGATGATGGTCGCCTGCGTAAAGGGATGGCGCGCCCTGTCTAGAATCCGCTGTCGCTCATCGCTGGACAGAAAGGCAAGAAACAGCTTCCCTGAGGCCGACGCATGGAGGGGGAACCGTTCTCCAGAGGGATACGATACGCGCAACATGTTGGGGCTGTCGACGTGGTCCAGCTGGATCACGCTGTCATCAAAACGGGCAGTAAGATTGACGGTCTCGCCGGTCTGGGTGGCCATCTCTTCTAGCCAGGGCCGCGCCAGCTGAATGAGATCATGCTTCTGGGTCGCCTTGTGACTCAGACGGATCAGGTTGTGCCCGAGCCGGTAGCGCGTGGTGTCGGGATTCTGGCTCACGTAACCGGCCTGGATCAGGCTGGTCAATAGCCGGTGAACTGTGCTCGTCGGCAGGCCAGCCTGTTTCGTGATCTCACTAAGCGAGCAGTCGGCTGGGCTTTCTGCCAGGATGTCCAGTAACGACAACGCCCGCACTACAGATTGAACGCTTGATGTGTGATCCTTTGACATGGCAAACACGTCGCCGATGAATTTAGGGAAGGTATCAGGGATTCCATATCGCGGAATGATTTTCCGCTTAGCGGAAACTATAGCATAGTTGCCAGCGAGCGTCAACAGCATCTTCTGGTTCTGGCCAGGAGAGTGAGGCACGCGGAGCGATCGGCACTTTATGCTTTTGAAGCCGCAAGAATTGTGTATAATGAAGGCGCCCCAAGATGCAGCGCTTTCAGTGCAAATCCTAATTTTCCCCTAAGGAGGTCCCGTATGTGGAAGGAGTTTCGCGCGTTCATCAGTCGTGGAAATGTGATGGAGCTAGCCGTAGCGGTCGTAATTGGCGCGGCTTTTGGCACCATTGTCAACTCGCTGGTGAACGACATGATCATGCCGCTGGTGGGTATCATCATTGGCGGCATCGATTTCACGGGGCTGAAGGTTCAGGTTGGGCGTGCTGAGCTGCTCTACGGCAATTTCATCCAGGCAGTCGTGAACTTCCTGGTCATCGCCGCGTCCCTCTTCTTGATAATAAGAGGCGTCAACGCGATGCAGCGCAAGCCGGAGAAGGCGGACGCTGCACCGCCAAAGGCTTCGAATGAAGAAAAGCTATTGGGAGAGATTCGTGACCTGTTAAAGAAACAGACCCGCTAGCCGCGATCGTCTTTGTGCGTTGTGCTCCTGAAAGTCATGGCACCCGGTGGTCATTCTAGCCCTTGGAACAGGCTCAATTGTGTGTCCTCATCCTTTTTGGCCGGACGGCGCGTCGTGGGCAGACGGAGCTCCTTCAAGGCTGCCTCAATGTCGCCAACAAAGTGGGAGGCACGGTTCTCCAGGTACCGGCCAAAGAGGTGACGGCGTCGTGCATGGGTGAGCAACAGCTTTGCCTTGGCCCGCGTCATGCCCACGTAGAAGAGCCGTCTTTCCTCCTCCACATCAACAGACTCATTTTCGCGTTGGTAAGGCAGTAAACCTTCCTCACAGCCCACCATGAAAACGACCGGAAACTCGAGGCCTTTGGCCGCGTGGAGCGTCATCAGGGTTACCCTGTCCGCGCGCGGGTCGAACGCGTCGCTTTCGCTCTGGAACGCGGTGCTTTCCAGATAGTCGCGCAGCCGGACGCCGTAGGATATTGCCCGGCGCCGCAGGCTCTGCAACCGTTCCGTATCGGCAGGGGATAGGGGCGCGCCGTCATCCTGGAGGTGGGCAATGACGCGCTCGATCAGGGCAGCCACGGGCTCGACGCCGCGGAGGGTCGCCAGCTCGTCCAGGAGCGCGGCGAGAGCATGCAAACGCGCTGCCTGGTTGGCGGATGCCGCGGACGCAACCTCATGCAACGCGCGCGCCAGTGGCTGCGTTGTCCCAGCCTTTGCTTCGGCTTGGTGGGTCATGGCCTGCCACGCCGCCTCGACAATGGCCGCCGGCAGCGGTCGCTTGCCTGCTGCCAGCGCGCTCTCCAGGTGGACGCGCGCCCGCGGATTCTCCAGCAACCAGAGATGGGCCAGCACCTCGCGCACCACCTTGTGCGCGTAGAGGGGCGTCTGGCCCACGATCTGGTAGGGAATTCCTGAGCGATCAAAGGCTTCCGCCAGCGGCCTGGCCTGCGCGCCCAGCCGGTAGAGCACGGCGAAGTCGCCGAAGTCCCAATGGGAGGAGGGCGCGCCGCTGGCGCGTCCCGAATCCAGTGAGAAATAGCTGGTGCCTCCTACCATCGTCTCGATCTGGTGGACGACATATTCGGCTTCGGCCTTGTCCGTTGGCGCCGCGTAGACGTCCAGCTTCACCTCATCCACGAACTCAGACCAGATGGCCAGCGCATTCCGGTCCGGGTTTTGGCTGATGACCTGCTGGGCCGCGTCGAGGATACGCTGGCTGGAACGGTAATTCTGGCTTAGCTCTACGCGCTGTGCGTTCGGATAGTCAGCCAGAAACGAGAGGAAGAAGCGGCGATCCGCCCCGCGGAAACCGTAGATGGCCTGGTCCGGGTCCCCAATCACACAAAGGTTGGCGCCGCCGGACGTCAGGAGGCGCAGGAAACGATACTGCGCCACGTTGACATCCTGGTACTCGTCAACCGAGATCCAGCGATAGCGTTCCTGGACAGCGGCGAGCACATCTGGATGCTCTGCCAACAGACGCACAGACTGCAGAATCAGGTCATCGAAATCCAGGGCATGGGCTGCGGACAGAGCAGCCTCGTAGCCTGTGTACACCGGCAGCAGCCCAGGATCATAGCCAGCACTGGCGAGCGCTGCGCCATCTGGTGTCAGGAGCTGATTTTTGGCCGCGGAGATGGCACCCAGGTAGGTCGCTGCGTCCTGCACGTTGAGCGACGGAAAGGCCTGCTGCAGCACCTGGCGTCGCTCTTGATCGACCACAATCACGAAATCGGGGTCCAGGCCCAGCGTAGCGCCGTGCTCACGTAGCAGTTGGGCGCCAAAGGCATGAAATGTTTTGACGGTGACACGCTCTGCACGTGCTGCGCCCAGCAGTGCACTCAGGCGCTCGCGCATCTCGCCAGCGGCCTTATTCGTAAAGGTAATGGCCAGCAGCGCATCGGGGCTGGCGCCCACCGCGTCGATCAGGTGCGCCATACGGACCGTGAGCGTGCGTGTCTTGCCGGTGCCCGGTCCGGCCGTGATGATCAGCGGCCGGTCAGTGCAGAGGACGGCCGCGCGCTGCGCCTCGTTCAGGCCAGCAAGGATAGAAGACGCGGCCGTGGCCGGCGAGGTCTCCTTGGTGAACACCGCCATCTGGTCGCGTGTAAATACGTTTGCGGCCGGTTCTGGTCCTGGGGCAGCCTCGTAGCCGGGCGTTTGTTCCTGCATCGCCACCACGGCCGGTGGCGATGGTGTTCGCTCTTCGCTGGTAAACAAGGCCATTTGTGGGGCGCCCGCTTCGCCCGGAGCTGCGAAGACGCGAATCACGCCGTACTCGCCGTCGTAACCTGGCTTTGCGTCCACGATGCCGCGACGCATGCGGCCGATGCCATCAGCCAGCTGTGTCCCGCCCGCTGCGGCTATGTCCTCCAAGGGCAGCTCCAGCTGGATATCCAGCTCTGGCCCCAACCGGGCCAGCAGCCGTTCATACTCTTGCTGCACCCGTTTTGAGCCGGCGCCCACGCCAAATAGTTCGCCCAATACCTCAGGCAGCGGCACAAGGCTGTAAAACGGGTGGGTGCGGGGCGGCCGTTCACCTGGGGGGCGGTCAGCCAGTCTCTCAACCCTATGCATGACACCTACGGTCACTGGCTTGCCGCACACACTACAGATGCCGTTGTGGGCCAGCGTCGTGGCTGGCTCCCAACAGACGCCACACTTGCGGTGCCCATCTACGTGGTATTTGCCTTCTTCAGGGAAGAATTCGATTGTACCCTTGAATGCCGCGGGGTCGCCGCTGTGGAGCGCGGCAAAGATGGCGTCATAGGCAAGCTCGGTGTCGAAGAGAGTGGCCTCGCGGGCTAGCTTCTGCGGCGAGTGTGCGTCCGAATTCGAGACCAATGTATAGCGATCCAGATTGGAAACGCGCCAATTCATGGGCGGGTCGGAGGACAGGCCCGTTTCCAGGGCAAAGATGTGGGGCGTCAGGTCGTCGAAGCATTCCTCAACCGAGTCGAAGCCCGACATGGAGCCCAGCATGGCGAACCACGGCGTCCAGATGTGGGCTGGGATCAGGTGGCAACGCTCGTCTACATCCAGAATAATCTCGAGCAGGTCGCGCGAGTCAAGGCCCAAAATGGGACGACCGTCTGAGCGGATGTTGCCGATTTGCTCCAGCCGCGCCTGGATCGCCTCCAGTGCCTGCAGGTCAGGCGCAAAGATCACGTTGTGGATCTTGCGGGTCTTGTCATGTTTCTTGTAGATGTTGCTGATCTCGCCCGCCAGCATGAAGCGCACGGGCCGGCGGCATGCGGGTGGCACCTCTGCCTCCATGGCCGCCGCGATCTCATCTTTGACGCGAAAGAGCCCATCTTCCGCTGGCGTCAGCTTATCGTGCATCTCCTGCAGCCAGCCGGGATGGGCGACGTCTCCTGTGCCAACGATGTGGACGCCCTTGAGCTGGGCCCACCTCCAGAGGTGCTCGAACGTCAAATCTTTGCTGGTTGCCCGCGAGTAGTGCGAGTGAATATGCAGATCGGCCACAATTCTCATGGGGCCTAGTGTAGCATGGGAGATGGAGGGCTGTCACAATGGGCCGGAACAGGCGGGTGGGGAAAAACAGGAGGCCGCGACGGCAGCGGTCAGGAGGTCGACGAACGTATCACAGCTCCGTTGGCAACGGGACCGCGATAGCAGATGCTGGATAGCGGCGCCAGCATCGTTGCGCCTTCCATATTCTTGCCTTGGTGGACGGTCAACGGGACATTATTGGCGCTGCTCGAAGAAGGATGAGTGCCACCCAACGAAGCGTCGCTCCAGCAGCGCGACAACGCCATAGAACGCGATGGCCATCAGCGAAGAATAGACGACCGCGGACCACATGCGCGGTATGTCCATGACATAGGATGACTGCAGAATGATATACCCCAAGCCCCGGTCAGCCTGAATGTATTCGGCGATGATGGCCGAGATGACGGCCAATGTGCTTGTCTGCTTCATAGCGGTGAATACATAGGGCAAGGAGGTCGGCACGCGGAGCCGAAAGAAGACGTCCCACCGTGACGCAGCCATGGAATAGAAGAGATCGCGCAACACGGGCTCCGTTGACAGCAAGCCCTTCAAGGTATACAGGCAAAGGGGGAAGAAGCTGACAATAGCAGCGACCACAATCTTTGATTGGATACCTGTTCCCACGTAGACGACGACCAGCGGCGCAAATGCCACGATGGGCACCGTGGTAGCGCCCACAATCATCGGTAGACAGCCGCGTTCGATAAAGCGAGATTGCGCCAGCACGACACCGAGCAGCAGACCAAGACTGCCGCCGATAAAGAAGCCTCCCAGTGCCTCAATAATTGTCCAGTAGCCGTTGCGCACAAAGAGATCCACATTCTGTACCATTTCGGTGGCAATCTGCCAGGGTGACGGCAGGAGGTAGGTGGGCAGGCGTAGCAAGGTTACGGTCAATGACCACACGACAATGATCACGATTCCAATTACGAGCGGCGGAAACCAGTTGGCCTGCGTAAGATGGCGCCAGGCGCTGCCGCTGCTGGGTTGTCCAGCAGGAGTCGCCCCGGCATTCTGTGCGCTCATTTGTGAATTGCCAAGTGTGCTTTCAGTGTCCATTGCGCGTTCCTCTTTCCAGCAGCCGTTCCCCTTCCATTTCCAGACGGACAAATGCTTCTGTTTCGCACACTTCCGTAGTTCTTGGTCTGGGCAATGTGACGTCCAGAATTCCTTGGATCCGGCCGGGCCGGGCGCTCATCACAACGATGCGGTCAGAGAGCAGCACCGCCTCACGGATATTGTGGGTTACAAAAACGACCGTCATTTTGCTCTCGCCCCAGATGCGCAGGAGCTCTAGATTCATGCGTTCGCGCGTAATCTGATCGAGCGCGCCAAAGGGCTCGTCCATCAGCAGTACCTTGGGATCCAGGGTCAGGGCTCGGGCAATGGAAACGCGCTGCTGCATGCCGCCCGAAAGTTGGCGTGGCATGGCGTTCTCGAAACCACCCAGACCCACAAGCTCAATCAGCTCCTGTGCCTTGTGCTTTGCCCGTGCTCTGTCCACCCGCAGCAGTTGCATAGGCAGGATCACGTTGGCCAGGGCGTTTCGCCACTCAAGCAAGGCCGCCGACTGAAAGACAAAGGCGATGTCCCGGTCCAGGCGCGCCTGGTTTGGTTCCTTGCCGTAGATTCTGATTGTCCCAGAGGTCGGCGTGTCCAGATGCGCAATGGCCCGTAGCAGCGTAGTCTTGCCACAGCCGGACGGGCCGATGATCGAGACGAACTCGCCCTGGCCTATGTTCAGGCTCACATTATCGAGGGCGTTCATAGACCCCTTAGCCGTGGCAAACACTTTGCTGACTCCGTCCACAACCACGGCCGCTGTCGAGCTCTCATCCATCGTTACCTCCAAAGGTCCTGGGTCGGGCAGAGCTGGGCATACGAATTTATACCAGCTCTGCCGCCCGGGTCGCGATTCGCCCC
>JACFMY010000306.1 GCA_019455155.1 Caldilineaceae bacterium
AAGTCGCCGTGGAACTCCTTGAGCCGGCGCACCTGGGCTGGTGTGAAGTCGATCTGGGGCTCGATGAGGACATCTCCAAAGAGACGCGTGTTGCGGAGCGCGCGTGCCAGCTCTTCTCCTTCGAGGACGTTGCTATCCTGGCGCAGCTCGACTTTACCCCGTGCACAGAGGGTAGCCAGAATGCATTGGATGGCCGCCAGATACCAGCCATAGGGTTTGCGCTCGAAGCGGTCTACGAGCGTCTTTAGGGTCGTGCGCATGCCGGTGCGATTGTTGCCCTGGATCGCGGCAAGCATCTCCTGTTCGGCCTCGCTCAGGCTGGCGGCCCCCTCGCCAAAGAGTGAGGCTAGCGGGCGCAGGAAGCGGCCGATATCTTCTTCCCGGTAGGTTACGCCGCGCAGCATGCGCAGGTTGGGATAGGTGCGCGCGAGCAGCTCGTGGAAGCCGCGCACGACCCGTGTCTTGGCGTCAGTCCCATTGATCTCCAAGTCCTGGCCGTTGACGACAAGCGCGGCCCGGCCAATCTGCTCCGCCATCAGGCCTTCCAATAGCTTGTACCGGTCACCGTTCTGCGACTGTTTTTCGGCGAGGATGCGGCGGATCGATTCCTGCTGGGTCGTCGAGGAGGTCAGGCGCACATATTTCTCGGTGCGCTTGTACATGTTGAGCTCGCGCACGAGCGTGTCGCTGGGGGGCAGGATGACCAGCAGCTCGTCGCGGCCCATGGACTGGGCGCGCAGCACGGCATCGTTGGCGGCATGCTCATGAAACGGCGTGATCACGTGGATGGCCACCTCCTGCTCGCGTCCCATGAGCTGGCCGTCAATCTTGCGCGAGAAGGCATAGTCCTGGTTGTTCTCGTCGTAGCGGATCTTGCGCTCCTTGATGACGGCTTCGAACACCAGCTTTTCAAGTTCCCCAACAATGGCGCTGTCGTCGATTTCGGTATTCTTGATGTCCTCCTCGACGTCCCGCTCCTCGTCGGTCAGGTATTGGAAGGTGTCACCGTTCCGCTGGATGTAGGTCTGCTGCTCCAGCAGGTTGAGGGCCTCCTCTAGCCGGCGATGGAGGGCAGGCAGCTCCGTGTCGAAGTGAGGCAGCAGCAGGACAGTGAGGTTGCGCGGTGTGGCCTTGAATTCCTTGACATATTTGACCAGGAACAGCGCTTTGAGCACCTTGACCGCCAGCGGATCGTCCAGGTGCTGCTCAGCCGTCAGGATGGAGCTCTGGATCTGTGACTTGAGCGCGGTACGGATCCCTTCAAACATCAGGTCGAAGGTCGCCAGCTCGCCGATCTCTTGCTTGGCGACATGGATGGCTACCTGCTGGAAGACGGCCAGCATCGAGCGTTCACCCACGGACCGGTGCTTGCCCTCGAACGCGTTGTGCTGCGAGAGATTGCGGATGGCGGATTGGAAGAGCGGAAACTGGTAGGGTACGAACGGATAGGTGTGGATGAAATCATCGCGGTCGCGGTAATTGCGGTAGCTCTGCGACCCGTCGGCAAAGTCGAACAGGGTTTTGAAGTTGTTGTGCTCGCGGTAATAGATGCCGGTAAGGGTCTCCTCGCCTGCCGCATTCTTGTGCAGGAGGCGTTGCCGGATTACTTCAGCCACGTCTGCGCTGGTCAGCTTCATGCGCGTGGCAAAGCGCGCCTGGATCTTGGAGAAGTCGTTTCCCTGTTGCTGGGACATCTCGCCGATGACGTCGCTCATCTCTTCCTGCGCGGTCACGACGAGCCAGGCGCGCCCGCGGCACCTGGTGGCCAGACTCTCGGCAATGGTCTGCAGATTGGTCATGAGCTTGACATTGCCGGCAATGTACTGGCCCACTTCGTCCACGAAGAAGTTGAGGCGGAAATCCGGCCCCTGGCGCACGATGTAGGCGTTCACCTGCTCGGCGAAATCTTCGATGGACATGCGATATTGGGCGCGGTATTTGTCAAGGATACCGGCAGCGTCTGACTCGGGGGCGCCCGTTACCTGGGCATAGGCCGCCGCAATGTTGCGCGCTTCGAGCAATGCCTGCTCGCGCCCGCGTTCCCACTCCAAACCGGCAAGGGCGCGGTAGGCCTGCTTGAAGGAGGTGTAGAGACCGCGGCTGTCCAGGTCCCGCTCAAACTGGGCGATGTGGCCCTGCTTGCCGTAGTAGCCGCACATCTCGTCAAAGACCTTGACAAAGACGGCGAGCAGGGCGTCGATCTGCTGCTTGCTAATGACATCGGCCTTCTGGTCGATGTTGAAGAGGATGCTGCGGGAGGGGATGGCTGCGGCGCGCTTGAGGTCAGCGCGTAGGAGCTCGTTGTCATGGCACTTGGGCAAAAAGAGCTCGAGCACCGGGGTGCCGTCGACCGCGCGGTTCTCCAGCAGCAGGGCCAGCATCTTGAGCAGATGCGATTTGCCCGAGCCGAAGAAGCCGGAGATCCATACGCCGTTGGCGCCTGTGTAGTGAGTGTAGGCGCCCAAGAACTCCTCCAGGCGCTTACCCACTTCTTTGGTCAGGATATACTCCTCGACTTCAGTACGTAATGCAGCCTCGTCGTCTGCCTTGATCACCCCCTCGATCGGTCGATCGATCGGTTTTGCAAAGATGGCTGACATGGACATGGGGGAGACTCCAATCTACGCTGGCGGGTGGGTACCGCAAGATTATGTTCCGCGTGGGCAAGCGAATGCCTGTCGTAGACGCGGATCCAACGAGTTGATCTACCTCTCGGTGAAGCACTTCATACCCGTACATGGAATATGTTGAATGCCCGGTAATATTTGTCGTCGTGCAGCCGTCCGAACAGGTCGAGCGATGCACCGCTTTCCAGCGACTGGGTGTATTTACCCGGGAAGAACATGACCGTGGGGCGCTCCTTGGCTGTGCTTTGCAGGTTGTTGAGCACGGCATGGGAACGGATGAATGGGAATACCTCGCCCACGCCCGTAATGAACATCACGTCGAACTCGCTGTCGCGCATCTTGCGGGCAATGGCCGGCACCAGATGTTGTTCCGGGTCCAGTACACCTTGCAGCAGTTCCTTGAACTCCGCCTTGGACACCGCCGGCTCGATTTCGAGCACGCGGTTCCAGATGCCGCGTGCCTGTAGCAGCTCGATGCACCGGTCGTAGAGGTTTACCTCCAGGACACGAATTCCCTGTTGCCGGAGCCGGTTGCCAAGCTGCTGCACCATTTGTTCCATTTCGACCGCGTCGCGGGGCGAATAGGGACAGATAAAGAATGGGACTTCGTTGCCCAACCCCTGCATCTTCAAAAAGCGTTCGCTGGAAATCAGCTTGACCAGATGGTTGAAGGCGTCAGTTGGCGAGAGCAGCCGTTCGTCGCCCATTACCGTGTCCATCGCGTTACCTCCAGCTCTGAAACGGGAAAGATAGCAAAGTGGGCCGGGGAGTCGGCGCAGATAGCTGCCACAATGCGCGGGGTGAGCAGGGCGGGAACGATCTGCCCGGTGCTGCTCAGAAGATCCGCCTCGCGCAGCATTTTTAATACGATCTGGCGCTGCTTGGGACGTGTGGCCGGCGCCACGCGCTCGACTTCGGGATGCCACTCAGCTTTGCGGTCGAAAAACCTATCGAAGGTATCAGAGGGCAGGTCCAAGTCGAGATGCAGATATTTCTCGCGCACCACGTCAACCGCAAAGTCGTAAATGAACTGGTAGCGCTTGCAGACGGCCAGCCACAGCACGTAGCGTTGTTCCTGCAGCGATCCGTCACGGACAATGGCCAGCTCGGCGGGCGTGAGCTGCTTGAGGCGCGAAATGATCTCGCGGCAGATCCGTGTGGACGAGTTGAGTGTGCGCATTTGTAAGAGATTGGCCGCGAGCACGCGGTCGCGCACGGCATCCCACTCGCCGAGCTCATTGTAGAGCTCAGCGACGGTGATGGACTCGCGGTGTAACAGGGCGCCCGTTGTGAAGGACATACTATATGTCATGGCAACTGCAATCCGTTGTCAGACTCCCTGGAATCTCGTTGCCCCTAGACGCCAGCCGGGATGCTTCGCATCGGGGCGCGCCGCCAGCCATACGCCGTCCGCGCGCGTGTTGTGCACGGGTCCCAGGCACGCAGCAGCGCTCTGGATTCTTCCGGGCGCGTATTGTCCGAAAGGGGCCGAGTACGGGCCACCCTATGGCAAAAGGGTATCGCGTTACGCCGGCGATGGTGGCTCGCGGCGAAACAACATAGACTGGCATGAATCCTGCAATCTAGCGCCGGTGTTATTGTCCGGGCAGTGTACGGCGGCAGGGGTATGAAGCTGCCCACTGGCGGGACCAGTTGAGGGGCCGGTGGCAGCCGCTGCCGTCTCGAGATTAACAGGATTGTAACATAATCTGACATCCCGTGGGTAATGGGTCGCGTTTTCGATCGTCCAGTGCCAGCGTCATGAACACGCCCTAATGAACATAAGGCTGGACTGGACTCTGGCAGCCGGTAGGAGTATAGTGCTGGGCAATATTTTGTATCGTTGTCGTCTGGTCAGGTAGGCCGGTGCATCGTTCTTTTCATTCCGCGTCATAAGCAGCCAAAGCGCGGAGCTCGGGGAGTAGCCGCTATGGAAGACGGCCGGAGCAGCTGCACGCCTCGGCAGGCCATGCCACGATTCAGATGCGTCGCCCGCGTTGATCAGCTGACCGGCTTCAAAAAGGGGGGAAGCGATGGCAAATCAGGGGGCCACCATGCAGGATTTGGGCGGCCAAGTCGCACTGGTCACCGGGGGTGGCAAAGGCCTTGGACGCGCCTATGCCCTGGCGCTTGCCCAAGCGGGCATGGCAGTCGCCGTCACTTCCCGCACAGAAGCTGAACTACAGGAAACCGTGCAGTTCATCGAACAAAGTGGGGGCCGTGCCCTGGCCGTCCCGGCCGACGTTACCGATCCCAATGCCGTCACCCACCTGGTCACGATGGTGGAGCGGCGCCTGGGACCGGTGGACCTGCTGGTCAACAATGCTGGTCTGCTGCGGGCGATCGGCACCGTGGCAGAAGTGGAGGAGGATGCCTGGTGGCGGGAGCTGGAGGTCAACGTACGCGGTCCTTTCCTCTGTGCGCGTGCTGTCCTACCGGGTATGATCGCCCGCCGGCGTGGCCGCATCATCAACCTGGCCAGTGCAGCCGGCCTTGCACCCATCGAACGAGGCTCCGCCTATTGCGTGAGCAAAGCGGCGCTCATCCGCTTCAGCGAGACCCTGGCGCTGGAAACGCGCGAACTGGGCATTGCCGTCTTTGCCATCGCACCGGGCACCGTGCGTACGCCCATGAATGAGTATATGCTCACGTCAACCGTCGTGCGCCAGCGTGCGCCTGTGATCCAACAATGGTTCGAGCAGCTCTATGCCGAAGGCCGCGATACCCCAATTGAGCAGTCGGTGGCCCTGGTTCTGTTCCTGGCCTCAGGCCAAGCCGATGCGCTCTCCGGCCGCTTTATCAATGTCAAGGACGATGTCGCTGAGTTGACGCGCCGTGTCGAAGAGATTCGCAACAAGGAGCTGTATACGTTGCGGTTGCGACAATGATGAGAAGATAGCGCTCGCTCTCGAATGCTGGCGGCCAGAGGCTGCTACTTTCTGTCCTTTCCCACTACATTTCCATACCACTACATTTCCATAAGTGTGACAATACGCACAACGGGCCAAGTCCGTGTAGAATAACAATTGATTCCACCGGCAGCCCAGCAGCTCGACACGGACAGGCGCGTCCCTAACGAACGCCTCTCCCGTCTACGCTGCCTGCCAGACCCAAAACCCACAAGCAGCAAGGATAGGTACAAAAGATGACTACCGTAACCACGGCGCCCGAACACGTTGGGATGAGTTCTGAGCGGCTGGCTCGCATCCGGACGGCCTTGCTAGCGTGGTTCGTCATCTGCAGTTTTGCCGGGGTTTTCATGATGTCGTCACGGCGGGGGTACATTTTCTACTGCTAAAAGGTTGGAATGATGGACCGGGAGCGCGGGCAGGCCCTGCCCGGCGACGCCATCTTCCGCATCTACTCCATGACCAAGCCGATCGTCTGCAGCGCCCTCATGACGCTCTTCGAAGAGGGCCGCTTCCAGCTCTTCACCCCGGTGGCGACCTTTATCCCCGCCCTGGGCGCCGTCAAGGTGCTCCAACAGGATGGCGACGGCAAGCAGGCGGAGGTCGATCCCGTGCGCCCCATGACAGTGGGCGATCTCATGGCGCACATGGCTGGCTTCACCTACACCTTTCTGGAGGATTCCCCTGTGTGCGAGCTCTACCGCGCTGCGGGGCTCATGTACGATGCCAGCCGCACCCTGGAGCAATTTGTGCAGGAACTGGCTAGGCTGCCCCTGGCCTACCAGCCGGGCAGCAGGTGGCACTATAGCGTCTCCATCGACGTGGCCGCCTACCTCATCGAGGTCATCTCCGGCCGGCCGCTGTGTGACTTCCTGCAGGAGCGCATCTTTGGGCCCTTAGGCATGGTCGATACCGATTTCTGCGTGCCGGAGGCAAAGCGCCCGCGGCTGGCGGCTATGTATGGCGCCTGCGACATTGGCGCGCCCGATATGACCCTGTCCAAGCAGTTCGCAGCCTGGGAGCAAGGTGTGCTGGAACGCTTCGACGCAGAAGAGAGCTATCCCGTTGACCAGCCGCAGACTTTCGCGCGGGGTGGTCACGGGCTCTTCTCCACCACCCAGGACTATATGCGCTTTGCCCAGATGCTGCTAAACGGCGGCACGCTGGACGGCGTGCGCATCCTTGGCCGCAAGACGCTGGAGCTCATGCACACCAACCGCGTGCCCGCGGCGCTGCTGCCCCTGGAGATCGGCGGGGTGCAGATCGGCGGCTACGGCTTCGGTCTGGGCTCGCGCACGCTCCTGGATGTGGGGCTGGCGGGGATTCCGGGCTCGCCCGGCGAATTTGGCTGGGCAGGCGCGGCCTCGACCTACTATTGGGTCGACCCGCGCGAGGAGCTGGCCGCGGTCTTTATGACGCAGTACCAGGGACCGGAAGAACCAAACCAGGACTTCCGCGCCCTGGTCTACCAGGCGATCGTGGATTAGCCATGGGTCCTGCTAAGGCGTGGTAGGGAGCCGGCTCAATCGAAGCGCTTGAAGCTCCAGGAGAGATCCGCGGCGGCTGGGATGATCAGCTGCTCCCAGTCGTCCTCGTTTTTGGCCAGGGAGCGGCCCAGGTTCGACTTGTCGGGAAAGAGGGAGCCGCCAACCCACAGGTACTCGAGCGAGGGTATGCCTGTGGGTTGCCAGCTTTGCCAGGGCGCGTCGCGCAGGGAGATCGTGCCGGTGCTCTGTGACGCTGGCGCGACGAGCTGGATCTCCGCCGGGGCGGTAGCGTCCGTTGCGTAGAGCACCAGGTTCAAGATGCTGCCGTCTGGGATTGGCTCCCACTGGTAGCGCTGGGATTCTAGCCCCTTGAATTTGTACTCAGGCCCGCGGATCGAAATGGTCACCTCGCCTGGAGCGACATCGCCGTTGAGCCGGAAGAGGATCCGGTCACTGACTGGCGTTGCCGGCGCGGCCAACCAGCGGTCCATCTGCCTGATAAGCGGCAGGTAGTGGCTGGAGGGCCTGGTATCCGCCAGCATGGCATACTGTATGGGCAGGCGGGTGAGGGTTGAGTAGCCGAAGAGCCCGGCAATCAGGAGCGCGGCAAGGGCATAGGGCCACGCGGCGCGTTTGGTGATTGTGCTCAGGTGGGCCAACCCGTGACCCGCGGCGGGCAAGAGGATCGCCAGCAGAGTCACATGAAAGCGGGGCTCTTCGCC
>JACFMY010000307.1 GCA_019455155.1 Caldilineaceae bacterium
AACAGCAAGTACTACGGCATGGGGCCGGTGGGCAAGCGCATCTGGGAGCTCGCTGCTGAGCCCCGTACTATCAAGGCCATCTGTGCCCAGCTGCTGGACGAGTTCGACGTCGCGCCTGACACCTGCCGCCAGGATGTCCTGGCCTTTGTGGCGCAGTTGGCGGCGGCAAAGCTTGTGACGCTGTCGCCAGAGACCTAGCACGTCCCCGGAGCTCTGCTGTGCCGCCAACACCCTTTGCCGCTGCACTCGATCTCCTAGCGCCCTACCTTCCCGATGTGTTGGTCGGCGCGCGGGAACGCGCCCAGCTGCACGCTTGCCTGCGCTGGCTGCCTTTCGATCTGGCAGTCTACTGGGGTGTGGAGTGCCGCCTGGCCGCCTATGCGCCGCAGGTCGATGTCCAGCTATGTGTCGCCCAAGGCGCGCCGGGCCATGATTGGCTGGCCAGCACCACACCAGAATACGGGCCGGGGCCTGTCCTGTTGGCGCACCCCGCGTGGCAGCGTCTGCGCCATTTCGCCCAGCTCTGGGCAGCCGGCCAGTTGCCGCCCGCGCCTCATCTCTGGCTCGGCTTCGATCTGGCGCCCGGAGTGCCCATGCCGTTGCCACTGATCCATGTACGCACGGACCAGTTGCAGATCGACGCCGCGCCGCATGTGCTGGCTCCGCTCTTGGCCGAGCAGTGGACGCCGGGACTGGCCGCGTCGCTGGAGCGAGCGCTAACGGCCGCGCCGCAGATGCCCGTCTATATGGGTTGCCTGCTGGCACGACAGAACCCAGCCGTGCGCGTCACCCAATTGATCGCGATCCCAGACGCGGTTGCCTATCTTCGCCGCATTGGCTGGCCCGGTGAACTGGCTCGAGTCCGCGATCTGCTCGATCCTGTCAGTATGTGGACGACCCATGTGGGTCTCAGCCTCAACATCGGAGCTGAGGTACAGCCCTATTTGGGGCTTGAGATGTTGAACTGGACGCTGCCGCCTGCCCCGCGCGCAAGCTGGCGATCTTGCCTGAACACGCTCGTTGCCCGGGGCCTCTGTACACCAGCCAAGCAGGACGCGCTGCTGGCCTATCCGGGGTTGGCGCCGGTACCCCCGCCCGATGGCTATGGCGAAGAGCCAGCCGGGAACGCCGTCTACACCATGGCGCGTAACCTGCTCCATATCAAGCTTGCTCTGTTGGCCGATCATGAGATCGAGGCGAAGGCGTATCTAGACGTCCATCAAGGGTGGTTACAACTCGGCCCCCTGCACCCCGCGCGCACGGCGCAAATAAGCCATTCACTATGAGCGGCATCTTCGGAATCTTTCAAAAACGGGACACGCCCCCTCTGCCGGCCACCCTCAGCGCCATGCACGACGCCATGGGTCACTGGGGTCCTGACGGTGCGTTTGTCTGGCATTCGGGGCCGGTTGGCCTTGGGCTCATGTTATTGGCCGATACTGCGGAAGCGCGTGGTGAGCGGCTGCCGGCTGGTGGCGATTCGCAGCCAGATGTGGTCGTCGCGGCCGACACACGTCTCGATAACCGGGACGAGATCTGCGACCGGGCCGGCATTCCCCATAGCGAGCGGCCGGCGCTCACGGACAGCGCCCTCATTGCTCTTGCCTATGCGAAATGGGGTGCGCAATGTGCCCGCCACCTCCTCGGTGACTTCGCCTTTGTGTTGTGGGATGCGCGCAGCCGCCAGCTCTTCTGCGCGCGTGATCCCATGGGCTGCCGCCCCTTCTACTATTACGATGGCCCTGACCGCTTTGTCTTTGCCTCGGATCTCCGCGCCATCCTCGCCGTCGACGGCGTGCCGCAGCGGCTCGATGAGACAATGGTCCTGGCAGAGTACATGGCCATTACCCGGCATCTACGCTCGCGAACCTGCTTTGTCGACATTGCCAGGTTGCCTCAAGGCCACAGCCTGATGGTGCAGGCCGGCCGTACCAAGACCCAAGTCGATTGGGAGCCGCAACCGCAGCCCGAGCTCCGCCTGGAGTCCGATGCAGCCTATGCTGAAAGGCTGCGCGAGCTGCTCGCGGCAGCCGTAACCTGCCGGCTGCGCGGAGCAAGACCGGTTGGCGTTCACCTGAGTGGAGGGCTCGATTCCTCAGCCATCGCGGTCCTGGCGGCACGCCATTCGCGCGCCACGGGCCAGGCCAAACCCCTGGCCTACTCGTGGTCACCGCCGCCAGACGCGAACGCTGAGCCAGACGACGAGCGCGGCCTCGTCGAGCTGATCTGTGCCCAGGAGCAGCTCACCTGTCGCTATACCACTGTCACTGCCGACGACGCTATGCGCTATGCCGCCCGTGACGTAAGCGTAGAGCCCACCGACACACTCCTACGCGAGCTGGCAGTCTGTCGCATGGCCCAGGCCCAGGGTGTGCGCATTATGCTCAGTGGCTGGGGTGGCGACGAATGTGTCAGTTTCAATGGACGCGGCTATCTGGCGGAGCTCTTTGCGCGCGGCGCGTGGCACAGCTGGGCCGGTGAGATCTGGCGCCGCGCCAAAAGCCCAGCAAATGGCGGATGGAAGCGGATCGCCGCAGAGACTATACTACCAGTGTTGCCCGACACAGCCTTTGCCCTGGCCGGCCGTGATCTGCATGCAGGCGCCCACGCGGTGCTTGCCCGTGCCGGCAGGCACGGTTCACCGCTGGTCGCGCAGGCGCGGGAGCTGCTGCGTGGCCAGTGGCACGCCATCCGGGCACGGCCAGGTGTCCGGCGCAACCAGGTGAGGCTGCTCTCTAATGGGCACCTGGCCCATCGCATGGAAGCCTGGGCGGCAGCCGGCGCGCAGCATGCCATCGTCCACCGATACCCGTTGTTGGACCGGCGGCTGCTGGAGTTCGGCCTCGCTTTGCCGCCGCGCCTCTACCAGTGTAACGGTCTGGGCCGCTATCTCTTCCGGCTGGCGCTGAGCGGTGTCGTGCCCGCCGCCGTCCAGCAACATCGATCCAAGCGGGAACCTGCTCTCACCACGGACCATCAGCGAATCAGCCAGGAAGGATTCGAGCGCTTTCTTATTCAATGGCAGACGGGCGAAGCCAGGGGAAATCCATTCGTATTGGAAATGGCCGCCCGCTATCATCAAGTTGTGAACAGCCGGTGATGACGCATCACCACGACACCGGCTGCTAATCAATTCATAGCCTTGGAGGACAGACTATGTTGGAACAGGATCAACTGGAAAACCAGCCCCAAGAACAAATTGTGGAGATGACATCTGGCAAGCAGCCGTGGGAGAAACCTGAGCTCAAGGAGCTAGATGTAACTCAAACTGCGTCTGGTACCAGCCCGGCTACCATTGAGGGCACATCGGGCACTCACACCTATTTCCCGGCCTCGCCGTGACGCAACAGACGGCTAGCACTGCGCGCTAGCCGCAGGCGTCTTCCTAGACGCAGGCCTGCCGGGATAGTAGGCGATAAGTTCTCCCGTCCCGGCAGGCCTGTATCTGCCCACGCGCCCATCTCCCCAGCCAATTCCCCATCGCAGACCTGAAGACTTCAAAAATCGTGACCGGGCATCCCGCTAGATCGCCGGTCCCGTATTACGCGCCCCTACATGCTTCGCTGATCCTTCTCGATTTCGTCCTGGACAGAATTGAATACCCCCAGCCTCTCCCTATCCCGCGCACAGGTCCGGCCCATGTCTGAGACGAGCAATCGCCATGTACTATTGCCTGGCCGGGCGCTCCACAGCCTGCAAGGGTCTGTTCGAGCCTGGGTCCGTGAGCTATTGACAGGCCCGCTTTCTGGCGCGATAATGTGACCATTCAGTCATATGACTGGACGGTCACATGACCGTCCGGTCACAGGCATTGCGAGGCTGGACCATGCCCAAACCAACTTTTTTCAACTTGCCGGACGAAAAACGCGAACAGATTCTCGACATTGCCATCGACGAGTTTGCCAACAACGACTACGAGAGCGTCTCAATCTCGCGCCTGGTGGCACGGGCAGGCATCGCCAAGGGCAGCTTCTACCAATATTTCACCGACAAAGCGGATCTCTACAGTTATTTGTTGGAGCTACTCACACAGAAGAAGTTCGAGTTCCTGTCCCTGGACCGGCCCGACCCCCAACATGCCGGTATCTTTGTCTATTTGCGGTGGATGGCTCTAGAGGGCGCGGCCTTCGAGCTCGCGTACCCCAAGCTGACGCAGATCGGGCTACGCGCCATGAATACGGGCACAGTGCCTTCGGCCTTTTATGCCCAGGCCCGCGAGAGCGCGCTCGCGTTCTACCGGCGCCTGGTTGAGGTTGGCAAGGAACAGGGGGACATCGAGCCGTACATCGATCCGGAAGTGGCTGCGCTCGTTTTCGATTCGGTCTTGACCGGCATCGGACGCTACATCTTTGAACGGTTCGCTGATCCCGACAGTGGACGCCGCGGTGACAGGCAGGCGCTATTCGAGCTTCCCGGCGTGAGCGACCTATTTACGCAGTCTGTGAACATCCTGGAGCACGGGATGGGCAATAGAACAGGCGAGAGCAATCAGTCATGGCGCGCGGCCGCGCATGGGGATCCAGCTGACTAGCTCTCGGTTCATACAATAAGAGGAGATAGAGAATGGGCAAAACGATAAAGCTGGCCTGGCGCAACATGTGGCGTAACTGGCGCCGCACGGCCATTGCGGTTGTGGCCATTGTGCTAGGTCTGATCCTGCTCCTATTCATGAACGGCCTGATTAAAGGCTCGGATCAGGCTATTTTTGGGAACGCGGTGCGACTCTACGGTGGGAACCTGCAGGTACACGCGCCCGGCTTCCGCGATAAGGCGCACCGGCTACCGCTGCTCCCCCTCAATGGGCCCGATGAAGTGATTGCGGCGGCACGCCAGTTACCTGAGGTAGTGGCCGTGTCAAAGCGCATTAACACCGGCGGTATGGTTGCCAGCCGCGAGGGTACCTTTCCGGTCTCCATCACTGCCATTGAGCCGTCGGTGGAGGCGCCCCTGAGCATCCAGGCCGATAACGTGGCTGAGGGCCGCTACCTCATGGATGGTGAAGGTGATGCCATCTTTATTGGTAGAGGGCTGGCCAATCTGCTCGATGCAGGCGTGGGCGACCGCGTGACCCTGGTTGGACGTAGCAAGCAGGAGACAATGCGCCAGCGTACGATGACCGTCGTCGGGATCTTCGATCTTGGTATGCCGGAGGCCGAAGAAAGGTCTGTCTTCATCACACTTCCCGAAGCCCAAAGCCTCTACGACTTGCGGGACCAGGTGACCGAGGTAGCTATTACGCTTGACGACGTAGGCCACGAGGAGAACGCCATGGCGGCGTTGCGCACGGCCCTGCCCACCTTTGAGGTCGATTCCTGGAAGACGTTGCGGCCGGAAATGCAGCAGACGATGGAGATCAAGAATGTGTTCACAAGCTTCTTCGGCTTCATCGTATTGCTCATCGCCAGCATTGGTGTGCTCAACCTCATGCTCATGGCCGTCTTTGAACGGACGCGCGAGATGGGTGTATTAGCGGCGCTGGGCATGAAGGGTCGCCAGATCATGACCCTGTTCCTGGTGGAGGGCTCATTAATCGGCGCGGTGGGCGCTGTGATCGGCTGTATCTTGGGCATGGCCTTGCTCGTGCTCCTGGCCCGAGAAGGAATCGATTTCTCATACGCCTCCGGTATGGGGGAGATTACCGCGCTCATGGGTGACCGCATCTATCCCACCCTGTCGGTCGAAGAGGCGATCAGCCGGGGCGTGGCCGTCGTGATCATCGCGGCGCTGGCATCGCTCTATCCAGCGTGGCAGGCGTCGCGCAGAGAACCAGCCGAGGCGCTGCACCATGTGTAATTGGCTAAAGGGGGGAATGCACTATGGCATTCGGTAAACTATGGGTGATTGCCTTTCGCGACCTGGGGCGCAACCGCCGGCGCACTGCCTTTACCCTGATCGCGGTGGCGTTGGGCCTGGCGCTGCTCATTCTTCTGAACGGCTATCTCGCGGGCGTTACGGAAGAGTCGCTGCAAAACAGTATCCGCCTGCGCACCGGCCATGTTCAGCTGCGCGCCGCCTCGTACGAGGAAAAGAAGGTAAGCCTCCAGTGGCGGGACCTGCTGGACAACGTCGAAGAGCGGACGGCACAGGCCAGTGCGCAGCCTGAAGTCAAAGCCGCCGCGCCAGTGCTGTGGGCGACGGGCATTGTCAATACTGCGGACGACTCCGCCGGCCTGCAGGTTATCGGCATCGATACCTCCTCGCCAATCTATGACCCGGTCCGCGAGTCCGTCATTGCGGGCGCGTTTCTGACCGCCGACGATCGCAGCGGTATCCTCATCGGGCAGCGGCTGGCGGACAACCTCAATCTGAACGCAGGGGACAACGTAAGCCTGACCCTGATCAACGCTGATGGCGAGCCGGAGGAAGGGATCTTCACCGTCCGCGGTCTCTTTTCCACGGGCATTGTCAGCTATGACGCCAACACTCTCTTTATGCCGTTGGCCAAAGCCCAGGCCTTTGCCGGCACCGGAGATCGCGCCAGCGCCATTCTTATGTTGCTCCATGGCCAGGAAGATGCCGACGCGGTCGCCGCAAGCCTGCAAGTCCCAGGAACCATTGCCCTTACCTGGAACGAGCTCAACCAGCTCTTCTTGCAGACGTTGGAGACAGGCATGAGCTTCTACCTGCTCCTGGATGCCATTGTCATGCTTGTCGTAGCTGTGGTCATCGCCAACACGCTCCTCATGGCGGTCTTTGAGCGCATCCGCGAGATGGGCATTCTGGCCGCCCTGGGCATGAAAGCACGGCAGATCATGCTGATGTTCCTGCTTGAGGCAGCGACCATTGGCGTTCTAGGCAGCATCCTTGGCATTGTCTTGGGTCTCGCCGGCGTCGCCTATCTCGTCTATGTAGGCATCTACATCGGCGACCTGGGCGCGACCGCACAAAACGTCGCGCTTGGCGATACATTGCATGGACGATTTGTACCCGTCACCTTCGCCTGGCTCACGCTTTGGACGCTCGTCGTCATCCTGGTAGCGTCGCTCTACCCAGCGTGGTTCGCCGCGCGGAGAGAGCCCGTAGAGGCGCTGCATTCGTCATGAGCACCAACACCTGGCGCACCTACGCAGCACATGGAATATTTGGCCGCGGCGCCCTGCCAGCCCGCTGGATTTGTCAGAACAATACTTTCCCAGGAGCATAACGATGGAAATTATCCGGCTCGAAAACGCTACTAAGAAATACAAAATCGGTGAGGTGGAAACGCTCGCCCTAGACAACGTATCCCTCACCATCAATGAAGGCGAGTTCACCGCACTGGTCGGCCCGTCCGGCTCAGGCAAGACAACCATGCTGCAGCTGATGGGTTGCCTTGACCGTCCGAACAGCGGTGTCGTCTGTATCAACGGCAAGGATGTGACCCGCTTCAATGCCAACCAGCGCGCCGACCTCCGCTTGGCGACCATTGGCTTTATTTTCCAGTTCTTCGCCCTCATTCCTGTACTCAATGCCTACGAGAACGTGGAGCTGCCGTTGCTGCTCAACGGACTGAACGCCAAGGAACGCCGAACGCGCGTCATGGAGCTGTTGGATGCTGTCGGCCTGGGGGATCGCGCCAAACACCGCCCGGACCAGATGAGCGGCGGCGAGCAGCAGCGCGTAGCCATTGCCCGTGCGCTGGCCCCCCGACCCGTGATGGTGCTGGCTGACGAGCCCACCGCAAACCTGGACACGGCCAACGGCGAGCAGGCCATGTCCATCATGCAACGACTCAACGAAGA
>JACFMY010000308.1:0-4843 GCA_019455155.1 Caldilineaceae bacterium
GACATGTGGCAGTTGGCGCCTGAGGCGTCGACCGCGTTGATGGCGTCACACACGCCTGAAAGCACCAGCGCCGCGTCATACACCTCCTGGGGATCGGCGCTGTCGGGCGGATCAAGCTCTGCCGTCACCGCAAAGCGGCCCGACCGCAGCACGCGCTCCAGCCGGCTTCGCATGGGAGGCCCTGTCTCTGCCCGCCCCATCCTAGCTTACCTCATCCAACGGCACCCACCCGGGTGGGGTGTTGCGATCCGCACCGGTCAGCATGTTGATCCAGGCCGATGTACCCTCCAGGCGACGGTCTACAGGCGGTTGGATGCGCGCCATCTCGTGGCCGTAGATCGGCATCTCCTGTGCCCGCGCGTAGGCCTGAACCCAAACGCAGGGCAGCTCCGGATATACTTCGCAGTGCCCGTCGGCGCGTACACCGCCGCAGGGTCCGTTGCGTAGATTCTTGGGACAGCCCATGGGACAGGTCATACCTGTCGAATGGAGCACACATTGGCCGCACATCTTGCAGCCAAAGAGTACCTGTTTCGCCAGCTCCTCCGGTCCTTTGACCACGCGCGCCACACGGCCATACCCGGCGCGTCGGATCAAGGGGTTGGCGGCCCAAACGACGCGCGCGGTGACTTGATAGAGAATCTCCAACAGATGTGGACGGCTCCAGCGTAAGCGAAACATGACCGCCTCGTTACCAGCGATTCAGGTAGACCTAGCCGCGGCGCACCCGCCGCGTGCGCGCACGTGCGTTCTCCGGCGCCGTGCGCCCCGGGCGCTCAGCTACCGCCACGTCAGGCACCGGCATCTCGCCATCGAGCACCAGGCGCATGGTCCGGATATGGGCAGGTGTGCTGCCACAGCAGGCGCCAATCAGGCGGACTCCTGCCCGGCGCACGCGATCCGCGTACGCGCCCATCACGTCGGGTGTACCGTCATAGACCAGGGTATCGCCCTCATAGCGCGGGATCCCCGCGTTTGCCTTGGCAATGAGCACCACATCCGGCGCGGCTGCGTGCATGGCTGCGAGCGCCGCCTCTGTATCCGGCAGATTGTTGCCGCAGTTGGCGCCCATCGCGGTCAGGCCCAACCCGGCAAGCTCCTCCACGACCTGTTCTCCCGTGACGCCCATCATGGTGCGGCCCCGAGTATCAAAACTCAACGTGGCGCAGATGGGAATGTCCGGGCTGGCGCGGCGCGCGCCTTCGACGGCTGCCCTGACCTCATTCAGGTCGCTCATCGTCTCGATCCAGAGGATATCTGCCCCACCCTCGACCAGGCCCATAGCCTGTTCGGCAAAGGCATCGCGGCACTTAGCATAGGTCATGTTCCCCATCGGCTCCAATAGTTCGCCGGTAGGCCCCATGGAACCTGCCACCAGTACTCGCTGATGCGCGCGGCTGGCGACTGCCCGTGCATTTTGGGCGGCGGCGCGATTCAGCTCTCCGACCCGATCCTGCAAGTTGTGCAGCTTCAGGCGATAGCGTGTGCCGCCAAAGGAATTGGTCAGGATGATCTGCGAGCCAGCGTCTACATAGTCCTGATGCACGGCCTGGATGCGCTCGGGATAGAGTACGTTCCACTCCTCAGGGCTGCCGCCAGACGTCAGCCCGCGCGCGAAGAGCTGCGTACCCATCGCGCCGTCCAGTACCAGCACTTCCTGCTCTTGTAAAAAATCAAGCAATACGTTCATTTTCGAGCCTCAACTACCTGCAGGCAACCAAACAGCCCGGTCGCCCACAGTCTCTATTAGGTCCCCACACCTCTGCGGATCTGCATAAACTTCTTCGCCGTTTCGACGGCAACCGCAGCATCGCGGCAATACGCATCAGCCTCAATCGCCTCCGCAAAGGCCTCGTTGAGGGGTGCGCCGCCCACAAGGACGACGAGATCCTTGCGGATACCCTTCTCTTTCAGCGTATCGATGACGACCTTCATATAGGGCATGGTCGTTGTCAACAGGGCGCTCATCCCCAGAATATCGGGTTTGTGTTCCTCAATCGCGGCGAGATAGTTTTCGACCGAATTGTTAATCCCCAGATCATGGACCTCAAAACCCGCGCCTTCCATCATCATCGTCACCAGGTTTTTCCCGATGTCATGGATATCACCTTTCACGGTGCCAATGACCATGCTGCCGATTTTCTGCGCGCCCGTTTCGGCCAACAGAGGTCGCAGGATCGCCATGCCTGCCTTCATAGCTTTGGCGGCCATGAGCACCTCCGGCACAAACAGGATACCATCCCGGAAGTCGTTGCCCACGATCTCCATGCCCGCGACCAGCCCGCTAGTCAGCACATCATACGGCGCCTGGCCGCGGGAGAGCGCCTCGCGCACCTCTTCCTCAATCTCCGAGGCCAATCCGTCATACAGATCTTCCTTCATCAAATCGTACAGATCCTCGAGGGACAGCTCGGACAGAACGATTTCTTCTTCACTCATAGCTCGCCTCTCATTTCTGAAGGGGTAAGATGCCTAAGCGTGAGACAATGGTAGGGTGAGGGAGTGATCTGGCACCTCGCGCAAAGCAGGGACCACGGAGGTTCCCCATTCCTGCCTAGCCGTCCGGACCATGCCCGTGAATTCACTCGTCTCCTAGCTCCCTCTCACCAACCCACCCAGTCATCTCAACGATCAACCTAACGACTACGGAAGCGCCGGACGCGCGCCACGGGCGCAACTGGCTCGACGGCGGGCAGCATGCCTTCCAGATGAGGATATGGGTCACTGGCATGAGGCAGGTGAATGGCTGCCACGAACTCATCCTGGAAGTCCTGCGCTACGGCCGTTTCAATGTAACGCACCCAGTGCGCGAGCTGTTGCGCCTCGGCACGCTTCTGGCGATTCAGCAACGCGATGCGCGCGCCGTCGCCCGCAGCGTTGCCGACAGCCACAATGCGCTCAGGGTCACAATCTGGAACCAGGCCCAAGATCAGCGCGTGCAACGGATCGATATAGCTGCCAAAGGCGCCGGCCAGCACGATTCGATCCACCTGCTCCACGCCTGCCCGCTTCATGAGAATCTTCGCTCCCGCATACAGCGCTGCCTTGGCCAACTGGATATTGCGTACATCATCCTGTGTCACAAAGATGGGCTGGCCGCTGGCCGTCTGTTCAGGCGTTGCCAGCATATACGCGGCCTTACGCCCTTCCCACACCAGCCGCTCCGAGACATATCCCGGATGAAAGCGCCCTTCAGGGAGCAGAATGCCGGCCAGGAAGAGCTCAGCGACGGCCTCGATGATACCCGAGCCACAGATGCCCGCGGCCAGATATTCAGGCCGGCCATCCAGGTGCCCGGCTGCCTGTAGATTCCAATCGTCGGACCAGCGCTCATCGCCTATGACCCGGAAGTTCACGTGCCCTGTTTCCCCGTTGATGCGCACGCGCTCCATGGCGCCGGGCGCGGCGCGCATGCCAGCGCTGATCTGCGCGCCCTCAAATGCCGGACCCGTCGGGCTGGACGCGCTGAGCATCCAGTCGCGGTTGCCCAGCACGATCTCGGCATTGGTGCCCACATCCACAACCAGCCAGATCTCGTCCTGGCGATGCGGCTCCTCGGCCAGCAAGACGGCCACATTGTCTGCGCCGACATGACCGGCCTCGGCGGGCAGCACATGGACATTGGCTGCCGGTTGCACCCGCAGCCCCAGGTCCCGGGCCTTGATATCCATGGCGTCGCGGTTGGCCAGGGCAAAGGGCGCACCTCCCAGTTCGCGCGGATCGATACCCAGGAACAGATGTACCATCGTCGTGTTGCCCGCCACGACCAGTTCGTGAATGTCGCGGGCCCGCAGGCCCGCACTGTGCGCGGCCTGGCTCGCCAGCTTGTTCATGGTCTTGATGATGGCGTCGTGCATCTTACCGGTGCCATCGGCGTGGGTCATGGCATAGGACACACGGCTCATTAGATCTTCGCCATAGGTGATCTGGGGATTCATCGCGGATTCAGTGGCGAGGACCGCGCCGGTGCGCAGGTCACAAAGGTACGCGGCCACTGTCGTGCTGCCAATATCGACGGCCAGCCCATAGATACCCTCAGCATAGCCAGGCCGCAGATCAATGACTTCCCGCTCGTTCCATACAACAACTGTCAGGCCACGGTTGCCTTTGGCCAGCGCGGGCTGTAGGTCGCGCAGCGCAGTCAGGTCGATGGTGAGGCCCGTCAGATCCCATTCCTGCGCCAGCGCATCCTGCAGCCGCCGCCAGTCGCCGCGATGTTCGCCCAACGCGGCCGCGTCCACCTCTACATAGACCTGGCGGATGGCCGGGTCGATGGCAATCGCCCGCTCACCTGCCGCTTTGCGGATGATCTGCTTCTGGGCCCGGCTTTCTTCCGGGACATAGATCAATACATCGCCCGTAATCTGCGCGGTACAGGCAAGGCGGCAATCATCGGCATGCATGGAAGCCAGGAGTTGCCGCTCGTCGTCGCCGGGCGGCGATAGATGATCGGCGCTGGATGCAATGCCGTGTTTTGGAAACTCACCCTCCTCGGCCCGCACCTTGCACTTGCCACAGGTCAGGCGCCCGCCACAGATACTCTCTATGCCCAGCCCCAAAGCTCGTGCAGCCTGGAGCGCAGTCGTACCCTTTGGGAAACGACCACGCCGTCCTGACGGCATAAACAGCACCAATGAATCTTTGTCCCCCATGGGAACCCACTCTCAGACAACGAACATATTCGTCAATAGGCAACCAACGCCATCGCCCACGCTGGCCCATTTACCGCCTCCAAGTGCCAGGGGACGGTGCTGGATCGATCCGGACACATAAAAGGGAATAGCCATTTATGGAACGGTTTCACAACCGGGGGCTTCATCATGATAAGCGTAGCGTAAACTCC
>JACFMY010000308.1:4900-7701 GCA_019455155.1 Caldilineaceae bacterium
GGCGGCTGTTGCACCGCCGGGCGTCCCGCATACGGTGGATCTCCCAGCCAGCCAGATCGAGAGAATGGCGCTAGAGCCGGATCTGCGCCCGGATCTGCGCAATGAGCTCGTCCGGCAACGGCGCGTAGTCGGTCGACTGTGGACCCGTTTCACTTCTCTCAAAAAGCACGATATGCGCGTCCGGCGACATGAGCACATGATGCCAGACCGACTGCTTTACATTGTAGGCCACGTTGAGCTCCATTGGCAGCGCAAAGAAAGGCAGGTGCGGCCTCGTATCGCCAGCCAATACAATGAGATAGGCCTCACCCGCGGTCAGGATGAACACCTCGTTTGTATTCCAATGGCGTTCCACCCGGTGAAAATGCTCCGGGGCAACGACATCAAAATAACGCAACATGGCCACCTTCCAGCCCGCAAAATCAAGCACAGGTTGGTAAGTCTGGGCAAAGGATTTGCCAATCTCGATCAACGATTCCAATTCGCCAGGTTGCTGTCCCATCATGGACCTCGTCTAGTTGTAGACGCCGTACTTCTTGGCCGCCTCGACAAGAGCGTGCACGTTTTCCGGCGGCGTGGCCGGCGGCAGCGCGCAGCCAGGGCCAAGAATCAACCCGCCGCCAGGCGCCAGGATTTCAATCGCCTCCTTGCATTTCTCATCGACGAGTTCAGGCGTACCCAAAGCCAAGACGCCGCTGGGATCGATGGGCCCCAGCACGGTTGTCCGGCTGCGCGTGATCTCTTTCACCCGTTTCAGGTCAACCTTGTAGTCGAGCTCGAGCACAGCGGCGCCCGTCTCTACCATGTCCGGTACGATAGCGGTGGCATCGCCGCAGATGTGATAGGCGAGCATAACATTTTTGGCCTGCAGCGTTTCGACCATTTGCTTGGCATAGGACCATTCGAAAGCCCGGTAGGATTTGGGCGAGCAGACGTCGGGGCCAGAGAGTGACTCGCCGATGGAGGTCATGTGTGCACCCTGCTCCATCTGTGCGAAGGCGTAGCGCGTCGTCACCGCCAGGCTGAACTCCAGCAGCCGGTGCAGCTTGGCCGCCAGTTCGCTGTCCCCGCCTCCGCTGCGGCGCCGGCCCGCGCGGGGCTGATCGGCCTGTCCCAGCCGGAACAAGAATTCCTCCATGCCCAGCAACATCGCGGCCAGGGAAAACGGCCCCTGATCCGCGCGGCCAATGATGAATGCTTTATCGCCAATCTCGCGTGCGACAATGCGCGTGGCCTTCAGGTTCTCTTTGAGCGGATGTGCCTTGTAGGGGTCCGGCACCTCCAGCTTGTCCAGGTCGTCCAGGGACTTAATAGCCGGTCCGTGGCAGACCGGCGCGCTGTTCTCCATATACTCGACCTGGCAGCCGCAGGCCTCGGCCAGCGCGGCGGTACCATTCTCGAGCAACAACACATCGTGGCCAAACTCGCGCCAGGCGCGGATCTGCCCCTCGGCCATTGCCTCGCCGTTTTGATAGTACTCGGGAAACGGCAAACCCGAAGCCTGGGCCGTCATCATGAAGTTGTGCAGGTCTACGGGCACGCGATCGGGGACGCCCCCGCGCAGGACAGTGTGCACACGTTCCAGTGAGGTCATGCGTTCTGCCATGGTCATCCGATCCTTTCATCAGGTTGAAGGATACTGTCCTTCGTCTGTCCCCCGTTACTCTTTTTTCTGAAAGTGCAGCACCCTGAGGCCGCCGCCAGCGCGCCCATCAGCAGGAACCGTAAACGCTACCCGTTCCAGGTCGGCCCCACGGGCGTCATAGGGCGCAGAGTCCTGCCACAGGTCCCTTATCGTCCAGACGGTCGAGGCATGCGCGCCCATCGCGTCCACGGGCAGGCGACAATGGACACGTACATCTTCCATCCGGTCGGGATTGCCGGCGACCAGGATGCACTCACCGTCAGCGCGGTACAGATATGGGACCGGCATGTCCCGGTCCGCAGTTGCCAGTACAGGCAGCAGGTGGTCGCTGCTGTCACCCACCCGCAGGGGACGAATCAGATGGGCGAAGCGCCTGCGGATGGCGTTCAGGCGTTGCACATCCCTGAGCATGGAAGCGTGTTCGGGTATCTCTAGTTGCTCCCACTGCAGCCAGCTGCCGTACAGCCAGCGCCCCTCTCCAAAGCCCTCGCCACCGAAGAGGCGCGGGCTCAGTTGGGGCAGCGGACGGTAGGCGGCGTCGAACTCCTCGCCGGCCATAAAGAGGGGGATACATGGAGCCAGCAGGCAGCCGTAACCAAAGACAAAGCGACTGCCCTGGGCCACATACGGGTTCTTGTCCAACGGGAAACCATCCCAGCCGTCGTCGTGGCTGCTCAGCTGCACAGCCAGCCAATGCCCAGGCGGGTATTGTTCCGGGAAGGATAAACGCAAGAAATCATCGTGGTCTGCGACCGTAATGAGATAGTCCATCTCCACCCAGGGGCGCAGCCGCCATTCCTGACCGTTGGCACTGCGCACGTGAATGTCCTGAATCGAATGGCCGGGCGGCAGACCAGCGACGTCAAGCTCGACCAGGTGCCGGACAAATCGTGCCGTGCCTGTGACGTCCTCCACCGGCTCCGGGCGGACGTTCGTGGCCGTAATCTGTATAGGCGCTTCACCGCTCCCGGCGACCACGGTACTCCCATCGTCGCCAAGGATCGTGACCGAATAGTCAGTGCTGTGGGGCCGGACGGCCGCCTGGATAAAAGAGGCCACATCCTTGAGCAGCGGGCTGTCAGGATTGAGCCCAACGGTCTGATTACTCAGGCGGAACGCGCACCGCTGGAGGAAATCGACGACGCCAGCGCAGCCG
>JACFMY010000309.1 GCA_019455155.1 Caldilineaceae bacterium
CGTAGGGTAGCTGTCACTCTGGCCATAGGGCTGCCAGTACTGACCCTCGCCCTATTTGGTATACAGCCGGCCCTCCGCGTCTCCCAGCGCACGAATGATGGCAATCTCCAGGCCCGAACGGTGCATGGCAACGGGGTGAGTCTCGTCTGGGCTCCGGACGGACCAGGGTGGCCGGCCGCGGGGACGAACTGGGATACAGCCCACCAGGTGTGCCAACATCTCAGCGAAGATGGTCTGACCCGCGCGCCTACGCCACAGCATATTTGGCGACTGCCGACGGTGGATGAAGCCGTGCGTTCCATGGCCCGCCACGGCCAGAACAGCGCAGGTGTGTGGGATGCTGCAGCTGCAAAGGCTACCTACGAAACGACACCTGACAAAGAATCCCCGCTGTGGAATGTATACTCCCAAGTGATCTACTGGTGGACGGCGACAGAGGTAGATGAAGAACGCGCCTATATCATTGTCTATGATGGCCAGGTGTGGCCGCGGGCAAAGCAATTCGGTCCGGCTTATTTAGGCTTTCGATGTGTCAAAGAGCCGTCTACTGGCTGATGACTCATGTTTGGCGATAGACTAATGGCAGGCGGACGATCTTCCATGAACCGGCTGCTCATTTCAGCCAGGGTATGAACGCATGGCCGGTTCTTGATCGTCCGGTGCCTGGCAGCAGCTCGAGTGCCAGAGCAACTCAAGGAGATATCCATGTCACATGCCCAACCCGACGGCTACCTCGCCCTCCCCCCGACTGGCACAGGCAGCGCCGTGTTAGTCCTCCATGCCTGGTGGGGATTGAACGCCGCGATGAAGGATTTTTGTACGCGACTGGCCGGTTCCGGTTTTGTCGCCTTCGCCCCAGACCTCTATCATGGTCAGATCGCGGACACCATTGCCGGCGCCGAAACGCTGAGCGGCGCGCTCGACACCGGCCGGGCCAAGGCGGACATTGCAGATGCAGCAAAGTTCCTGATCGAACGTGACGGCCAGGCTGGGACCGGCCTGGCCGTCATTGGCTTCTCACTGGGCGCCTTTTTCGCGCTAGATCTCTCGGTCACCGATCCGGAGCACGTCCGTGCCGTCGTCATCTTCTACGGGACCCGGCCTGGCGACTACAGTAGCTCGAAAGCAGCCTACCTCGGTCACTTTGCCGAGACGGATGAATTTGAGCCGCAAGCCGATGTCGTTGAGTTGGAGGAAGCCCTGCGGCGTGCTGGGCGTCCGGTGAGCTTCCATCGTTATGTTGGCACTGGACACTGGTTCTTCGAATCTGACCGCCTGGAGGCGTTCAACCAGGCGGCAGCAAGCCTGGCGTGGGAGCGAACCCTTGCCTTCCTGAGGCGTTCCTCCACCTTGTGAGTCCAGCCAATTCGCTGCCGGCGAACAATTGGATCGGGCGCAGCAAAACCGATAAATTGTACCATATTCTGGAAAACAATATCTCAGGTCCGAAACCGCAGCTAGTGCAGCTTGGCTTGTTAGCTGAGGACGCCACGGTGCCGGCGCGCGGGATCGGGAATAGGGCATTCTCGATGAAGCCTTTGCTTGTCAGCAGAGGTAGTAATCAAGGCGCGAGTGGCGGCGCGCAGGCAAGAGGCGCCGGTCGAGCCCGCAGAAGGATTCGGCGCCGAGTTCCTGGCTTACGTGTAAATCACTTGCCCAGCAAGTCCAGGTTCCGGCGCAGGCGCGGGAAGTTGTATCGAAGACCAGGGAAACGTTGCAGCCCTTCTTCTTTCACCTCGGTGTCAAACATCCAGGTGATCTCATCGTACTCCTCTACGCTGAGATTACAGTCGAAGGCATCGATGCCGGCCTGCAACTGGTGCAGGGAACTTACACCGATAATGGGCGACGTGACGGCAGGCGAGTAACGTACCCACGCCGCAGCCAGCACGCCGGGCTCAACGCCGAGTTTGGCCGCGAAGTCGATGAAACGATCCAGGCCGGCCCCGTATTGGGAGAGCCAGGTGATGATCTGTGAGCTGGTCTGGCCGCGCGAGTTGTCAGGCAGGGGCTGTCCCCACCGGTACTTACCTGTCAGCAGGCCCATGGCCAATGGTCGATAGGCAGTGATGGCAATGTGCTCGGCGACGGCCTGCGGCAAAATCTCCACCTCAATCCCTCGCTCGATGATATTGTAGGCAACCTGGTTATTGACCAGCCTGGGCCAACCATTCGCTGCCGCGATACTATTGCAGTGGGCCAGCAGCCAGGCGGGGAAGTTGCAGCACCCCACGAACCGGGCCTTGCCCGCAGCCACCACCTTGCTCAGAGCCTCCATAATCTCCACAGGATTCATGCCTGGCACGGGCCAGTGGAGCAAGTAGAGATCAACGTGGTCAGTCCGCAACCGGGTCAGGCTCTCGTCGATGCTGGTCAGGATGCTGGCCGCGTCGATGCCTTTGTGGACTTTCGTCGCCAAGAACAGGTTGTCTCGCCTGCTGCCCATGATCCGTCCCAGCAGCTCTTCCGTCAGGCCGCCGGCATACATGGCAGCTGTGTCGATGAAGTTGACGCCGTGATCTATGGCAGCCCCCAGGATACGGTCCGACTCGGTCTCATCACAGCGACTGCCGAACATCATGGTGCCCAGGCACATCTCAGAAACCTGTTCACCGGTGGTGCCGAACTCGATATAGTTCATGATCTTTGTTTCAGTGCGCCAGGGCTGTCACTGGCTCAGACAAGCCGCGCACCGCTCCTTTCCGCTCTTCATCGACGGTTCGCCCAGGCTGCCCTGGGCACTCTCTAGGCCGGCCGGATGGCTCCAGTGATGAGTCCCACGATCTCCTCGCGACTGGTTTCGCGGATGGAAAGCGCCGGTCGCACGCGCTTACCCTGGCGCAAGACCGTCACCCGATCCGCGACCTGGAATACATGCTCCAGATTGTGACTGATAACCACGACGGTCTTGCCGTGACTCTTCAGGTCATTGATGATTTCGTTCACCTTCGCGCTCTGCTCAACGCCCAGCGCGGCGGTTGGCTCGTCCATCAGAAAAATCCGTCCGCCCCAGGCCAAGGCGCGGGCAATCGCCACCGACTGGCGTTGGCCACCTGAAAGGTCGCTCACAGACGTACCCAGTGACGGGATCTTGATGCGCAGCGTTGATAACACCTTGGCGGCCGCGTCCGTCATCTTGCGATAGTTGATAAACAGCCCCGCATACATGGGCTCCTGCCCAAGATATACATTGCAGGACACGTCGAACACATCGACCAAAGCCAAGTCCTGATAAACCGTAGCGATGCCGTAGCGTTGGGAATCGGATGGGCTGTGAATCTCAACCGGCCGTCCGTCAACCAGGATCTCCCCACTGTCAGGTTGGTAGACGCCGGAGAGGCACTTGATCAAGGTAGACTTGCCGGCCCCATTGTCACCCACGAGCGCCATCGCTTCGCCCGCGCGCAGGTCAAAATCGACCTGGTCGAGCGCCTGAACATGGCCAAACGCCTTGCAGATCGCGCGCATCTCGAGAATCGTTTCAGGCTGAGCAGAAGCTTCTGCAGTCAAGGAAGTACTCCCCTCTGAACAGTCAGGTAGTCACTGCGCTGTTGGACAGCTGGTCGCACCACTGCTACGCAAACTGTGCAAGCGGTGGTAGCGGCATCTTTGTCTTACCCTGGATCTCCGTGCACTGTTCGATGTAGGTGGCATAATCGACCAGGCCATACTCGTCGATGATATCCTCAAGCGCCAGATCAGGATCGATACATTGCAGCGTGAACAGGTGCTCCTCGTTGAAGGTCTCCAGCCGTACGCGCGAGCCGTATTGGGTTTGGATGGACAGCAGCTTATCCATCTGCCCATCGGTGTGAAACAGGCGCTTCTCCAGATCCAGGTCACAGACTGCGATTCGTCCCCAGCGCGAAGTGGCGGCCAGGATGCGGCCGGTATAGTCGATGACTCGCGCCTGGTACGGCCAGACCGACGTTACAACCGGGTACTTGTACTGCCAGGCCACGGCCTGGAGAGGAAAACCGCCTTCATAGGCCGAAATCCAGCATACGAGATCGGCTTTCTGGCGCGCCAGATCGGCCCATAGCGGCTGCCAGTTCAAATCGAAACAGATCGCCAGACCAAGGCGTCCGAAATCGGTTTCCACGACAACGGCATCGGCGCCCGGCGTGACGCCGCACTCGATTTCTCCGGTGGTAGGGTGACGCTTTGCGTAGAGGCCGGCCAGCTTCCCCTGGCGATCGATGACCGCGGCGACATTGTGGACGCGCTCGCCCAAGCGGGCATAGAAGCCGGCCACAACATACATGCGGTGGCGACGTGCACAGCTCGCCACGGCGTCAAAGCCCGGCCCAGGAATAGGTTCCGCTACTTCACGCACACGGCTGAGCGGCAAACCGGCCGCCATAAAACCTTCGGGCAGACAAGCCAGATCGGCCCCCTGCGCGCCGGCTGCTTCCAGCAGATCCAGTCCCAGCCTGAGATTGTCGGCAGGCGAGGGGTGGCGCAGGTTGTAGGGCGGCGCCGTATCTTCCAGGGTCGCCAGGGATGTAGTAACGACACGTACAGGTCGAGACATGTTCCACCTCTTTCGTCGAACTGTGCTCATGTGATTGCTGGGCACACAGAGAGACCGGTACATACCGAGCGAAAGCTGTCAGCCTCCACTGCACTCTAGCTCTCCTCGGCGTGTCCCATTGTCGTCTCTCTGTGTACCCCGCGGTACGCTAAACACTCACAAGCAGCCCAGACAAACGAGCCACTTTCGAGTGGTCCCTACCAGCACGTCGAAAGCCACTGGTCAACGGTCGCAGGTGTCACGGCCGTCGTGGGCGAGTCGATGTTGCTGGCCACAAGCCGGCCTAGCGCTACGTCGCGCATGGTGCGCAGCGTATAGACGCCCGTGAGGTAGCTCAGACTGAGTGCCGTGGCCTCCATCTCGCCGTTCTTGATGGCTTCACAGGCCTCTTTGTTGCCGTTGAAACCAAAGAGCTTGATCTCATCCAGGCGACCAGACGCCTTGATGGCCTCCAAGGCGCCCAAGGCCATGGGATCGTCCAGTGCTAGCACAAAGTTAACCTCGGGTGACGGGTAGCGGGTCAGAAAATCCTGCATCACCGTCAAGGCCTGATCGGCCATCCAGTTCGCAGGCTGTTCGTCCAGGAATTCGATATTCTTGCCGGAAGCGTCGATCGATTCTCTCACGCCCTGAAGACGCAACACCACATCTGTCTGGCCTGGTTTGCCGATAATCACGACGCCCTTGGCGCCATCAGGCAAGCTTTCCACCATGGCCTTGCCCACTGCCCGGCCCTGCGCGATCGCCGGAGCCCCTACGTAACTCAGGGAATACTGCCGGCCTTCCTCAGTGGTGTCGGCGTTATGCATGATCAGTGGAATCCCGGCATCTTGAGCCTTCTTCAAGCCGGCAACCACCGCGGCTGGATCCACGGCGTTGACGGTAATCACGTTTGGTTGCAGGGCAATACAGTCGTCGATCTGGTCAACTTGTCTTTGCGGGTCAAAAGCTGGATCATAGAACGTCAAGTCAATGTCGCCATATGCCGCTGCCTCATCCTGCATGCCGGCAACAATCGCCGTGATCGAGGGATGGTCTGCGTTGTTGTGGATCACACAGAAGCTGTAGCGGGGACCAGCTTCTGCGGCAGCGCCCTGGCCTGCCGGCGCCTGCATCTGTACGGCCGTACAGCCGGCCAACAGAAAAGCAGCGATGAGCAAACCCGTGAGCGAAACCTGTACAAAGCGGTGCCTCATGAGACTATCTCCTCCTTTGTGAGATGCAGTCGCATTCAAATAGCGTACAACTGTCCGGTACGGCTCGCGCCGGTTCTGCTGTGGATCCAGTACCTATCACCTCCTTCCTTGCCTTCACTTCGCGCCGGTGCGCACAAGCCGGCGACGTACGGTGGTCGTGTAGAAAGAATCGACGGCGACAACAGAGATAAACAGAATCGCCCGCACAGCCAACTGTTGGTAGGTAAAGACGCTGAGCAGATTCATCCCATTTCCGAGGATACCCAGCGCCAGAATACCAAGCAAGGCGCCCACAGCGCTGCCACGACCGCCCAGAATGCTGGCGCCACCCATGATGCAGCCTGTGATCACGAGCAGCGCGGTCTGTTGGCCCGTATGGATGCTGGCTGAGTTGAGCCGTGCGGCCAGCATCACGCCCGCCAGCGCGGCACAGCTAGCTGACAGCACATAGGCCCCCATGCGATGGCGATCCACCTTGATCCCAACCTGAAAGGCCGCGGCTGCATTGCTGCCAATGGCATACAGGTTGTGGCCGAAGCGCGTATATTTCAGCATGATCTGGAAAACGACCAGGATCACCACCATGATCAGCGTGGGGACCGGAACTGGACCGATATTGCCGCTGCCTAACCCCGTGAACCAATCAATCTGGCCCGAGATCGGCTCCTGCCCGGTATAGGTGAGCAACAGCCCAAAGACAATGGTCATGGTGCCCAGTGTGGCGATAAAAGCTGGAATCCGCAGCCTTGTAACCAGCAGCCCATTCAGCACACCAACACCGACGCCCATCAACATGGCTACCGATACGGCAACGGGAACGCCGTAGTCCTGCAGACCAACGGCCAGAGCAGCCGCCATGGCCACCACCGACCCAACTGACAGGTCAATCCCCCCCACGATCAGCACCAGTACGACGCCAAAAGCCGGAATAGCGTTGAACGCCGTCTGGCTGGCCAGGTTCTGGATGTTCTCAGCCGACCAGAAGCGCGCGGGCGTAAGCACCGTGAATACCGTGATAAGCGCAAAGAGCACAATCAACACCGTATTCCGCGCCAGAAAACCGAAAACCCTCTCAGGCAGGTGAGCCATCGCTTTGGAGCCTCCTTTCTTCAGCTCCGCCGCCGTACAAATGCATCGGCGCCGGCCACCAGCAGAAAGACTGTGCCTTTCCCCACCCACTGAGCCTCGTACGGGACGCCGGCCAACACCATGACATTGTTCAGCATCCCCAAAATCGTCACACCCACGACCGTCTGTAGGGTGCCACCGGAGCCGCCAAACAGGCTGGTGCCACCCAACACGACCGCGATGATCGAATCGAAATCGAGACCGACGGCGCCTCCCGCCCGCGTCTGTCCCAGGCGGGATGTCATGACCAGCCCCGCCAGACCAGCCGCGAAGCCGCAGAATGCAAAGCTGGCAATCTTGAGACGGTCCACCGGGATGCCGAAACGGCGTCCCGCCTCCTCGCTGGACCCCAACACATACAGGTAGTGCCCCGGCCGTACATTGCGCAATAAATATTGCAGAACTAGTGCCAGGCCGAAATAGATCAGGATCGAGTAGTGCAAAAACCCAAAAACCTGGCCCTTGCCCAGAAACGCGAAATCGGGCACGGCCACATACCAGGTCCTGGCCTGCGTAATGATCAGGGCGATGGCATAGATGAAGGTCTGCATCCCGAGTGTGATGAGAAATGCATTGGCGCGCGTGATCACGACGATCAAGCCGTTTGCCACGCCCACGGCCGTTCCAGCCAAGAGCCCCAGCACAATGGACGGCCAGAGACCCAGGCCAAGAAGTTGCGCACCCACGCACGCGATGCCAGCAAAGGGCACGACCATGCTCACCGACATGTCGAAATTGCGCGTTAAGATCAGCACCGTCTGTCCCATGGAGACGATGCCGAGCACGGAGGTAGCCCAAAAGATATTGTAGAGATTGCGCGGCGTTAGTAAAACTGGC
>JACFMY010000310.1 GCA_019455155.1 Caldilineaceae bacterium
AAATCCTGTTCCTGCTACATACACGAGGCACGAGAGCCGTCTCCATTTTATCATTGATCGGGCGCAGGCGCTGACTGCAGGGAATGGGATTCAGGATGGGTTGAAGCGCGGCCGGTATGGAACTATGTTGCCCCAGGCGATTGCGTCTGGCGTCGTCCCAGTTGGAGAAATGTCCTGGCGAGCTGAATGTACCAAATTATGTAGCCAGGGAGGGAGAGAAACAACAAGAGCAGGCCAATTCCCGGTATAAAAAACCCACAAACAGCAATATTTGTTGCAATCCCCACATAGGCCGTCAATCTGCCGAAAACGTTGCTGTGCAGCATGAGCAGCGAGCTTATGAGCAACGAGAGACCACCAAGAAGTGTGTTCGTGAACCAGCCGGTGCCATTGAAGAGCACAAGCAGCGCTTCGCCAGCAGCCAGGTAGTGGCTCCTGGCCGCCTCTGTCGTCGCGGCGGCGTAGAGGTCGCTCAAGGTGAATAGCTCCGAGATAGGCCGGGCCGGGATGATCAACACATCCGCAACGAGCCCCAGCGCCAGCGCGATCAGCGCGTACGACTCATTCACCGGTTTGAGCGAGACATATAGGGCAAGAAAGAGCAGTATCCCCAACAGATTGCCCACAACAAGGAGAAAATCCAGCGAGATCAGCCCGCCCAATCTGTCGTTCTGCAACAGCAAAAAGATGCTTTCGGTGGAGATCTGTCCCGGTGCATAGGGCCAGATGAAGACGGCGGCAATGCTGAGGACAAGTACGATCTCCATAACAATTGCGGTGATCCCGCCGATCGTGTAGAGGTCTTTCCAGCGTGGGTCAACGATTCCTACCGGATTGGCAACGTTATTCAGTTCTGACTGAGTCATGTCGATCCTACCTTTGTGCGATGAAGGTGTAGTTTAGTCACGGAGGCTGGGTAGGAGCTCACCCAAGATTCCCGCCATCTGGTTTATGATTGACATTGTCGATTGCTTCAGGCTTTGGAGACAGCTTCCAGCTAGCCCCGAAAACCAAACCAGTTGTCAATAATATGGCGATTACGGGCATGAGCAAGTCATGTCTGGTTTGCGGGTGTATCCTTTTTCACAATGTTGACACACCTCTATTAACAAGAGTAATCTCTACTGGTAGTTTCCCCTAATTAGTCCGCTACCCACCATATCTTTGGGTCGATTTTCGGTTTTTCTCCCTGAAGATTCGTTTCGATTCTTCCTGACATTCGGCGCTGGCGCTGCGACTCTCGTCAGGTCGCACGTGTCATAACGTATAGGTATCTAAGCCGGTGGGCGCCTAGCTTGGGCCGCCGTGAGTATGACGCTCGATACCCATAGAACCGCTGATCAACGGCGAACGGACAGTTGTCTCCGTGATCCATGGCGGCGGAAGGTATTCGTGTTGAAAACATGCATGCTAGCCAGGATAAGCGATCATGGGAAAACCTCTGAGTTTGTTGATCAAACGACCGTACGCAGGACCCAACAAAGCCTGGACGCTGCGGTTGGCCTATGGTGATGCTTTACCATCGGCATTACGCATGCAGAGCGAAGACTTGGCCGAGTTCATTCTGCTAGAAACGACCAATGCAGATGCACCGCTTCTAGCAGCGAGCAATGGCTATCTTTCCACCCGTTTTCCTGCCGATTATGGGGTGGAAAATGAATCCCCGCTGACCCCTGACATGAGCCAAGCGGAGCCTGAGGCAATTCTGGTTTATCTCAACCCGCGCCCGCATCTGGATAACTATCCGGGCTTTGCTGCTCGCATCGAGCAGTTGGCGAGCGAGTTCGCATATGTACTACCTCCTGATGGCGTGATCGACGCGCTGCACAAACCACTGTCGGGACTACTTCACGCTTTTCTCTACCTCAACGTCAACGCACAGTCTATGAAAACGGCGCTTGGCCCGGCCTTGGACACGACAACTGTACCACCCGCCGCCACACTCCTGGAGCGCGAGCAAAGGTGGCGACTCTTTCTCACAGGTCAACTGGATATCGAGGTCAGCGCAGGCCAGGAAATCGGGCGGGCAGGCACGACACTCATCCCGCCATTGGCGGGCGGCATAGGCCAGGCAGGTTTTGCCGTGCTGGCACGCAACGGCACATTGGACCCGGCCCTATTCTATGACTGGATGCGCGATTTCGTAATCGATGAGTCAGAGGTTGGCGATTGGCTCGATCTCGTACCAAAGCGCTGGCCACTACTCGGTCCTGGAACGGGACTGGCAGAGGCAATGGAGCGAACAAAAGCGGTAATCTTTCCGTATACCGTTCTCCAACAGTTCGCGAAGGACCACAGTCTGACACCATCTCAATGGCGAGAGGTAGGCGCGAACCAAAAGCTCCTCTACCAACAGCGCTTGCGTATGCGCACCAAGCAAGGCTCAGCGGGCGAATCGGCTCCCCCATTCGAGTTCAACGATCTGGACTGGAAGAACCTATTCCAGCTAGAGGCAGTGACTGAATACTACGCCAATTTCAACGAGCCATGGCTTAATCCAGTAGCGTCTACAGACAGCACCTACCGGAACGTGGATCTTCTGCCACTGCAGGGCGGCGCAGCGGTGGTGACAGGGACGCAGGTGACGCTTGACAGTAATCCTGATTTCGAGCGCATCTGGCCAGCGCGGGACACAATTTACCTGGAAGCCGACAAAGGGCGCGCAAGCCGCACATACCGCATCACGGCAGTCGATGCCAGCAGCAACCAGGTTACCCTTGATACCGCGCCGGCTTTGAATGGAGCAGCGTCATCAGCGTGGCGAATCGTAGGGCGACCTGTGCTGGTGTTGATCGATCCCTTTGGCCCGCGAATTCAGGGCACTAACGCCGTCCTTAACGCCACTGGCACTAACCAAATCAGGCTTGATGTAGATCAGACGTTGTTCGACAAGATCAACAAGGACAATTTTGACACCATTTATTTCTATGACGATACCACTTCGCAGAGCTTCCGCCCGCGCACCTATCGCATCATAGACACAGGCCAAGATACCACCGGCAACCTGTGGGTCGAGACCAATGAGACTCCAACATTCCCCAATGGCAGTTCGGCTTGGGGTATCCCGGCCGGAATCGGTGGTGTGTTGCCACCGCTGCAGTACAACCTCGGTGACGCGCGCGCTGATTGTCCCGCCAACAACTCTTCTTGCGGAAGCGGACAAGGATTGGATCACTATGACGGCGTGATACTTGTCGTCAATGATGGCGCGATCGTAGGACGCTTTCGCTGGACCAGCTATACCTCGCGCAATTACGATGCAGGGAGTCAGAATCTATCCTCGATTCGCGGCAACGCCCTATATCATATCGCGTCCTATCGTTCCAATAACGACTTCATTAACTTTGCTTTTGCAGTCGTGGATGGGGGCGCAGTGGTAAAGACCAACACCTCCTGGCTGTTTCTACCGGTAGACACGAACAGCGCTGGACCCTACGACGGCGTGCGCGAAAACCGTTTCTATTTCGGGAACACAATAACGGCGGACACCGCTGGGCCCGGAACGAACCCTGCCACAGGCGGTAACGGCAAGACCGAAATCCGAATGCATTATGGGAATAGACAATCGAACAAGGGCACCGGGTCAGCAGGTTGCCAGGTTTCACCAGAATATTTCAACCTGCGCAGAAGACTAATAGAGCTTTACGAAGACGAACGCAGAAAGCTAAACCTTGCCGACGATGGTGTTGTCGCCCAAATCCGGCAAGCGGTGACTTTGGACGACAGCAGAACCCTCCATGGTTCGCTGACGAACTCCGCCGATTGGAATGGGAAGGTCGCTGGTTTCCTCTGGGTGATTCGCCCCGAAGAGCGCCCACTTGGCTAGCTAAAGGAGCGCTCTATGTATCGCACACTTGGCACGATTGACCGGCTCCTTGAGCGCATTCCCTTTGGGAGTGGACTCCTATCCTCACTTCAGGCAGCCAATCTCACTTTTTTGGACCGGGTGCATTTGCACGACATGCGGGTCCATGATCGCATTTCAGGCATGGAGGTGGACATCGCCTTCCTTTTCCAAGGGGAAATTGCCTTCCCCATACCCGGCTTCCCTGCGCTTGTGGTCGTACTCGGCGCCAAGGACAGCGCTTACACGTTTCTGCGCGGATCGATCATGATCGGCGAAGCGTCCGTACTAATTCTTCACGACTTGAGCATTACCATGCGGCTGGACACACCACTGCTGCGGCCAGCCCCAATTGATGCAAGCGTGCCCATTGTAGATCACGTGGAAATTCAGCTTTACGGTGAGGCCGTCATCAACAGCGATTTCGACATTGAGACCACGCTCGCCGGTTTCAACCTACCGCCATTTTCGATTGGCGGAACCGGGCTAATAGTGGCTGCCGAGGACTGCATGCTAGATCTGTCAGCTGAAGCAACGCCTGCTGCTGTCACGGCACTAGGCTATGGCCCGGAGTTCAAAGGGGTTCTTGGCCAACGGGCACATCTTTACTGGCTGCCGCAGGCAGTTTTTGATGGCGTACCGGGTCTTCGTCTCGATTTCGAGCATATAGTCATCGGTCACGACGGCGTATCGTTCCATCTTGTGCAAACCTGGCAGCTCCATGACAACGGGAAGCACATCCTGACTAGCTCGGAGCTTGCCGGCTATCTGTTCGACGCGAGCTGGGAGCTGGGGCTGCACCAGATCGCAGCGACGGTGCAACAGAATCGACCAATTCAGTTTGTCTGTACCGGCAAGCTGCGTGTGCCGTTTCTCGATGCCCTTTTTGATGCCGGGCTTGGACTGCGTACGAACGATGACGGCTACGAAGTCGCGCTATCACTGGCCCAGGCTGGTGATTCCGCCCTAATCGATCTGGGCGCAGGCTCGTTGGTTGCACGCAACCTACTGATCAACGGCGAGATCACCGACACGGGATTCACGCTGGAAGGCAGTCTGGGTGGTGCGATCGACCTTGCCCCACTGGCGCTTAACCTGAACGGCGCAACGATTCGATTAGAACACGAGCCCGATCACGACGTACTGGCCGTGATGCTGTCCGAGCTCAGCCTTGGCCCTTTGGGCGAGGTCGAAAAAGCGGTACTTCGCATTACCAGCACCGTCGCCAATGGAGGAACACGCCAGAATACAGTCCTGCTGGAAACCACTATCGCCTGGCAAGACCTGAGCCATCGACTCAAGCTGGACGACCTGCCCGAGCAGTTTCCTTTACCTCCTGACGATGCACAGGTCACCGCCTATGTAAGCTGGGAGGACAATGGCGCTGGCGGCCACAGACTCGTGCTGCGCTTCACGGCCGCGCTGTCCGATCTAGGGTCAAGTTGGACATTCATTCGTGAAGAATATCGGCCACAACTACGAAATGTGCGGTTTACTTTCGAGGCCAACTACGCAGATGCCGTTGCTTTCCAAAGCGCTTCGACAAGCGACACATTCAGTGGCCATGTGTTCGTGGAGTTGGAGCTGCGGCCGCCGGCGCTCCCTGACGTTCCGGGCGCAGAACTGTTCGAGGTGGATCGGGAGCAATGGATCAAGGCCAGCCTGACAACGGGAGTACGCACTATCAATGGCAGTGATGAAGGCTACATGGAAATGGCGCTCGCAGATGCGCCAGCTGTAAAAATCAATTTCCCCGGACTGCCCCAAGCTGAGCCACCCATCCAAATTGAGGTCAAGAAGGTCGAGTTCGATCTCAAGTCGCAAGGGGCCGATTCACTCGCCGGACAACTATCTCTTGAAGGCGAATTTCTGTTCCGTCCGATCAATCCGGCTGCCAGCATGTTGCCAGTTCCTCCAGCCATGGCAGTGCAGATGGAGAAGCTGTTCAAAGCTGTGGGACAGTCCGATTTTGGCGGCACGGCGAAGATTGACCTGAGATTCAAGGGCGACAAAGCTGCCCTAGAGTTGAGCGTCGTCTTTGACCAGGCAAAGGTGGAATTGGATCTGTTCGATATGATGGTCGGCTTGACGCGCGGCATGGCGCTACCGCAAGAGCTAAATGGCTCCGCCAACCGCGTCGATCTCGACATCGACTTTGACATCCAGCTGCGTGAAATCCGGGTGCACTGTGGCTCGATCGAAGATGCTGGCAATCAGAGCCAGTTTGGTTTCGAACTTGTCCTTGACTCGACGTTCGCTGGCGTTCAAGTCGAGGGCTTCTCCTTCAAATTGACCGGCCAGGAATTTTCGGCTGGATTTAGCCGGTTGGCAGTACCGATAACCCTCCCACACTTTCCCGTCAGCCAGGCCGACCTGAATATGTTGAGAGATGACTCTGGCGCATGGGATTACAGGAAGCTTTGGCTACGTGGCGAGCGACCACAACTGGCCGGATCGATTGCTCTTCTAAAGAATGAGATAGAGGCGCTGAAGCTTCAACTGGGGGCGGCAACAGGTGGTGATGAGGCGCCCCTCAGTGCAGGGCTGCGCGCGAAAAGAAAGGCGCTCTTTGAGAAAAGCGCGCGGCAGTTCCTGATCGACAGCATCTTTGCTGTACATCAGGCGGTGGGACAATCGAATCGTGGTGCATACCAGGCGATGGTTGACGCATACATGGCGCTTATGGACGCGACGCTTCACCAGTTCTCGTTCGATACCACGCTGGACTTCGTCCTGCGCGACGTGCGCTTTGTGCTGCCCTTCCAGAATCCTACCGATATCCGTGTAGAAGGCGGGGCACAACTGGTTGGCTTCAAACCAGAGGATCCGCTGGCACCGCTCGGCGATCTGGTATTTAAGCTCGGACTCTCGGCGGAATACCTGTACTTCAATGTCGAGGGCGGCGATCCGATTCCTATCCCAGTATTTGGACAATATCAGAATGACGCAGGGGAAGATGAGGCAAAAGTCAGTATCCGGCTCAACCATGCGCGCATCGGCTACGGTTATTCCAAAAACGCCCTGGTGGTGGCCCTGGCCGGTGAATTGAAGATCGCCAAGTCGCTGGCCGACGATCTCAATGCAGCCGGGACTGCCGGCATTGGTATTCGCTTGCCGGAGCATGGCCGTCTCGGCTTTAAGCTTGATCTGATACCGATCACGCTGGGCGAAGTGGATTTCTTATTGCCGCTGCTCGACTTTACCATCGATCTGCGTAAGGAGTATTCGCCAGGGATCAGTGATGGCGCCAGGTGCGAGCCCTATTGGGATGGTCTACAGCTGATTGCACCCAACATCATCCGCTATGGCTTCAAGCGCTTGAGCTTCGCGCCGTTCTTTGGCTCGCTGTTAGCTCCAAACTACAACCTCAGCTTCGACGTCACCTTGGGGAATGGGGAAAATGGCCTGACATATGTCTGCAACGACTACCTAGTCATCCTTTCGACTTCTCTATACACCATCATTCCGATGCTGACGGACGGCACGCCATTCTTCAACAACCTTTGCACCAGCATCCGGTTGGCAGGTTTCGGAGTCAGCTTCAACCTTCAGCGTCCGTTTCCCAGTATGTCGCCGCTGGCACTGTTCGAGATTTTTGGGCTGCTAGCCGACCCGAATATGCCTATCGATCCCGATGGCGCGCTGGCTAACATGATCCGAGTCAGAATCCAAAACGCCAGAATCACCCTGCCTCCGGCAGTGGTTCGCATGTTCCCTGAAGTTGGGACGGTGTTGAGCCGGGAGATCGATTACACTGCCAACCTGGGGACGTTGATTGCACTGCTACAGCCGATTGCCGGGTCAATGGGCAGGGTTGCGCAGCACT
>JACFMY010000311.1:0-3361 GCA_019455155.1 Caldilineaceae bacterium
GCATTGAGGGGAACCGGCCACTCCACCCCTTCGCTGTCCTGTGTGGCAGGCCGGGGTTCACGGCAGAGCCCCGGCTCAGGCAGATCTCGTGGGAACTATCGGCGACAGAGAGCCGTTGCCTTGATGTATGAATAACGCACGTTTTTGGCGTCGCACGCGCGTACGCATCGTCTCGATAACTGCTCTGGCGTTGCTGGTTGGCGCGGGGGCGCTGTATTGGTGGCTGTTTGCTGACCTGCCGCCGGTCAGCGCCATCACGCAGCGCATGGCGCGCCCCACAACGCAAATCCTCGACCGCAACGGCAAGCTGCTCTACGAGGTCCTTGATCCCAACACGGGAAAACAGATCGATCTCGATCTGAGTCACATTCCCGAAGCGTGCGTACAGGCGACACTGGCCACGGAAGACAGCCGTTTCTTCCTGCATCCGGGGGTGGACCCCCTGGCCATTGCCCGCGCTTTCTGGCAGAACCTGAGTGGGCGGACTATAGCCAGTGGCGCCAGCACGTTGACGCAGCAGTTGGCGCGCAATTTGCTCATGGGGGTCGAAGAACGGTACGAGCCATCCTACCGTAGAAAGCTGCGTGAGGCCTGGCTGGCCTTGCAACTTGAGCTTCACTATACGAAGGATGAGCTGCTGGCCCTCTATCTCAACCAGACCTACTACGGCAACTTCGCCTTTGGCCTGGAAGCCGCCGCTCAGGTCTATTTCGCCAAGCCGGCAAGCCAGCTCAGCCGCGCCGAATGTGCGCTGCTTACTGGGTTGATCCAGTTTCCCACAGGCTACAACCCCCTGATCGACCCGGAGGCCGCCAAGGGGCGCCAGCTCACCGTCCTCCGGCTGATGGAAGATGCCGGCTTTCTCACCGCAGACGAAGTTGCGCAGATCGAACGCGAGCCCCTCCAGTATCGCTCCTATCTGTTCGATATCGAGGCTCCTCACTTTGTTATGTATGTGCAGGAGTTGCTGGTGTATCAACTGGGGGTCGATCGCCTGCTTGCCGGCGGCCTCCGCGTCTATACGACCCTGGATCTGGACCTGCAGCGACAGGCCGAAAGCGCGGTGCGGCGCCGGCTGGATCAGCTCACCTGTCGCGGGGAAGGTGGCTGCACCGACCCGGCCGCCCGCTCCCGGCGCGTCGACAACGCCGCAGCCGTTGTCATCGACAGCACCACTGGCGATATCCTGGCCATGGTCGGCAGCCCTGACTATTTCAGCCGGCAGATCAGCGGCAACGTCAACGCGGCCCTCGTTCGCCGCCAGCCTGGCAGTGCGATCAAACCCTTTACCTACGCCGCAGCCCTGGACCCGCGCTGGAGCGTGCGCACAGGCCAGCAGCCCCTGACCGCGGCCAGCATCTTGCCCGACCTGCCCACGACATTCTATGTGACCAATGAGGATGGCAACACCGCAGCCTATCGCCCGCAGAATTATGATCGCACCTATCATGGCCCCGTCAGTGTGCGGGCAGCCCTGGCCAACAGCTACAACATACCCGCCGTGGAACTGTTGGAGCGAGTCGGGGTAGAAACATTGCGCGATCTCGCCTCTCAGGCAGGCATCCGTACCTTTACACGCCGCTACGGCCTCGCGTTGACCCTGGGTGGGGGTGATGTCCGCCTGTTGGAGCTCACTGCAGCCTACAGCATCTTGGACGACGGCGTTCCCGTCATCCCTCAGGCGATCGTCGAGATTAAGGACGCACAGCAGGAGCTGTATAGACGGCATCCCAGCAGTGACTCCACATCAGGCCTCACTCCCGTTATCTCGCCCCAAGCCGCCTATCTCATTACTGACATCCTGTCAGACAATGTAGCGCGCATCCCGGCGTTTGGCGCCAGCTCCGTGCTCCAGTTGCCCTTTCCTGTTGCCGTCAAGACCGGCACCACCACCGACTGGCGCGATAACTGGACGGTTGGCTACACGACCAAACGCCTGGTCGGTGTTTGGGTTGGCAATGCCGACAACTCGCCCATGGTGGGTGTCAGCGGTGTGGATGGCGCCGGACCCATCTGGCATGACCTGATGCTGCTCGCCCATCCCATGGCGCCGCCGCCGTTTGTCCAGCCAGACAACCTTGTCGAGACCGAAGTCTGCGCGCCTAGCGGCATGTTGCCAACGCCCGAATGTCCGCGCACACGTTTTGAGCTATTCATCTCAGGCACGGAACCCACCCGTCCGGACACCCAGTTCCAACGGGTCGCCATCGATCGGGCGACAGGAATGCCTGCCACTGACAGTACACCGCCAGAGCGTCGCGTTGAACGGGTCTACTGGATGCTGCCCCCTGAATATCATGACTGGATGGTTGCCCATGATATTGCCATCGCGCCTCCTGGAAGTCAGGCACTTGCTGCGGACAACGGGACCGGCGCGGTGCGCAATGCTGCCAATCGCGCACCGCTTGTGCTGGTGGCGCCGGCCTCCTATACAGCCTACCAGATCCATCCCGGGCTGCCCCAGGAGAATCAGCGGCTGCCCGTGAATGGCATGTCTACAGATGGCCGGCTGTGGCACAGCTTGCGGCTAATGGTTGACGGCGAGCTGTTGGCTACAGCCAGCAACACCACCCGCATCAAGGGTTGGTGGACTATGACGCTGGGCAATCATCGCTTCTGGCTTGAGGGCGAACAGGTGGCAGGCGGGTCAACTGTACGGTCCGCCGAGGCGCAGATTCGTGTGGAGGAATTCCAAATCGATCAGCTCAGTGCACAGGTACCGTAGGGCACGACACGGTCAAGCCAGGCAGGCACTGCATCCGCGTAAGCTGCGTAGGTAACAGCGTCAGAAAATGGTCTGAATTCAGTCCGAACTACCGTAAGCTAGCCAGCGTCCAAATTGATAGAGTTTAAGAACAATGCGCTTCGCTCCACGGAACAACGAGCAGATCTTGCCAATGGGATTACAGTTCATATAGACCTCGACCCAATCTGCTGTCATCGGCGCGCGTCAGTGGCGCCGCGCATGAGCGATCCAGCTTGCACATTCTCACTCAGGTGAGGAGGAAATCATGCCAAATCGGCAACTTGCTAAACGAATTCATCTACTGGTCGTCTTTGCCCTCCTGATAACTGTGGCGGCCCAAGCCGTCAATGTACCAGTGGAGGCTGCCCCCAAAACGCTTGCCACGGCACGCGCCCAAGCGGCCGAAGAGAGCGTAATCCCACCGGTCCTGCTGTCGACGACACCGCTCGATGGCGCCGCCTGGGATGGAAGTCCGGTGATTTTTGTCTTCGATCAACCTATGGCCGCGGCCGAGATTGCCGTGACGCCGGCGCTGGAAGGGCAGACTAGCGTAGCGGAGAATACGGTTACCTTTACGCCAACCACGACGCCAGCGCCGAACACGCGATATCACTT
>JACFMY010000311.1:3371-5362 GCA_019455155.1 Caldilineaceae bacterium
GACCAGCCAGCTAGAAATCGCGCTCCAGAGCACTGGCCCGCTTGGTGTCTCCACCACCCAGCCCGCTGACGGCGCCGAGGATGTTGACCCGAACACTGCCGTGACTGTCATCTTCAACCGGCCCGTGGTGCCCTTGTTGGGGATCGACGAGCAGAGCACGCTGCCCCAGCCGCTGAGCTTTACCCCAGCAGTGGAAGGAACAGGTGAGTGGATCAGCACCAGCGTATACCAGTTCCGTCCCGCCGCGCCGCTGGCCGCTGCCACATCTTATGTGGTAGCCGTGGATGCGCTCACGGGTGTAGACGGCGCCACGATGGACGGCCCGCACAGCTTCAGCTTCTCCACGGCCGCGCCGATTGTGCTTTCTGTCCTGCCACAGGGCATTTTCGTTGCGCCAGATACGGACGTACAGGTCACCTTCAGCCAGCCCATGGACAGGGCCAGCACGGAAGCAGCGTTTCAGCTGACCGGCAAGGGCCTGGAGAGTTCGGTGCAGGGTAGCTTCAGCTGGAACATCACTGGCACCATCATGTCCTTTACGCCAGCCGCGCTTCTCGACTTTGGCCGCGAGTACACGATCCAGGTAGCGCAGAGCGCCCAGCCGGCCAGCAAAGAAGGGACCCTGCGTGCGGACTTTAGCAAGAGCTTCACCGTTGTGCCCTTGCCCATGGTCGACACGACCAGCATCCTGCCCGACGCCCAGGGTGTCAATCCCGAACAGGAGCTGCGCATTCGCTTCACCGCGCCCGTCAGCGAATCGATGCTGTTCGACGCCATTCGCATCGAACCCGTGGTGACTGGTACGCAAATCATCAGTTATACCTACACGGACTTTTACGATATCACCGACGGCAATATGGAGCAGGTGAACATGGAGCCGGTTTTTGGCTACGGCACCCATCTCATGCTCAACTGGTACAAGATGCCGAGCACGGCCTACACCGTGACGATCGCTGGCACAGTAGCTGACGCCTACGGCAATACGCTAGGCGAGGACTATGTGCTGCACTTCAGCACCGGGGACTATCCACCCCTTGTGCGGATTGATCTGGATCGCTTTACGCACTACAGCGCGTATACGACCACAGTCGTTGGCGTCAAATACCGCAACGTTGAAACGATCGACGCCAAGCTCTACCGGGTGCCCCTGAACGATCTCTTCCAACTAGCTGGCGAGAACCAATGGTCGGTGTGGGACCAGTATGTCGTGCCGGATCAGGCTCAGAATCTGATCTGGTCGCGCACCTATTCGCCAACCGGCGGCCGCAACGTCATCCAGACCCATGGCATCAAACTGACCGGCGCTGATGACCAGCCTTTGCCGCCAGGGGTCTACATGCTAGAGATACGCAACCCGCCCGGGGCCGCGGTACAATATGAGGGACAGCCGGCAGTACAACGGGCCGTCCTGGTATTGACCAATTACAACCTGACTTTCAAGCGCGGCCTGCAAGGAACGAGCCTGGCCTGGCTCACCGATCTACGGTCAGGACAGCCTGTGGAAGGCGCGGAAGTTGTCTTTACCAAGACGGGCCGCGATCTCGCCCGCGCCACCACTGGCTCCGACGGCATCGCCGCGGCGGACATGGACGTACGCCTCGAAGAACAGTGGGTGCCTTTCTTTGCCTACTCAGGCGAGCCTGGACAGGATGACTTCGCGGTGGTCTCAAGTGACTGGGACGATGGGATCGAGCCGTGGTCGTTCAACATTTCCACCGGCGGTCCCTACGACCAGCTGCAGGTGAACATGTACACGGAGCGCCCCATCTACCGGCCGGGCCAGACGGTCTACTGGAAGGGCATCGTCCGTGTGCTCCAGAATGATGAGTGGATCCTGCCGGCAGCAGGGCAGCAGATCAATATCAAGATCAACGACACGTTGGGGAATCAGGTCTTCGCCGACAGCTATGCCGTGAGCGAAAACGGTATCTTCGAGGGGACCTTCGACCTGGCGCCAGACGCGATCACCGGCTACTACAGCATCAATGCAG
>JACFMY010000311.1:5372-7647 GCA_019455155.1 Caldilineaceae bacterium
GCGATCAGCAGCCATACATGACCAGCGCCTACTTCCAGGTCGCCAGCTATCGCAAACCTGAATTCGAGATAACCGTCAAGACCGACAAGCCTGAATACATCCAGGGCGACACGGTAAAGGCCACCGTCCAGGCGAGCTACTTTAGCGGGGGCGCGCTCGTCAATGCGCCCGTCAACTGGCGACTTATCGGCTACGGCTACGTCTTCAACTGGCAGGACGCGCCCTCAGGCCGCTACTACAGCTTCGAGCCCTTTGATCCGGAGCAGCCCGAATACAATCCCTATAACAGCGGCTATGTCGGTCTGATCCAGGAAGGCGCAGGCAAGACGAACGCCGACGGCACCTTCACGCTCGAGCTACCGGCCGATCTGGGCAGTGCTGTCGCAAGCCAGAACTGGATGCTTGACGTCACTGTCACCAGCCCGACCAACCAGCAGGTCTTCAACTCGATCCAGTTCCCGGTGCATCGCGGCGCCTACTATATCGGCTTGAGTCCCGCTAGCTATGTCGTCCGGGCAGGAGAGCCGGCTGACGTCGATATCGTTACGCTGAAACCTGATGGCAGCGTCTACGCGTCTGCCGATCTAGACGTGATCGTCTATGAGTTTCAATGGAACAGCGTCTACGAGCAGGCGGAAGATGGCAACTACTACTGGACTAGCAGCGCCCAACGCACTCCCGTCTACACGACCACAGTCACGACGGATCGCAACGGCGCGGGGACAGTAACCTTCACGCCGGAAGCAGGCGGCCAGTATCAGATCACGGCAACTGGCCAGGATGATGCTGGAAACACGATCCGCAGCGCGACCTTTATCTGGAGCAGCAGCGGTGAGTTCATCGCCTGGCCACGGCAGAACAACGATCGCATCGAGCTTGTTGCCGACAAGAAGCTGTACGCGCCGGGCGAGACGGCCCGCATTCTGGTGCCAAACCCGTTTAGCGGCACGATCAACGCGCTGGTGACGGTGGAGCGCAGCGGCGTGCTCGAAGCAAATATGCTCGAGTTGGCCGGCAGCGGTGAGACGCTGGAGATTCCGGTCACCGCCGACCACATCCCCAACATCTACGTCAGCGTGGTGCTCGTGAAGGGTGTGGACGAGACCAATCCCTTCCCAGCCACGCGCGTCGGCTACGTCAAGCTCGCCGTCGATACAGCCGAGAAAGAGCTGACCATCGATGTTGCACCGTCGGCCACAACCGTGCGCCCAGGTGACACAGTCACATACACCTTGACCGTGCGGGATCACAAGGGCAGCCCGGTGGCGAACGCCAGTACCAGCGTCGCGGTGGTCGATAAAGCCGTGCTCGTGCTGTCCCAATATTATGGCTCGCCGCAGCGCATGGTGGATATCTACTACTACGAGCGACCGCTTGGCGTGACCACTGGCTCGCTCGTCGTCATCAATAAGGACCGTATCAGCCAACAGCTTGCCGAGAGCGGGAAAGGTGGTGGTGGCGGTGGCGGCGACGGGCTCGAGATCCGCGAGGAGTTTGCTGACACAGCTTTCTGGCGGGCCGATTTCGTAAGTGACGAAAACGGTGTCATCGAGTTCAGCGTCAAGCTGCCCGAGAATCTCACCACGTGGCGCCTGACGGCCAAAGCCATTACGCCCGACACTCGCGTTGGAGAAGTCACCAACGACATTGTGGCAACCAAAGAGCTGCAGGTGCGCCCGCTGTTGCCGCGCTTCTTCACCGCTGGCGACCGTGCGGTCATCGGCGGCATGGTGGCCAACTTCGGCCGCGAGGCGGTGACGGGCGGCGAATTCACCATCGACGTGGCCGGTGCGTTCCTCGAAACCACGACAACGGTCCAGCCGTTCACCTTGGACGCGCCCGGCGACTTCGTTACCTTCAACTATCCTGTGGCAGTCGATGCGCGGGCCAACAGTGTCGTGGTAACCGTAACCGCGGCGGCTGGCGATCGCTCTGACGGTGTGAAGATCGAAATACCTGTGCTCCACTACCAGACGCCGGAGACCGTGGGCACGAGCGGCGTTGTGCCGCCAGGCGGCATGGCGGAAGCGATCTACGTGCCCGCAAATGCCACCGACGACGGCGAGCTGAGCGTCACGCTTGACCCAAGCCTGGGCGCCGGTCTGCTGGAAGGGCTGACGTACCTGGAGCACTACCCGTACGAGTGCAACGAACAGACGGTAAGCCGCTTCTTGCCCAACCTGTTCACCGTGCGGGCGCTGCGTGAGTTGAACATCCATGACCAGATGCTGGAGAACCGGCTCGCCTACCAGCTGGGCATCGGTGTCCAGCGGCT
>JACFMY010000312.1 GCA_019455155.1 Caldilineaceae bacterium
ACGAAAGCGGCGAGTTTATCCCGAATCCGCGCGCCTGCGGCAGGCCGGCGCCGGGCGACTCCGGTGGGCGCAAGCCCGCGCCGCCCGGGGTAAGGCCACACAAACGAAGCCCCAAGCCCCCCCGCAGGCGGCGCCCCGCCCCTGGGGTAGGGTGGCCTCACCGTCGGGCCATGGCTGCCGCCGGACGGCAGGTTCGCCATCCATCGTGCAGCAGCATGGGCGGGCAGTGGATTGGGGATCAGGCTCTCCCTGAGCGTTCCCTGTCGTTCAACCAAGGCAACAAAGGAGTTATCAGATGAACGGTCTAATGATGAATTGGCAGCTCACCCTGGACAAGATCCTGGAGCATGCAAACCGCCTCTACCCCCACAAGCATATTACCACCATGCAGCCCGACGGATCGTTGCACCGGTACACCTATGCCGACCTCTACCGCCGCACAAAGCGCATGGCCAATGCGCTGGTGCAGCTAGGCATCGCGCCCGGCGATCGCGTGGGAACCTTTGCCTGGAACAACTACCAGCATCTGGAGCTCTATTATGCCATCCCAGGCGCGGGCGCGGTCTGCCACACGCTGAACATTCGCCTCTTCGCCGATCAGCTGGCCTACATCGTCAACCACGCCGAGGATAGGATTGTCTTTGTCGACGGGACGTTGCTGCCGCTCTTTGAGAAGGTGGCGCCGGACGTGCGCTGTGTCGAACACTATGTGCTCTTCAATGCCCCGCGCGAGGCGGCCGCCAAACTCCCCAATGTGCTCTTTTACGAGGATCTCATCGAGGGCGCGGATGAGCGCTTTACCTGGCGCTGCACGGACGAGTCCATGGCCATGGGGATGTGCTACACCAGCGGCACGACAGGGGAGCCCAAGGGCGCGCTCTACAGCCATCGTTCCATGTTTCTGCACACCCTGGGCGAGAACCAGGCCAATGCCCTGGGCATCACCGAATCGGACATCGTGCTGCCCGTTGTGCCCCAGTTTCATGCCATGGCCTGGGGGCTGCCCTACGCCTGTGCCGCGGCCGGCGCCGATATGGTCCTGCCCGGACCCCACCTGAGGCCGCAGCCATTGGCTGATCTGATTACCAACGAGCGCGTCACCGTGGCGGGCGGCGTGCCCACCATCTGGAACGGCCTCTACCATGAGCTGAAGCAGCATCCGCGCGACATTTCATGCCTGCGCGCGTTGGTCGTGGGCGGCTCGGCCATGCCCCGCTCCCTGATCGCTGCTTACGAGCGCGAGCTTGGGGTCAATGTGCTCCATGCCTGGGGCATGACTGAGACCTCGCCGTTGGGCACGGTGTCGATTCCCCTCAAGCAGCATGAGGCTTTGGAGAAGGGGGCGGTCTGGGATATCAAAGCCAAACAGGGCTATCCCATTCTTGGTGTTGAGTTGCGCATCGTGGACGAAGTGGGGCGCGAGCTGCCCTGGGATGGTAGGACCATGGGAGAGCTGCAGGTGCGCGGGCCGTGGGTGATCAGCCAATACTTCAAACGTGACATAACGCGAGATTATATGACGGAAGATGGCTGGTTCCGCACTGGTGACGTGGCAACGGTCAGCCCCGAAGGCTACATGACCATCACGGACCGCACCAAGGACCTGGTCAAGAGCGGCGGCGAATGGATCTCAACGGTCGAGCTGGAGAGCGCGATCATTGGCCACCCCAAGGTATTGGAGGCGGCCGTGATTGCCGTGCCCGACGAGAAGTGGTCAGAGCGCCCCCTGGCCTGTGTGGTGCGTACACAGGATGGCTGGGACCTGACCGCGGAAGAGCTCACGAGCTACCTAAATGACAGGGTGGCCAAGTTCTGGATCCCCGATCGCTTTGTCTTTATTGACGAGGTGCCAAAGACCAGCGTCGGCAAGTTCGACAAGAAGGTGCTGCGCCGCCAGTTCGCGGCTGGCGAGCTGGGCTGAGCTCCTAGCTGTTGCGTGCCCGGTTGGACAGGAGCAGCAGCACTCCACCCGCCACTGCGGCGCCGACCGTGAACCAGCGCTTGTCGATGCCGTTGGCCTGCCTGACGCCCTTGGCCATGACCGGGATCTCCTGGAGCCGGCGCGCGGCATCTGCCTTGACCTGTTCGAAGCGCGTGGGGTCGGCCCGGTAGCGGTCGGCCAGGGCCCGTTTCTCAGCCAGGTTTGCTTCGGTGATGTACTGCTCAAAGGAGCGCAGGCCGGCCAGCTTGAAGCCATGTTTCTGCGCCAGCTTGAAGATCTCTTTGACGCGTTCCATGGAGATATTGCGGCCCAGGGTGTAGTCGACAAAGAGCCCTTCTGTGGCTAGACACGCGGTCTCTGCCAGGCACGCGTAGGCCGTCTTGGGCGGTAGACCGATATCGTAGCCGAAATCGACGTCGCCGGGGATGATCACCTCGCCGCTTTCGATGACGAGCACGTCAGGGCGCAGCGCGGCTTCCGCAGGGTTGATATCGGGCGGGCGGGCCACATCGCAGATCACCGCGCCCGGTTTACAGCGGGTAATGTCGATGACTCGCTGGCCAAAGGCGGAGGTGGCCGAGACGATGAGGTCGCAGTCTGCCACGAGATCGCCGGCCTTGGTGGCGATGGTGACCTGGGCGCCCGGCGTCTCGTTCTGGATGACGCGCTTTAGCTCCAGCAGTTTTTCCGGCTCAATGGAAACCAGCACCACGTTGCCGATGGCCTGGGCAATGAGCCGCGAGCAGACCGATGCGATGGATCCGGTGGCGCCAACGATCATGGCCCTGCCCTTGGTCAGATCGGTGGCGCCCATGAGCTTGACAGCCTGCTTGGCGGCTTCCAATGTCATGGCAACTGTCAGGCTATTGCCGCTGGTAATGGCGATGTCGGCCTCGTGGGCCACGGTAATGCCCGCGTCGCCCACGACGCTGGTAAAGGCGCCCAGCCCCATGACGCGCGCGCCTTTGCGTTCAGCTAGCCTGGCGGCCTGGTTCAGCCGCTTGTAGGTGAAGTTGGCACCGTGCTTCATCATCATGCGCGGGGTGGCCCCCAATGTGATGAGATGCCCTTCGATGCGCTGCCCGGTGCTCTGGGAGACCCCGCCCGTGATCTTGGAGACGTACATGGGCGGCAGGTACGCGGCCACCTCTTCAACCAGCTCATCGGGCAGGTACCTGGTCCAGCCAAAGAGCGGGTGCTTGTGAATGAAGGAGACGTTGAGGGGGTGGATGACGAACGCAAAGCGGTTGATGCCCGCCTCGTCCGGCTGGAGATAGCGGATCCCCGGCGTCCACACGATGTCGGCCATGAGATCCAGGTAGGTATCTTCCGTAAGCGGGGCCCTGGGGTCGCGGCGCAGGGCCACCAGCACGGCCTCGATGACGGCTGCGGACCAGCGGCCCAGGTTGTCCTTGGGATCCAGGGTGGGCATCAGCGTTACGACGATGCTGACGCCACGCTGCTGCAGATCGTCGAGATCGGCCTGATCCGCCCACTCCACCACCACCGTTTTGCGCCGCAGGCTGCGGGGCGCATAGCGCCGGATCGCGCCGATATCGCCGGCCAGCACGTCGGCGCTATAGAAGGGCTCGGCCGCGCGTTCGTGGCCAGGCTCGCCGGTCTGCGGTAACAGACGGCGGAAGGGCGCGTCCTGCAGCCGTTCCAAAGTCAGGGGTGCAGCCTGATCCAGCGTGCGCTGGTTCCCTACGCCAGGAAAGTCGGGTAGGCCGAAGTAGATGATGGGGTCGGCGTAGCGGATGGAGGAGGTGTGGCGGTGGAACGCCTGCGCCAGCCCTTGGTGGTTCAGCCCTGGCGTCATCAACACATGTTTTTCGGCAAAGATGCCCGGTTCGGCGCGGTCGGCCAGGATCACGGCCCACCGTTCCAGCCCGGCGCGAATCCCGTTGCCGTCTACCACGGGCGTTTTGCCGGCCACAGTGGGCAACGTGTTGCCCAGCGTGTGGGGACGGATGGTGCTGCCCAGCTGTAGCTGGCCGGGCAGGCCATCGAGGCCAATCGCCTCGACTTTGCCGTCAAACCCGGTAATGAGCGCGCGGGCGCGGGCTCCGTCCCCCCCGCACCCCCGATGCCGGACGCGGATCTCCGTACCCAAGAATGAAACGACCTCATCGTAATCCTCTTCGCCCAGGTGAATCACCGCGATCTGTTTCATAATACCGTCCTTTGGCTAAAGAACCCTCCTACGCGCGCCCGTACAAACGGACGCGCGTCTGCATTACATCCACTCTACGCGCGCGCGCCAATCACCGGTAGGGGCGGTTGACCTTGGGCCACAGGGACGTGTGTCCGGGCACGGGGGCCCGGATGGTCCTGCTATCGATAAGGCTCCTAATGAATCATATTTGCAAGATCTGCTTGTGATGACGCCATGGTCCACCGCAGACGATTGATCGTATGGCCGATTCCGTTGATAATCGGCCATATGACGGACAATATCCGCCATTGTCGATTCCCACAGCGATGAGATCGCAGGAAATATGTCCTTGGTTATAGATCAGGACAGCGCGACTACCGGAGAAGCAATGTACTGTACGGCAAGGGTCAACACGCCGCGCGGCTCATGGAGGAGCGGATAAGGCGCCATGAAATCGTTGCGTCTCCGAGCTTTGCTGTTGGCATTTCTCGTGACGGTCATCTGGTCGTTTTCATGGGTTCTCATCAAAATTGGCCTGCACGATGAATTGCCCCCGCTGACCTTTGCCGCGCTCCGCTACACCATCGCCTTCGTCTGTCTGCTGCCCTTTCTCTGGCGCTCTCCAGCCGAACGGAACGCCCTGCGCCGCCTTACAAAGCAGGATGTGGTGCGATTGCTCCTGCTTGGGCTGCTCTTTTACACGGCGACCCAGGGACTTTCATTCGTGGCGTTGAAGTATCTTCCCGCGGCAACCTACTCGCTCCTGCTCAATTTCACTGCCATTGGGGTCATGCTGGGCGGGATCGTGCTGCTGCGCGAGATTCCGACCCCCCTGCAATATGCCGGCGTCGGGCTCTTTATCTTTGGGCTGCTGCTCTACTTCTACCCGGCCCAACCCCTTCACGCAGTTGGGCTGGCGGTGGGCCTGCTCAGTATGGTGACGAACGCAGCAAGCTCGCTCCTGGGGCGGGCAATCAATCGCAGTAGCACAATCTCGCCGCTGCTGGTGACAGGCGTAAGCATGGGGACTGGATCGTTGGCATTGCTGGTAGCCGCGCTGCTCGTCGAGGGGTGGACAGCACCCGGGCTGCAAAGCTGGGCAATTATCGTCTGGCTGGCCGTCATCCACACTGCGTTCGCGTTCACGCTCTGGAATCGCACGCTGCGCGTATTGTCTGCCACGGAGTCGAGCATCATCAACAACACCATGCTGATCCAGACCGCGCTGCTGGCGTGGCTGTTCCTCGGCGAATCCCTCAGCGGCCGCGATGTCATGGGACTCATCGTAGCGGCGCTTGGGATTCTGATCGTGCAGATTCGAGAGCAAAAGGTCTTAATAAACCTGTGGAAGCGGCGCGGATCGGTTGAGCCAGTTAGCAAGTGAGATTGGCTCAGGCACCTTGCGGGGCCGTTCCGGCCCGCCGTGGGAGGGCAAGCTTAACTCGCTAGAGAAACGACAATGTTCGAGGACATGCCTAAGGTGGAGCTGCATCTGCATCTCGACGGTGCACTGCCGCCACAAACCGTGCTGCAGCTGGCGGAGTGCAACGACCTTTTGGACCAACTGCCTGGAGACACGGTCGAGGCAATCGCCAAACAGCTTTTGTGCCCGGCTTTTCTGTTACAATGGTGAGGACGAAAGAAGGAACTGTGAAGGGTACGCGCCATGCAACGTGCAGCAGTGTTGAGTGCTTTACAAGCCCACAAAGAAGAACTATCCGAAAAGTACGGCGTCACTCGATTGGGCATCTTCGGCTCCGTTGCCCGAGATCAGGCAACAGATACCAGCGATGTCGACATCGTTGTTGAAATGCCGCCAGATCTCTTCCAAATGGTACACATGAAAGAAGATTTGGAACAACTACTTGGTGTTTCAGTCGATCTGATCCGTCTTCACAAACATCTAGGCGCTTTGCTCAAGCAACGAATCGATGACGAAGCCATCTACATCTGATCCGCAATTAGTACGCGCCATACTGGACAATATCCTCACGGCCATCGATCGTATCGAACGACGGTTTACGGGCATCTACAGCCCTGATGACTTTGTGTCCGACGATAAAGGGATTGATCGGCTCGATGGAATCGCAATGATGCTGATTGCGATCGGCGAACAGTTGAAGCAATTGGATGCTATCTCCAACATCGATCTAAATGCTCGCTATCCCCAAGTCGACTGGAAGGGTGCAAAGGGGATCCGAGACTTCTTGAGCCATCATTACTTTGTCCTGGATGCTGAAGTAATCTTCGACGTGTGCCAGAACAAGATTGCTGGGCTGAAGCACGCGATTGCCGGACTGCGTAACGAGTATCCCTCTTTCTTCTAAGCTCATGGTGCCCATGGTGTCATGGTGGGAATCTCCCTCTCCCTTCTCCACACCTCACCCTCACTCACCTCAATCCCCACCCGCACATTATTCAGAAACAGCGTACCTGTGCCCAGACCATGGATGCGGTGGGGATCGATGGCGCTCGTCCACTGGCAGATGGCATTGAGACCGATGTTGGATTCGAGCAACGAGTTCACCCACCACTGAATCCCGCGCGCCTCCGCCAGCGCGATCCACTGTTCGCATGCGGCAAAGCCACCCAGCAACATGGGCTTGAGGATAAGGTGTTGGGGGCGGATCGTCTCCAGTAGGGCGGCCCGCTCGTCGTCGGAGACCGCAGCAAGTAGCTCCTCGTCCAGGGCCAGGGGGATGGGCGAGTGGCGGCACAGCGCGGCCAGCGCCTCCCATTGGCCCGCGGCGATGGGCTGCTCCAAGAACGCGATCTCGAGCGGGGCGAGCCTGTCGAGATAGACGGCGGCTTCCACGGGGGACCAGGCGCCGTTGGCATCGAGCCGTAACTCGATCTGGCTGGCCGGATAGGCCTGGCGCACGGTACGCAGCAGCGCCAGTTCATCGGCAAAGGGCAGCGCGCCGACCTTCATCTTAATAACCCGAAAGCCAGCCGCGATCTTGGCCTCAATCTGGCGTAGCAGCCCGTCTGCCGTGTCCATCCAGATGAGCCCGTGGGTCGCCAGCCCGGCCTCACCGCGGGCAAAGGGGGTATCCCACAGGAGCCGGCGGCCGCCCATGGCCAGATCGCGCAGGGCTATCTCCAGGCCAAAGGCAAACGACGGCAGCGCGTCCAATGCCAGTGACTCGAGCGGCGCACCGGCGTTGGCGGCGGCGACAAATTGGGCAATGGCAGCGGCGAAGTCGGGCCGGTCATCCCGGCTGAGGCCTGGCATGGGCCCGCACTCGCCCCAACCTACCACGTCGGGCCGCTCGCTATCAACCGCCCGCACAAACCAGATCGCCCGCTCCGTCAACACCCCCCGCGAGGTTCCGGCTGGCTTCCTGAATTGGAGAGAGTAGGGGTGGAGGGATACGTTGAGCATAGGAGAGCTTGATTAAACCACCATGACACCATGGACGCCAAGAGGCACCATGAGTTTTAGAGAATAGGAGTGAGAACCACCAGGACAACCATGGACACCTTGAGCTTATTGGATGGCTCCAGAAAAGCTATGACTTCGATATCCT
>JACFMY010000313.1 GCA_019455155.1 Caldilineaceae bacterium
CCCTATCAAGACGTTGCCCTTATTTCTAACGACTCGCAAACTTTCATCGAACACCTTATCAAAGCATGTTCGATGGATTCCCTAGAGCAGCGAAAGAAGAGAGTTGAACTTGCGCTGGAAAACACTTGGCAAAGTCGTGCGGGCAAGCTAAAGAACCTGGTAGCTGACGCTCTTGAACGAAAACAACCTTAAGAAGTTTTTCGTATTGACCCGACACCATTAATTGACTCTAATCCACCAAACCGGATTCCTGGCTCAGATCAGAGAATGACAACTACGGTCCTGAGAGTGACGCTAGCCCTGTTCTTGCTACTAGGATTCATCCATGTTGCCAATGGTGCTGCATTGAGAAAGAACTTGTTTAATATTACCTACACTGACTACTTTCTAAATGTAGCGAACGAATCTGCAGAACTCATACGACGATTTAACCGCCTGCAAGAAGGGCAGCCCAACACTTCTGATTCGCGCACCAACTGTAGAATAAATAATGCTCGATTGGTTTTGGAGGCAGCACGCCTGACAGACTTCAATGGAAATCTGAATGATTCAATTGATCAGGTTCTCGAGGACCCATCATGTGTACGAATTGCCACGGTTGGCTCAGATATGGCAGCTGTAATGAACGCGAGTTATCTGAATTGGGAGGTGCCAGTTACCATCCGTGATCAAAACGTCGTAGAATTCCGCACAGAGGCTACGGTATGGGGTCCTATTCTTGCATTTAACAGCGCCAATTATGATCTGACCGTTTCTGCCCGCACTCTCGGATCTGGTGAGGGGCAACTCCGAATAATCTTTGCAGGGCATGAGGTGACATGGTCTTTCCCTGAAGTCGTAACGGAGCGAACTATGCCGGTCACTCTGGAACAAGGACTATACTGGATAAGAGTCTCATTCATTGGCGATTATGCAAGTTCGACCGAAGACAGAAACCTAAGACTCTATGAGATCCGCATATCCCAACAATAAGAGTCATATCTCCGATATTGGTTCCAAAGGGATACTCGCGATCATTTTGGTCGGAGTCGTCCTCACGGGTATTGTTTTACCGCGGGTTATTCTGTCCGTAAGTCCATTTTTCCTGTTGGCTGGAATCTTGGGGTTGGTTGGCGTTTGCATTATCCTTTACAGGCCCCAAGCAGGAATCATCTTGGCGCTTATTGTGGCTGGGATCGCCTCAGATACATTAAGCACCTACACCATTCTTGGAAATGCGGACAGTTCGGTACGTCTTACAGGATTAGTTGGACTCGGATTATTGATCGCTTCCAGTTTCGCCATGTTTGCGCGCAAACTTGTGTTTGGTTCGGGACCATCAATTCTCTATGTTGATGTGTGGCCATGGCGCCTCTTCAGCTTCTTCTGTTCGTGGAACATAACCGTACTGCTATATGGAATACTCAGGCATGGTTTGGCTGCGACGATCACCGATGTGGATTGGATACTCTGGACTGGCTTTGCGTTCTTGGTCATGCTAAGCCCTTCTCGATCCTTGTTTCTGTGGCTGGCCTTGACGACCATGGCTCTTAGCGTTTGGCAGTCACTACTGGGTGTCTTCCGCCTGATAACCAATCAAGGTACGATATTTCTCACAACTGGTGGGGATCGATATGTTCCCAGTTCTGCCTCTTTGTTGGTTGCAGCCGGCTTTACGATCTCCTTGTTGCTAATCTTCTATGTGGTTAGGAAGCCACGTTGGAAACTTCTTATCGTGGCTGTAGCGCTGCTACAGCTGACAGGCATAGTACTGTCTTTCAATCGACAAGTATGGGTGGCACTGGCGATGAGTCTTGGACTGGGCCTGTTTTTCTTGTTCAAGGGGAGACGGCTTCGCTTCTTGGTGTACGGCGGCTCTCTACTCTTGATAGGCGCAACCGCAGTTCTGCTCATTGCAAATTCCAGTTTCGTTTCAGTAGATCTACCAAGCCTGCTAAGACAGCGCATCGGGAATGGGGATTTCCGCAACCTCCTCTATGATCCCAGCGTGCAATTCCGACTTTCGGCATGGAATACAGCATTGGACTGGACTTTGGAGAATCCCATTCTAGGCAGAGGTTGGGGAGCATCCTTCGATTTTTCTTTCATGGTTCCACGCACCGGTGCCATACAGGTCTTTGATGGCTTATCTCCACACAACACTTATCTGTGGTTTTCGGCAAAAGCTGGCTTTCCGGCGCTAATCTCCTTCCTCTTGTTAATGGCAGCGCTAATCTTTAAAGCGCTAAGACGTTTCTCCCGGCTGGCAAGAGTTGATAAACGACTAGCACTGGTGTTGATCGGCTCCCTACTGATTCAACTCACTTACTTAATCGGTGCCTTTTGGTGGGATTATTTGACCGTAGCGTACATGTCGATCCCGATTTGGATCAACACGGGAGTCTTGGCCGTATTGAGTTCGAAGAGGTTATTCATCGAAGTAGCTAACCAGCGTTTAAGTCACAGCGTTTGATTTTATGAATGTTGCCATAACCACTTTAGTAACGCCGCCGACCAAAATCGGCATAGGCAATTATGTAGTAAATCTAGTACATGCACTTCAAAGAGTCGATCGGCAAAACAGATATTTTGTCTTTGTAGGTCCGGATACGAGACATCTATTCAACTTTTCCGCTCCGAACTTCTACCCCATAGTTTTGCCGTTTACGCACGATCCACGGTGGCTAATGCGTCCACTTTATTTTGCCTGGCAGAATACGTTAGCTGGATTCTATTGTCGCCAACACCAAATTGATGTGATGCACTTGCCTAATCTGCTTCCGCTGATTGTCCGTCATATTCCGACTGTCATTACCATTCCCGATTTAGCGGAATTCTCGACGAGACGATACGCTACAGTCCGTCAGCAATATCGAAGAATGATGTTACTCCACTCGTCAAAGAAAGCTGATCGAGTGATAGCAATCTCTAACCACACGAAACAAGACCTTGTTAGGTTTGCAGGGATCGACGATGGAAAGATCGACGTTACCTATCTTGCTTCATGCCTTTCACCTCAATCTTTCATACACTTGGAGACGATGGGAGATGAGTCACTTGCGGATACTCCCTCATATATCCTTTACGTTGGCAATACGTTGCCACATAAGAATCTGAAACGAGTAATTGAGGCTTATGCCATTCTTCACGAGACACATCACATTTCTCATCGCCTCCTTCTGGTTGGCCCGAAAGATAGCACCTTGACAGAGATTATGGCACTCGCTGGTCAGTTGCGCATCGACAAACACATCGACTTGCTTGGATATGTAGACGACACAAAGTTGGCCAAGCTTTACCGAAATGCTGCTCTGTTTGTCTTTCCATCGCTTTCCGAGGGTTTTGGCCTACCCGTACTCGAAGCGATGACCATGGGAGCACCCGTGGTAACCAGTAATGTCTCAAGCCTGCCTGAGGTGGCAGGCGATGCCGCCATTTTGGTAGATCCTGAGAATCCTCACGCAATTGCTGACGGTATGTGGGCTATTATTGGGAATGATTCTCTGCGATCGTCACTTGTCGAAAAGGGAAAGCGGCAGGCTAGCAAGTTTACATGGGAAAAATGCGCGCTTGAGACTATTGCAGCTTACTACAAAACTGCAGGCCATGACCATTCATCTCTCTAAGGCATAGGAACATGGACAGCAACAGCCGGATTCAAATCTTCGGTGTCAATATCGATCCTGTAACAGTCGAAGATGTACACAATTACATAGCGGGAATCATCGACCAGAATGGTCATGAACTTATCTTGAATGTAAACATTCATTGCCTGAACCTGGCTTTCGAGCGGCCTTGGCTTCGCGATTTTCTGAACAGAGCTGGTTTGCTGTACTGTGATGGCGCTGGCGTTATTTTAGCAGCGCGTTTGCTTGGACACCGCATCCCAGAACGAATCACCTATGCAGATTGGATGTGGCAACTGTCTGGGTTCGTAGCAGCGAAAGGCTACTCGATGTACTTCCTCGGCGCACATCCAGGCATAGCAGAACGCGCTCAGGCTCGCTTGCAACAACGCTTCCCTAACCTGAGTGTCTTAGGGACTCATCACGGCTACTTCAATAAGGAATCCACAAGTGCGGAGAATCTATCGGTTGTTGAGCAAATCAATGCTGTAAGGCCAGATATCTTGGTCACCGGACTCGGCCAGCCAATGCAAGAACGCTGGCTCTATGAGAACTGGAACAACGTTGATGCGCGCATAGCGCTCACGGGGGGAGCCGTGTTTGACTATGTGTCAGGTAACCTCAGACGTGGCCCAAGGTGGATGACGGATAATGGGTTCGAATGGTTGGCGCGATTGGTCGTTGAGCCCAAACGCCTCTGGCGGCGTTACGTAATTGGAAACCCTCTGTTTTACTGGCGGTTCCTGAGAACCGAGCTTATGAGTGGGTCCCAACCCCGGTGGAGTAAGCACACGTAAAAGGAGCACGTGTTGGCGTCTGTCCGCACACTGATCAGCAGATTGCTCTGGTTGGAACCCGCCTGGATCGCCGTCCTTAGCCCTCTGATCCTCTTCCCTGGACGCTGGATCCCTGCATCCTTCCAGCCGGCGGTCATCCTTGCCCTGTTTCTCTTGTGGCCGCTCCGGTTGTTCGTGGAAGGTCTGCGCAAACCCCTGACCAATTCCCCCATCACGCTGCCCGTTGTCGCCATCCTGCTCTGGCTTCCCATAAACCTTTGGGCGGCCCCAGACAAGGCGACGGCCCTGCAGGCATGCGGGTATCTGGCCCTTGGCGTGGCGCTCTACACCGCGCTCGTGCGCTGGCCGCCGGTCCGCCATAGTCCGTTTTTTCTGGCCTGGCTGGTCCTGCTCTTCGGTCTGGGCCTTTCCCTGGTCGCGCCGGTCATTACCGACTGGAAGCCAGAGTTCCGCCTCTTTCAGCTGCCAGCTTACGACTGGCTGCAGGCTATCCCCATTGACCTGGGCGACACCATCCACGCCAATATTCTGGCCGGCGCGCTGGTACTGGTCCTGCCCATCGCGGCGGCGCTGTCGTTCGGCGCGCCCGGCCAGCAGCCGCGCGGGCTTCGGGCCTTTGCCTTCGTAGTCACCTTTCTCAGTTTTGGTGTGATTGTGCTTACCCAGAGCCGGGGCGGATATCTCGCCGTGGCGGCAGGGCTGGCGGTGATCTGCTTGTGGCGTTGGCCACGCCTGCGCTGGCTCGTGCCCGTCGCACTGCTGGCCGCAGCGTTCGCGATCCAACAGATCGGGCCTGGTCGCTTGCTAGACGCGCTTAGCGGCGACAGCGCGCTGGGTGGCTGGAGCGGCCGGCTCAATATCTGGCAGAATTCTGTGGCCGCCTTCCATGATTTTGTCTTCACTGGCCTCGGTATCGGCGCGTTTACCACGGTGCTGCCCCTCATGTACCCGCTGAAAGTGGATATCGCCGGCTATCCACACGCCCACAACCTGCTGCTCCAGATCGCATTGGACCTGGGTGCACCCGGGCTGATCGCGTACCTGGCCATCGTCATCAACCTCCTACTTATGCTGATCCCGTTACTGAAGCGCCGAGATAACGTCTCTATTCAAGAGGGCGCAGAATCCGCAGCGCTCACGCCGGCTGGCGCCACGCGCAATCTGGCGGCCGGGCTCTTGGGAGCACTGGTTGCTATGCAGGTGCACGGCCTGCTCGACGCAGCCACCTGGGGCAACAAGCTGGCCTTCGCGCCGTGGCTGATCTTCGCCTTTGTCACAGTCCTGTTTCTTCAGCGCACGCGGCGGGGGTGCATGGGCGGCAGGCCGGTGCCATAAAAGCGGGCGAACGCCTGGTAAGCTATTCTCTGTTGCCCACTCTGCAATGGTATAATCAGATACGGTGTTTGCAGACGACAACAGCGCAGCATAGTGGCTTATTTTTTCATAATTACGTTGACCCTGCGCCAGTCGCGCATAGGAGAAGCACACGTCGTTTCACGTTGTCTGAGAATTCACCCCTGAGGCCCATATGTTCAAACGCTTCAGCGTCAACTACATGGCATTGTTGTTCATCATCGACGGCATTGTCATCCAGCTCACCCTCGTGGCAGCCATGCAGTTACGTTATATCCTGCCACTTGGCCAGCTTGTGCGTCCGGAATGGGTACGGCTCTACGCATATGTGCCCGGTCCCGGCCTGCATCTTGCGGTAGCGATCCTGTGGCTGGTCAGCTTCATCTCTTTCAACGTCTATACTCCCCGCAAGATCGTGCGCTGGTTCGATGAAACGCAACGTCTCGTGCTGGCCCACACCATTAGCGCGCTCTCCCTGGCCGGCCTGCTCTACCTGGCCAACGTTGAGCTCCTGCGCCTCATCTACGGTTACTTCTACCTCCTGGCTCTCTTCCTCATGCTGGGCTACCGGGGCGTGCTGCGTGTCTGGCACCGGGCCCAACAGCACAGGATCGGTAGCGTGGCCCGCATTCTGGTCGTCGGCGCGGGCAGGGTGGGCTGCGATACGGTGCAGGAATTCCACCGCCACCAATGGCCCGGCATTGAGTTTGTCGGCTTTCTCGACGACGACCCCGATAAGCTGGGGCAGATGGTCAGCGGCCTGCCCGTGCTGGGCACCATCGATGCCGCCACCCAGATTATCGACACCTACGACATCGACGAAGTGCTCGTGGCGCTGCCACCCCGTGCCCATATCCGTCTGGCCAACCTGGTGGCCAGACTCTACGAACGGCCCGTGCGCGTGCGCGTGGTGCCCGATTATTTTGAGCTGGCCTTTTTTGGCGCCACTGTCGAGAGCCTGGGCGGGATCCCCCTCATCGGCCTGCGCGACCCGGCCATCGATGGCTTCCAGCGTTTTGTAAAACGCCTTTTCGATATCGCGACATCGGCTACCACCCTCCTTCTCCTGGCGCCGATCATGGCGACCGTCGCCCTGGCCATCAAGCTTGAGGACCGCGGCCCCATCCTCTACCGGGCCCCACGCGTGGGTGAGAACGGCAAGATCTTCTATATGCTCAAGTTCCGTTCCATGGTCGTCGGCGCCGACCAGCTCCAGTCACTGGTCAACAAGACCGACCCGCAAGGACGCCTTGTCCACAAGCGCGCCGATGACCCGCGGATCACCCGGGTAGGACGCATCATTCGCCGTACCAGCATCGATGAATTTCCGCAGCTCATCAACGTGCTCAAGGGGGAGATGAGCCTGGTGGGCCCCCGGCCCGAGCTCCCCTGGCTGGTAGAGAAGTACGAGCCCTGGCAGCGCAAGCGCTTTGCCGTGCCCCAAGGGATCACCGGCTGGTGGCAGGTCAACGGGCGCAGCGACAACCTCATGCACCTGCATACCGACCAGGATCTCTATTACATCCAGAATTATTCGTTCTGGCTCGATGTCCAGATTTTGTGGAGGACGTTGGGGGTTGTGTTGAGGGGAAGAGGGGCGTACTGATGTCGTCGCGGGAGAGTGGGCCGATTTTGATTACGGGTGGCGCCGGGTTTATTGGCTCCCACACGGTTGGCGCAGTCCAGGCCGCTGGGTTTGCGGTGCGCGTGCTCGATGATCTGAGCACAGGCGCACAGGCCAACCTGCCCCCCGCTGCCCGGCTCCTGGTTGGGTCGGTGACGGACCGGGACGTGGTGGCCGAGGCCGCTGCCGGCTGCCGTGCCGTCCTGCACCTGGCCGCGCAGGTCAGTGTGCC
>JACFMY010000314.1 GCA_019455155.1 Caldilineaceae bacterium
CAATTTGCAAGTTGGCGAGTTGGTAGAGTATGAGTATGATCTACGATTACAGGGGCGAAGCCCGCTTCGCCCCTGTCGCCAGTCCTTCCCACTTGCATCTTCGTATTATAATGCAGGCCAGATTATAACGCACGCTGGAGACCTGGACCAAACTTTCAGCCCTTTGCCTCACGGATTCTTGACCTGACCAACGTGAAACTTTCCCCGGGGAACTACGTAGTGTGCATTGACAGCGCAGATTGACCTGCGGTTATGCTGCCGGTCACCAAATGAAAGCAAATCGGGATTCGTTGTTATGAATCAAGAAGAACAGCTGTGGGTAGAGGCGGCCCGACGGGGCGACAAACAGGCCTTTAGCTGTTTGGTCGAAGCCTACCAGCGACCGGTATTTAACCTAACGTACCGGATGCTCGGCAATGTGGAGGAGGCAGAAGACGCGGCGCAGGAGACCTTTCTGCGCGCCTATGCACGCCTGGGCCAATTCGATCCGGAATTGAAGTTCTCTACCTGGCTCTTTTCCATTGCCAACCACCACTGCATCGACAGGTTACGCAGGCGGCGCGCGACATATATTTCGATTGACGACAATCCGGTGCTGCAAAATATGTCGGGGGATGAACCACGGCCTGACCACCAGGCACTGGATCAGGAACGGCGGATTGAAGTGCAGATGCTGATCAACCAGCTCGACCCAGACTACCGCACGCCGCTGATCCTACGCTATTGGGAAGAGATGAGCTACGAAGAGATTGCAGAGACCATGGACATGACCGTGGCTGCCGTCAAGAGCCGGCTCTTCCGGGCCCGCCAACAGCTGGCCGTGCTCTACCAGAATCACGAAGCTGCCGCACCCCCGACATCAGGTAGCCGTAGGACGACTGCTGGCCCCGCGAAATCGGGCGACGATAGCAAACGCTTGATGTTTCGCCTGGCGCTGGCCAGTTTATGATATGAGTAAAGTGAGAAGATGATGAAGGACGAGTTGATGCACACACCCCGCCCAATGGAGATGCCACCGCCCGACGTCGTCGCCGAGTTCGATTGGCTGATGTCACTGGCGCTGGATGATTTGCTGGATGAGGCAGACGCCCAACGCTTCCACGAGCTGTTGGACGCTAACCCCGTCCTGGCTCGCAGCTGGGCCCAGTGGAAACGGTTGGATCAGCAGCTGGCCGCCGCACCCTATATGGCGCCCGCGCCCGGATTTGTGGATCGGTTTGAGACGCGGCTGGCCGGTCGCGAGCAGCGATCCCAACGCTGGATGATCGGTATCCTGGCAGTAGCCGTCTTGCTCGCCAGCGGGATGGTCGTCCTGGGCACCGCCGGCCTCGGCGCCTTTGTCTTCCTGACACAAGGGTCGTGGATCGGCCAGCAGATTCATGGCGTCGCGTACGCCTATAGCGCGGCCAACGCCTGGCTCGATTCCTTGACCGCGACCGCAGATGCCGTGACCAACACACCGCAAGTGCAAACCCTGGGTCTTGTCTATGTGGCGGCTGTGGCCGTAATGATCTACGGCTGGCTGATGTTGCTGCGTCGCCGCTCCCGGCTAGACCAGGCCATGTCGCCAATTCAAGTGGAGTAAGATGCTTATGCGATCCGGCAATTTTCTGAAATCATACCGGCTGTGGCTGGCGGCCATCGTGGCCGTGGCGGCCGTTTTGTTTGTCCTTGCACCAGGCTCCGGCTTACAGGCCGCACCAGCCGCGCCGGCGCCTGCTGTCTTGGAGCAGAGCCAGCTCTTCAACGATGGTCTTGAGGTAGAATCGGGACAGACTATCGAGGGAGATGTGGTCGTCTACCAGGGTGATGTGACGGTCAAGGGTGGGGGCGCGATCCTGGGCAGCCTGGTGGCCTATAGCGGCGATATCGAGGTGGAGGCCGGCGGGCGCATCGATGGCGATATCTCGGCTTTCAGCGGCGATGTCAAGATCGCAGGCCGGGTGACAGGCTCCATCTCCGCATGGAGCGGTGATGTGCGCCTGGAGAATGGCGCTTTCGTGGGCGGCGACATTAGCGTGGTGAGCGGCGCCATCGAGCAGGAAACGGGCGCTACTGTGGAAGGTAATATCCTGCGTGGCCCCAATCTGAAGCTGGAATTGCCGTCCATCGTGCCGGGAATCGAGCTGGCGCCGCCTGTGCCTCCGCGACCCCAAAGCTTCGTCGACCGCGGGTTTGAGCTCTTCTGGCGTGTCGTGCGGGCAATTCTGCTGTTGGGCGTCGCGGTCGTAGGTAGCGGTGCCCTCATGTACTGGCGGCCGGCCCTCGTAGCCGATACCCGCAACCGTTTGCTCGAGCAGACCGCGTTGAGCTTTGCCATTGGCTTGCTGGTGAACATGTTTGCCCTGGCCATCATCGTGATCCTCTGGATCACCGTCTGCTTCCGGCCGCCAGCTGTGTTGCTGGGGATCGCCTTGATGGGCCTGAATCTGGCTGGCCTGGCCCCCGTTGGCGACGAAATCGGACGGCGCATCGGCGCGCGCTTTGGCGAGAATTGGAAGTCTGATCTGCGCACCGGCGTAGGGATTGTCGTACCGGGCGCGATCCTGGCGTTTCTGTGGATTCTCGGCGGCTGCTTCACTTTCTTCGCCTTCCTGGGTACGGTGCTGCTCACCTCCTTTGGTGCAGGCGCAATGGTCGTGAAGCTGCTCAACCTGGGCGCCCCACAGCCTACGCCCGAGGAGGAACAGATCGCGGCGATTGAAGGGGAGGTGTCTGCGGAGCCTGCTGCAGCACCGGCGCCAGCCCAACCCGTTGCCGAAGCGCCGGCCCAGCCCGTCGCCGAAGCACCGGCAGCGCCTGCCGGCGAGGATGACTTCACCCGGATTGCCGGCATCGGTCCCGTTTTCGACCAGCGGCTGAAAGATGCAGGCATTCGCACCTTCGCCGACCTGGCGTCCCGCACGGCAGCGGAGCTGGCTGATATCATTCGCTGGCCTGTGGCGCGCGTCGAGCGTTCAGAGCTTCGGGAACAGGCGCGGCGCCTGGCCGAAGAAAGCTGACGATGGCGGGCGACCGTGCCCGGCGAACGGATATCGATGGCGGGGTTGCCTGTTCGGGCGGCCCCGTTTTGTTTCCTGGCTAGAAAGGCGTGGGTTAGCGAGCCTTGATGGCAGCGGCAATGGCAAGCCCTGACAGCGCGGCGCCTTCGACACGGGGTCCGCCAAATGCATCGCCACCGATGTAGAGGGGTGGGAGCCCCTGGGCACAAAGGAACGGCTCGCTGTGGAGGATGGTCGGCAAAGCATAGCGCCAGCGCTGGATCTGGGCTTCACGGATCGTGGCGTTGGATGCGAGCCATGGTCGCAAAGCAGCCCCCAGCAATGAAAGCACGCGACCATCATCGTCGTCGTAGTGGGCGCGGCTCCATGCCGGCCCGGCATGGACGGTGACAACGGTAGCCTCGGGCGAGATCCCCTTACGCTGGTTATCGGCGATCCACCCGACATCGGCCTCACGCCGTTGCAGCGCGCCTGGCTCCGGCAGGTTTACCCCTCCATCGATCCAGAATAGACCACACAGGCAGGGCGCGTACCGGATATATTGGAGGACACCCCGCTCGTCACGCGCCAGGGGCACACCGCCGCTGTCGAGCATAGCCAGGACTTGGGGCACGGGCGGCGTCAACACCAGCGTTTCGGCTATGTAGCGGTTACCCTCATCGTCGCTGGCGCGCCAACCCCTTTCGTCGACCCGAACCAGTGCCAGCCGGGCGCCCGTATGGATGGCGCCGCCAGCCGTCTCGATCTCAGCGGCTAGCCGCTTGGCCAAGGCGTTCATTCCGCCCCGTGTGGCATAGCGTGGATGTCCATCGAACAGGCTGCGAAGCATGCCGCCGTCGCTCCACCCTGTGGACCACTGGAAGATCAACCCTGCATCCTGCCAGGCCGCGACGTGCCGCGCAAAGCGGCGGTCGCGCGCGGTCAAGAACTGCGCGCCATAATCGGCCAGACCCGGCCCAATGCCGCGGGTAGCGAGACGCCCTCCGACGGTCTGCTCCTTGTCGACCACCAAGACCTGGTATCCAGCCGCCACCAGTTCGGTAGCGGCCATGAGCCCACAGATGCCAGCTCCGACGATAAGGATTTCGCTGTTGTACGTCGCGCCCATGGTTTGCAGCCTCCCAACAACTGGCGTCGCGCATTAAACTTAACGTAGGACCCCGGTCGTCGTCAATCTGGTAGGCAGTGGTCACAGCGCTGGCTGCCGCTACCGGTACACCATGGTCGCGAAGGCATACGGGTCCAGCGCGGGCTGGAAGCCACCCGGAACGCCTTTGACCAACACGCTCACCGCGTCGTGGCTGTGCAGCGATTCCTGATGGGAAGCGACAATCTTGAAGTCTTTGATACGCGGTTCCCGGTCAAGCTGGACGTGCAACAGCCGGACGGCATCCTCTACAAACTTGAGATATGCCGCATTCAGCTCGGCAAAGGCCTGCTCGTCTTCGCGCTTAACGATGACCTGGGTCTCCGTTTTGAGGGCATCGAGACAGAGGTCGTGCAGCTCTTCGATCCAGAGAAAGTCATTTAGCTCGACAGAAATCCGCGCTACCGAACGCTGGCTGTGGGGTACGGCGGCGACACCGCGTTCCATAATCGCGTGCTCTGCCAGCTCGTAACTGCAAGGGCAGGCAGAGGAGTAGACGAAATCGAAGTGAACATAGCGCCGTACGGCGCCTGCCCGGTCTAGCCGCGCTTCCAGCGCCACCTGGTAGTATTGATAGCCAAATAGCCCCGAACGCAGCGATTCGATGAGCAGCGGGTAGTTGAAGCGTAGCGTTAGCTGCGCCTCAAGGCTGTCAAGGTTCCGGCGATAGTCACGGAGTATTTCTTCTAGCCGGTCCAGGCTGAAAAGGCTATCCTTGTGCTCGTAGAAGGTGCGCATGACGCGCGACATGTTGATGCCTTTTTTGTGAGCGTCCAATGAGACGGTACCCGTGACCGAGGTTTCGAGTGTGAGTGGCTCGCCGTCGCGAGTGAGATAGCGCAGCGGCAGGCGGAAGTTGTGAATGCCCACCTGTTGGATGGCTACAGGACTGCCCTGGATCAACGATGCGGGTCCATTCTGTAGATCGGGCAGAGTGGCACGGTAGGCATCCGTGACGGCAAAGCCAGCGTCATAGACGCGTGCTGGTCTCTGATACGGGCGGGGAGTGACCGCCTCTAAGGCAGGCGCTACCATCACGGCCGCGCGCGGGAGAGCCGCATATCCGGTGGCCGGTTTGCGATCAATATATTTCTCATTCGTATGCAACTCGTCAGGCCGCACACCGTTACTGGAATGCCGGATTCTTTTCATCGAACTTGCTCCGTTTCTACCTCGTCGAAGGTCTGCGCAATGGCCGCCAAAGTGCCGCCCGTCTGGGGATGGACCCAGTCTGGGGCCACCGCAGCCAAGGGAATGGCTACATGCGCAAACCGCAGGATGTCAGGATCGGGGATGATCTGCCGGCCGTCGACCCTCACGACAACATCGTCGTATAGGGCAATGTCCAGGTCGATGGTACGTGGCGCGAAGCGGTCGGCCGTGCGCACACGCCCCAGCTGCGCTTCCATTGCGCGCAGCTCCTGCCGCAACTCCTCCGGGGACAATGTGGTCTCGAGCAGGGCAGCCGCGTTATGAAAGCCCGGCTGGCTTACGGCGCCGCCATCCTGGCCGATAGCAACCGTTGCGTACGTGGGGCTCGTGGCCACGAGCTCGATGTGCGCGTGCGCGGCCAGCAGCGCCAGTGCGCGGGGTAGGTTAGATTCCTTGTCGACATTGCTGCCCATAAGGACTAGGACGCGGGCCACGATCAACTCCCTTGCTCTACAACTGGTTGGCTGCCGAGGATCTCGGGGCGCATACGGTAAATGGTGACGCCCACCGAACGTGCGAAACGCACAGCCCCTGGCTTTTCCACGGTCAACTCCACGGCATGGATGCGCGGATCGGCTTCAAAACAGATGCGAACCAACTCGGCCGCCAGCCGTTCTACCAGATGGGGGGAACCCGCTTCGACATGGGCGATCATCGCCTTGGCGGCAGAGCGGTAGTTTACTGTGTCGTCGATGCTGTCGGTGGCGCCGGCCGTCCGCGTCTCCGCCCAAAAGGTCGCGTTGATGAGGATGTCCTGGCGGTTGGCCCGCTCCTCTGGCTTGATGCCAACGATGCCGCGCACCATGAGATCTCTGATAAAAATCCGATCGAAGCGTTCTGGTATTGCTTCCACGATAGCTGCGTGGTCCTTTCCCACTGGCGTGTAGCCTGGCGCCGCGAAGTCTCCTGGGCTGTACAGACCAGCACACAAGCGCGAAATCTTTCTGCTCTGGATCTGAATACTCAATTATTGAGTTAAGCAGCGGACCTATGCTCTGTGTTTGAGCAGCTGCGGGGACACGCCCGCTGTGCCGGGAGCCCAAGCCACCGTATGATTCTGCTAGCTTGCTGAGAGAACCGCAGGTGAGGCCAGGTCAGGGCAATATTAGGGGCATTATGTGCGTAGCAGCCGGCTTGCGCAGTGTGGGTGCTTACCATCCTAGATGGATCTTTTGCAAAGACTGTGCAGAGTGCAATCGCCCACGGATTTACGGAAGATGGCTGGCCGCGGCCTCTGTCCAGGCTTGGGTCAGCTTGCTTCCCGGTTGTACCAGCTGCCAGCCCACTGGATTGGGCACCTGCCCTGTGCCAAAGGCCAAACACGTGCGCCTATCAATCTCCAGCGCTTCGTCTACGCACATGAAGGATTCGGGCCAAAAAATGCGATATCAATTCTTAGACAAATCGACTGTGCACAGAATGTGGATGTGTCTGGAAACTTCCGAAATGACCATAACACCAGCCCGAACGATTGCCATGACCAACGAAGAAGCTCACCTCGCAGGCACCGGCCGTATCTATGAACGCGGCCAATGGATCGCGACCGTCTCGTACGGGCTTTTTGTACCTGGGGACAGTTCGCTGATCACGGGCGAAATTGATATTGAAGATGGCGCGACAGACCTTGCTGTTACGCCCGAGCGCACGCGGCGGTTGGTCCTGGAGCTCGAGGACGGTAGCTGGTGCCAGATTGTGCCGATTCGGGGCCGGGCGCAGACGGCCCGCTACGCTATCGCCCTGATTGGGCCGATACAGCCGGCGCCCCGGCCCCGGCTAAATGGACCGTGGCAGCTGTAAGGGTAGCGCCGGCAGCGGCAGCTTCATTCGCTGTGGACCGGTGAAGAACGAATGAATTCGTCACTACCGAATGGCTAAAGAATCACGTTTGACAGACCACTAGCGCAAGTATTGAGAGTATGGGTAGATCTGCCAGCGCTCCAGCTCGCGCCCCTGGCAATAGACGCGTGTGCTGGACCAACTCTGCACATACTGCCAGAGCTGCCAGAAGCGGCGCATGTCGTTGCGCCGGAACGGTACCCGATAGACGATATGGCGATCTTCATCGAGGAGCTGGGCGAAGCCCCGCTGTTTCTGTGCTTGCCGAAGCGCAAAGGGGAAATATTCGGAGCGGCTCTGGCGAAACTCAATGATCACGTGCGCTTGACTTAGCTCACTATTGTCGTCCTGATCCACTACGATGTTCCATTCCGCGGGTTTTTCAGGCGCGGGCTGGGCCACAGTAAAGAGA
>JACFMY010000315.1 GCA_019455155.1 Caldilineaceae bacterium
AGGAGGGCTACACTCCTCCGCAACACCGCTTCCGCGCCAACATGGTCGCCGAGCCGCATGAGAAAGCGGCCCAAATGCGACGCCAGGATCCCACGCAGGTAGCGCTCCTCCGCGATATCGCCATCGCTGGGCATGTCAACCGCTATTGTATAGGCGTGCCGCGCCTCTTGAAACCAGCCACGAATCTCGTAGTAGAGAGCGAGACCCGTGGCCATGCGTCCGAGCGCCGGGAGCATGCGCCACGCCACCGCGTGTTGCCAGGCCAGGCGGATGTTACGAATCTCCTCAGTCAACTCGCTGACAGCACGCGCGTGTGACTTGCTGGCGAGCATACGTGTTCGCGCCTGAACAAAAGCGGCATAGTAAGCGGCATGGCGCCGTTGTGTCTCCCGCCACTCGTCGAGATCGGCTGCCAACCGGATCTCCGCGTAGCGGTGCAGGACAGCGAGCAAGGCCATCCGTCCGCTAAGATTGCGTTGGAGAATGGACTTGCGCACGAGCGTTGACAGGGTAAGCAGCGAGGCGCCCGTGATCTGTTCGGCAGCATAGCGGTCAAAGCCACCATGAAAGACTGAAAGCCGGCGTAGTGTCCTTCGTTCCGCGTCGTCGAGCATCTGCCACGTCTGCTCAAATACGGCAGCCAGACTGGGACGGTCATCACTTGGGCTCGTGGCGGGCGGAACCACAAGAAAGTCCAGACTCCGCTCGATCTCAGCGACGATCTCCTGGCATGAAAGCAAAGGCACCCATGACGCCGCCAGCTCCAGTCCCAAGGGCAACCCTTCGAGCAGCTGGCAGATCCGGATCACGGCCGGCAATGTCTCTGGCGTAAGCTCAAACGAAGGCTCCACCTGACGCGCCCGGTGGGCAAAGAGCCGAACGGCATCCCACGCTTCACTATCTTGCAGATCGCCAAGTTCGCTAGGCTGGCTGGCCTCTTTTACCACTGGCAACGGGAGCGTCTCGCCGGAAGGTGGATAACGTAGGCCCTCTACCGTCAGTACCCATTCGCCGGACACCTGCAGGCGGATGCGGGACGTTATGAGCAGCTTCAGGTGCGGGCAGCTGCGCAGCAAGGCTACGACGCGCGGGGTCAATTCAACCAGAGGCTCAAAGTTGTCGATTACGAGCAGCAAGCGTCTGGGCGCCAAAAACGACAACAGCTGGTCCCAGGGGCTGGCTGACTGTACAAAGGTGAAGCCAACGCTGTCGGCGATAGTAGACAGCAGCGCCTCTTCCCCCTTTATGTGGGCGGTTCGAATAAAATAGATACCGTCAGCGAACAGGTCAGCTGCAGTGTCTGCCATTTGCATGGCTGCCTCGATGCCGGCACGCGTCTTGCCGACGCCGCCTGGTCCCGTAAGGGTCAGGAGACGGCAATCAGAGCTGCGCAGCCGCGCCGCGATATCGGCCAACAGCGTACCCGACTGCACAAAAGAAGTGAGGGGCATGGGCAAATTGTGCTGCACGCCGTTGGTCCACGTCGTCTTGACTGCCACTTGCTGAGGCGCCCCGATCTCATTGCGCTGGATCTGTTCGTAAAGACGCACTGTCTCAGGCAATGGATCCACGCCGAGCTCGCTCCGCAGCAGGCGCCGGCAGCTTTCGAATTGTGCGAGCGCACTGCTGCGTTGGCCGGAGACCGCGTAGACCAGCATCATGCGGCGGTGCGACTCCTCCCGCCAGGGCTCGATGGTAAGCAAGCGCAAACCGGCGTCAATGCTCCGGTCATACTCCGCCCGCTCCAGATGATGATGAAAGAGGCGTTCAAGCAGCTCCACCACCTGTAACCGCCACTGCTCGCGCTGCACGATGATCCAGGTCTCGAAGTCAGGGCAGCCATCCAGGTAGAATCCTTCGAGGAACTCTCCTCGATAGTGGGACACAGCGCGGCTGAACGCCACAGGATCGCCATCCGCAGAGAATGTGGCGAAGAGACGGGTGTCGATGTGCAGCGGCGCCGATGGCGGTAAGAGCAGCTCCGCAGCCGTGGCTTCAATACAGTGGGGCAGAACCTGGCCGATCGCGTGCAACGCCAGACTTAGATTTGCGCGACGCCGCTGAGGAGGTGAATCCGCCCATAGCAGATCGGCCACCACGCGTCGAGAGACCGGCTGCGTCTGGACAGCCAGATAGGCAAGTAGAGCTTCAGCCTTGCGCAGCCGCAAGGACAGATTCTCACCGGAAGTTGATTGCAGTTGCAGGGGGCCGAGCAATCGCAACAGGGGCAGCGGCTTGGACATAGCAACACCCGTAGAGAGTCAACTTAGGTATCTATCAGTATAACATGGTTTGAACCAGTGCATTGTGTTAGAGTACAGTCCACGGAGTGTCCACTGCGCAAGCCCAAGCAATCAACCCACGTACATATTGGAGTATCTATGCAGACAGTACCCTACTGGACAGAGGATTCTCCTCGTCCCCTGGACCTACAGGTCAGCGAGCTGCCCGATGCCGTCGATGTCGCCATCATAGGGAGCGGCTATACTGGGCTCCACGCGGCCCTCACGCTGCGCAAGGCGGGCGCCACGGTCGCGGTATTAGAGCAAGAGACCATAGGCTGGGGTGCCAGCAGCCGCAATGGCGGCATGGCTACCACTGGCTTGAAGGAAGACATGGCCGTCGTCTTCAAACGCTATGGAACAGAAATGGGGCGCGCCTTGTGGCGCTGGGCGCTGGCATCCATTGACTATCTAGAGATAACGATAAAAGAGGAGGCAATAGATTGCCACTTTGCCCGCACCGGACATGTGACCCTGGCCACCAAGCCTGGCCATTTCGATCACTTTGCCCGCGAAGTGGCATGGTTCGCACGCGAGCTCGACTACCATGATGCCTGGGTGTTGAGCAAGGCTGACCTGTCCAATGAAATCGGCACCCCCGAGTACTACGGAGGGCTGGTGGATCGCAACAGCGCCGGCCTGCACCCGGCAAAATATGTATTTGGCCTGGCCCGGGCAGCCGCTCGCCGCGGCGCCTTACTGGTCGAACATGTGGCGGTGACCGGGCTCAGACGGCAGGCCGGCGGGTTCCAGGTCATGACCCGTCGCGGCTTGCTACAGGCCAAAGAGGTGCTGCTGGCTACGAATGGCTACACGACCAATCTCGTGCCCGCGGCAAGGCGTGGTATCTTCCCTGTCGGCAGCTACATCATTGTTACAGAGCCACTGCCACCTGCGCTACAGGAAGAACTTAGCCCGAGACGACGGATGTTTTTTGACAGCAAGCATTTTCTCAACTACTTTCGCTTGACACCGGACGGCCGCATGCTCTTCGGCGGCCGCCATAACCTGTCCACCAATCTTGACCTCCTGGAGAGCGCCCACATGATGCGACGCCGCATGGGAGAGGTTTTTCCCCAGCTTGTCAATGTACCGGTCACCCATACCTGGACGGGAAAGCTGGGGGTCACATTCGACCTCATGCCCCATATTGGCCGTGTTGAGGGGATCCACTATGCCTACGGCTACGCCGGTCATGGCGTCTCGATTGCCGGCCTCTTGGGCAAGGAAGTGGCAGAACTGTTAGCGGGTCAGCGGCAGACCAGCCTCTTTGCGCAGATAAAGCACGCGCGTTATCCGTTTACTCCGTATGACAGGTTCTATCTTCCCCTCTTGTCCAGGTGGTTCCGCTTATTGGACAAAATCGCGTAGCTTCAGCCATAATCGCGCGCTGTCAAACGCACAAAGGAGGCATCATGAAAGGTATTCGTTGGCTGCTGCTCTTTTTTCCCGTAGCTGTAGCGGCCGAGCTGTTGCACTGGGGTGATATCGTGATCTTTGCCGCGTCCGCGCTGGCAATCGTTCCCATTGCCGGCGTCCTGGGCGAAGCCACGGAAGTGCTGGCTTCCCGGACCAGCCCGCACGTTGGTGGCTTGCTCAACGCCAGTCTCGGCAATGCCGCAGAACTGATCATCACCCTGGTCGCGATCAATGCCGGCGCGATTGAGCTCGTGCGGGCATCGATTATCGGCTCTATTCTGGGCAACCTGGCGTTGGTGCTGGGCTTGAGCCTGCTTGTGGGCGGAATCAAAAACGGTGTTCAGCGCTTCGACCGCGGCCGCGTGGGCGTAGATGCGACCATGACCATTCTGGCTGCCATTGCTATTAGCGTACCGTCGTTCTTCAACCGGGCAATCGAGCCAGACTTTCCGCGGGTCGAAGGGTTGAGTCTTGCCACCGCGGCCGTGGTGCTGCTGTTGTATGCGCTGTCCATTATCTATGCCCTGCGCCTACCTTCCAGCAATCACCACGCTGCCGGCGAGGCAGCGGCGCACGCTGGGCCCCTCTGGAGCGTGCGTCGCGCCATCGCTATCATGGTTGCTGCGGTGGTCGGCCTTGCCATAATGAGCGAATTCCTGGTCGGCACCCTGGACACCGTGACTGCCACCCTGGGCCTTACGGAATTTTTCGTCGGCATCATCATTGTGCCCATGATTGGCAACGTGGCGGAGCATCTTGTGGCGGTACAGGTAGCGCACAAGAACCAGATGGACTTGAGCCTGACCATAGCCCTGGGATCAAGTCTGCAGATCGCCCTATTTGTGGCGCCCGTGCTCGTCTTTGTCTCCTTGTTCATGGGCAACCCAATGGCGCTTGAGTTCAATGAGTTTGAGGTGATCGCCATGATCTCAGCCTCGGTAGTCGCCGCGTTCGTGGCGTTGGATGGGCGTTCGAATTGGCTAGAAGGCGCGATGTTGCTTGTCGTCTATGGCATGCTGGCGCTCGGATTCTTCTTTCTGCCTGCGACGCTTTGAGCATTGCCACTATGAGGCTCCCGGCGCTAGCTAGCCCGTACACTTGAACTCCACTGGTGCGCGCCGTGGGTAAGGACCGGTGTTGCCCCCAGCCACCGATCTTGATACATGGCAGCAGATCCTTCACGCGAAGCTCTATTGAAGCCACAAGAATCAAGCCACAATAAAGAGCGAATAAAGGGTGGCGACCGTCGCTGTGAAGAGGATCACGCGATCATTGTGTTGTTCGCCAATATTCAGAGGAGGAATTCATGTCATCATATCCCCAAAGCGAAGAGCAAGTGGATGATATGGTTCAGGCGCCCCTATCCACCCAATGGCGGCAGGCGCCGACCTACCACACCTTTGTTCTCCGCTGCTGGGACGAAGGCGCTGGAAATGACGCGGACCATCATTGGCGCTTCTCTGTAGAAGCGCTGAGTGGGCAGTGCGAAAAGCGTGGATTCGACCAGCTTGAAGAGCTGGTGCAGTTTCTGGAGACGCACCTGGCTGGCCACAGTACTGTCATGCTCCCAGACTCGTCGTCAGAATAAGTGCCGCCGTCTATGCGGTTGGGCTCTCTCCCGCGTGGTCACCCGGCCATTGGCCTCATATAGGAAAGGTGCGAGCATATGGCTGCCAATACCCGCCCATTATTACCAACTGGTGTGCAACATGCGCGCCTGCAGTTTGACTCATCTCAACAACTTCAGCAGATCGATGATCGGCCAGTCGCTGACGCGGCCGCTCATCACGTGACCGGGACGGAGAAACTGACCGACATTGTGCCGGAGTTTGCGCCGCTGCGCGCCATGGTAGAGCGCATGCTCGCCGGCCAGCTGGCGGAATATCGCCTGAGCATGATCCACCGCAACGACCAGGACGGCGGTCACTACTACTACGATCTACGCCTGGACCCGCTGCGCGGGCACGATGACACAGTTACCGGTCTGGCTCTCTCCATCGACGATGTTACCAATACGGGGCGCCTCACGGCCGAGGTGGCGCAGCTACGGCGCCGCGTAGAGCACGCCCAGGCCATGGTTGATATGGTAGCCCATGACCTGAATACCCCTCTAACGCTGCTCAACGGCTATCTTGAGTTTGTAATCGGTGAGGCAGCCGCAAACAGCAACGAAACACAGCTGGAATATCTGCGCATCATGCAGAACTGCGTCGATCGCGTCATGCAGACCGTCACCGACATGTACGACGTGGTCAGCTCAGAGTCAGGCCAGCTGCGCGTGACCTTGCGCACCGTGCGCACAGACAGTCTGCTCGCCGATACCCTGCGTATCTCCCAGGTCCGGCTTAACAGCCGGGGACAACGGCTGGTGGTCCATACCAGCGAGAACCTACCTGCCCTCTACTGTGACGAACTGCGTGTGGCCCAGGTCCTGAACAACCTCGTAACCAACGCCAGCAAATATAGCCCGGCCGGTAGCGCCATCACGCTCAAGGTTGAGCCATCTCCCAAATCCCGGGCCGTACGATTTTCGGTATTGGATCAGGGACCCGGCATGAATGCCGAAGAACTCAAACACGCATTTGACCGCGCGTACCGGGGACCCGATGCGGGCGCGCGGACAGCAGGCGTTGGGCTTGGTTTGTATCTGGCCCGCCTACTCGTGGAATTGCAGGGCGGCAAGATCTGGTGTGAAAGCACGCCCGGCCGCGGCAGTCGCTTTCACTTCACCTTACCAACCGCTGACGCGATAGCCCCTGTCAGTAGCTTCTCAGATGAGGCGGCGGCCGCCTGGTCAGCGTGATCAACTGGTCGCGCTCTGTTCCCAGCCAACGGAATAGCCTCCAGACCTAGGGGCGCGTGATCACAAGGTCCGCGATCTCCATCCATTGGACATGAGGAATCGCCAGCAAGCCGTGGCCAAGGCGACCTGTCGGTTTGGCTACCATCCATTGGTTGTCTAGCCAAACCACAAGTCCCAACGGACCGCGGGGCGCCGGCGCGCCCATAAGGAGTGGCTCGCCATCTACCCAAAAGCTTGTGCTCGTTTCCTGCCACTCCAGTCGATAGGTATGCCAGCCATCCATGGCCACGGGTATGGGCCGCTCGGCTATGTTGAGAATCCTTTGAAGCTGCGGCCATACCAATCGATACAGGTCTCTCCCTTGCAGCAACGTAATGAAAAACGGCGCAGCAGGTATCAATGCCGCGGCCGCGGGCCGCAAGACATCGATGACCGCAGCCTTCCAGCCGTGACCGGGGACACCCAGGGCAAGCGACATGTCCGACGGCTGGGACGCATGAAAGAACCAAAGCGCGCGGGGAAGGGTTGGCGGGCGCCAGCCGGTCATTAGAAATGGATCGTTCCAGAAGCCAAAGCCAGCCGTGCCCAAGAGGCTACCGGCCGGATGCGAGAATCGAGCCCGGACAGCCAACGCCAGCGGGGGCCGCCACAGAAAGTCCCGCCGTGACAGCCCCTGGTAATCATCGATTTGGGCGTTCACATACCGTTTGCCGCTGCAGGGCAGGTTGAGAAACCGCAACCCCGTCTCAGTGCGCACCAGCGCGGCCGATCCAAGCAGAATCCGGTTGACCACTGACTTCGACCCGGTCTTCATTGTCCATTTGTTTCCGCGCGCGTAGCTACAAGTACCGGCAGATCGACCCAACCGGCCGTGCGGAGCAGCCAGCGCGGCGCCAGTCCAGCGCTTTGCAGGCGATCTTCCAGGGCGGCCATGGCTGCAGCCCGCGGCTTCGAGTAGAAAACCGGCAGGGAACGGGCAACCAGATCGTGACGCGGCGCTACCCATAGTCCTACCACAACCAGGCGGCCGCCAGGATACAAGACCCGGACGCACTCGCGCAACGTCTCTGGGGCAAAAATATAAGGCGCGGGGAATGTCGC
>JACFMY010000316.1 GCA_019455155.1 Caldilineaceae bacterium
CCGTTACCGCGCCCCCCGGTCGTATGATCTCGCCTTCCAGGGTGACTACCGTGGGACGGGGGCCGCCCGTGGCATCCAGCGCCGCCCGGGCCGCCGCCAGGTTCTCTGCGATCCAGACGCGGTTGAGGAGCTGCTGCACGGCCTCACTCACCGCTGGGTCGAACGTCACCAACTCCACCGCGTTGCCAAGGATACCGCGGGCATGCGGTGCAGGAATGGCTGGCAGCACGTTCAGGCGATCCAGGGGCAGAAAGGTTGCGCGCCCACCGCGCTGGGCCTTGAGAAACTCAATGGCCTGTGTGGCCGCGTGCCAGCTGGTCGCGACAATATTCTGGAGCGCGCCCCCCAGCGCCGTTTCGATGGCCTTGTCCAGGTGGGGCGGCACGTGTACCTGGGAGGCCACAGTGCCGACAATGCCCTGCAGACGTCCGGCCTTGCTGGCCTGCAGAACCGCGCGCACACCGCTGCCGTAACCGGCGCCTTCATTGCTCAAGCGTTTGAGCAGATCGAAGCGAGTTTGCAGCCGGTCCAAGGCGCGGTCGGCAAGCTGGCGGCTCTCTTCAGCCTGGCGCAATTCAGCCTGGCGCGTGGCCACGCGCTGTTCCAGTGCGCTTAATTGCTCGCGGACGCGCTGCGCCTCCTGGTCAAGCGCCTGGCTGCCGGTCTCTGCCCGCTGCAGTTCGGCTTCTGCGGTGGCAGTTTCCTGCTGGGCGGCGGCCACCGCGTTTTGCTGGTCGCTCTGCTCGCGCAAGATGGTAGCCCGCCGCTCATCCAGCTGTTTCAGGCGGCTGGCGGTGTCGGCTCGCTCCTCCTGGATTCGCTTTATGGCCCGGCGGGCTGTATCCAGCTCTTCCTGTAGCCGCGCCCGTTCCTGCTGGCGCTGGCCTACTTCGAGCTGAACTGCCTCAACTGCCTGCTGACGTCCGGACAGATCGGCTTCCGCGGCCGCCACGGCGGCGTGGAGGTCGGCCAAGCGCCCGCTGAGCGTCTCCTGCTGTACCCTCAGCGGCGCCAGCTCACGCCGGTTGTCCTCCTGGCGCGCGTAGAGCTGGCGTAGCCGTTCCTGGGTTACGGCGACTTCCCGGCCGGCGGCTTCCGCCTGGCGATGCAGCTCACTCCCTTGATTGTGGAGCACGGCGAGCCGGCCGCGCAGTTCGCTCTGGCTGGCACGTACCTCTTCAATGGCCGTGCCAACGGCGGTAAGCTCGCCCGTGCGCTGGTCGACCTCGGCCCGCAGCTGCAGCTCGGCGGCGTGATGTTCTTCCAACTGTTTGAGCGTCGTGTGCCAGCGGTAGCCATACCACTCACGCAGCAACGCCTGCAGGTCCCGCGCAATCTGTTCGCGTTCGCGCGCGCGGTCAGCCTGGCGGCGCAGGTAGCCAAGCCGCGGGCTTAGTTCCGCGACGATATCTTGAATGCGAACTAGATTCTGCTGTGTAGCTTCGAGCCGGCGTATTGCGGTGGCGCGCTTGATCTGGTAGCCGGTAATGCCGGCGGCCTCTTCAAATAGAGAACGCCGTTCTTCAGGCGCCATACTGAGCGCCCGGTCAATCAGCCCCTGGCCCACGACGGAATATGTACGCTTGCCCAGGCCAGTCTGTGACAGCAGCTCGGTGATATCCTGCAGCCGTACCCGCTGGCCGTTTACCAGGTATTCGTTATCGCCGTCACGGTAGGCGCGACGGGAAATTTCGACCTCGGCAAAGTCGATTGGGATTTCGCTGGCGCTGTTATCCAGGGTGATGGTGACCTCGGCCAGGTTGAGGCGTGCTTTCTTGTCGCTGCCCGCAAAGATTACGTCACTGGTCTTTCGTGACCGCAGCAGGCTGAAGCTCTGTTCGCCAAGGCACCAGCGGATGGCATCGACAATATTGCTCTTGCCGCTGCCATTGGGGCCCACGACGGCAGTGACGCCCGGATCGAACACAAAATCGGTACGGCGGGCAAACGTTTTGAATCCCTGGATGACTACGCGTTTTATGCGCATGGACAAAGTCTGTCTGAAACGGCGTCGCGGCGTGCCGGAGACCGATCGATCTGTTAGCTATGGAAATGCCACAGGCCTGCCAGTAGGAGCTCGGCCAGCAGACCAGCTACGTACAGGGCGCCAAAAATGAGCAAGGGCCGGCGCCGGCGACGGAAGACCGCGACAACGGCGAACCGTGCAAAAAGCGGCTCCGCCAGCAGCACCATCAGCCCGGCCGCGCCAGCAATCTGGAGCACGCTCCACACCGGCAATGCCACGGGCAACAGTAGGGGCCCACCGAGCGAACTCACGAGATGGCCCGCGCTGAAGGCCGCCAGGTTGGCCATGCGCATCAAAAACCAGGCGCCGACCACACCCGCTGTCAGCAGCGAGCCCAGGGTTATGCCCAGGATCTCCACCAGGCGGGGCACCGGCTGCTTCTCAAAGCCCGCCGGTAGGGGAGTGCCCGCAAAATACCATTCGGAGAACGCTGCTCGATGGAAAAAACCGTTTTCAAAGGCCCGCTCGATCTGGAGAGGCGCGAGCCAGGTCAGGGTCATGATCGTCATCATGGACACAACCAGCCAGATGAGAACCACGGCCAGCGCTCCAGCCAGATGCTGCCGGCGCAGCGGGATCGTAAAGAAAATGGCCAGCACCACAGCCTGGACGAGAGGCATGAACCGCGGCTGTCCTAGCACGGCCGGCAAGCCGGTCGTGAGCAAGGCAAAGAAGGCTGCGGTCAGATAAAAAACCGGATCGCGCGTGAGCGTGTACTCTTGTTCCATACCGATCCTCGATTATAGCCGACGGCCCTTCTGCTGCCGAATTCAATGTCCCACGCTGCCAGCAAAAAAGAACGGGGCGGCTGTCGCACAGCCGCCCCGTGTCAATCTAGCAGGCGCCTATTGCAGCGGGCGGTTGGGGTCCAACAGCCACTGCACCAGGCTGTTGATCTCCTCTTCCGACATCCTCTCCGTGAAGTTGGCAGGCATGACGCCCGGATTATACCCCGGGACGACAAAGGCATTGGGATTGACGATGCTGTTATGGGTATAGACTTCGGCGCTCTCTCCCGCCACCCGCTGGCCTGCGCGCTCCGGGTAGTCGCCCATATTCGGCGCAATGGGGCCAGGATTGTTGTCGGTCTGCGGCACAGCGAGGTTGTGGCAACCGGTGCAGCCCATGCTCACAAAGAGCTCGGCGGGCGGGCGCGGGCCGGTCGGTTCAGCAGCAACCTCGGGCGCAGCCGCGGCAGCACCGCCAGCCGGCGCCTTGGTCGGGGCATCACTGAACATCTGCCACGGGTCTGGATTGTCCGCTGTGCCCTGTTGGAGCGCGTCTTCTTCCCAGTTCAACACAAAGGCCGTAACGTTTTCTACCTGGTCGTCGCGGAGGGGGCCGCCGTAGCTCTGGCTCCAGGTCGGCATGATCTGGGCCCATTGGGTATTGACCTTGCTGGGACGGCCGGCGGCTACGGTCAGTTTCACGTAATCATGCAGCGAGCCAGCCCACCCCACGTCGGTCAGGCGTTGGGTGAAGAAATATTTGCTGTTCAGAGCTGGCGCAACGGCTGGCAGTCCCTTGCCGTCCATGCCATGGCAGGTGGAACAGTTAGTGGCAAAGATCTCGGCCCCTTTTTCAATGCCCCGTCCCTCCCAGTTTGCGGTCTGTGCCGCCATGCGTTGCTCTTCAATGACCCCCTGGAAGAGCAAGACGGCGATGGCGATGAGGACAGCGATCAGGCCAAGACCAATCTTGACCAGGGGCGAGCGAATGTAAAGGAAACGGTACCATGGTCGTTTCATGGTCGGCTACTGCTCCTCTGCTGGCGCTTCGCGCACAAAACTAAAGTCTTTCAGCCCGTACTGTTCCCAGTACAGCGAATCCCGATGGAGGAAGAAGGTCCGAACATATTTGTCCTCCTTGCCTTCCGGGCTCAGCCAGTATATTTCCCAGGTAATCCGCTTGAGCGCTGGCTGCTCCTGCGTGATCTTCAGCAGGCCGTACGCGTTTCTGAACGAAGGATCCTCTTCCTCGAAGGCCGCAACCGCTGCCTCAAACTCGTGAAGGACTTCGTTGAACTCCGCTTCGTCGCTTTGCGGATGCTCGCGCGTGTCGAAGGTGCCGAGGGGCAGATGCTTGTAGCCGATCTCTCGCACCGGGCCCATGCCTTCCTCAGGCATCAGCTCCTGGACGATCTCCACAGCCGGGGCGCCGCGCACCGCGTACTGGGGCGTGCCCATCCAGCTCAGAATAATCATGACGATGCCGGCTACCACACCACTGATGATGGCCACCCGGCGATCGCGACCGCGACGGCTTGGGTTGAAGTCCAGATACGGAATGGCCATCAACAACACCAGCAGCACACCCGGTACGATCACGCCTGCGATCGTCTTATCCGCGATTTTCAGCAGCCCCTGAAGCCAGTAGAAATACCAGGGGGCAACCGTATGTAGCGGCGTCGACTGGGGATTCGCAATCGATTCCAGTGGCGCTGAGAAGAAGAACGCCGTCACTACCACGGTCAGCGTGGTGAAGCCGATGAGGAACGTGGCCTCATCGATCATAACGTCGGGCAGGAAATAGACACGCCGGTCCGCTGGCACCTTGTTTGCCGTATCCTGGCCGACCTCTTCTTCGTCCGAGGGCAGGCTGATGCCGAAGTGCACGACCTTGTAGTAGTGCACAAAGAAGAAGAGGAAGAGGGCCAGTGGCAGGAAGAGCACATGAAGCAGGTAGAAACGCAGCAGACCGTTGGCGCCGATGTCAGGAGCGCCGCGTGCCAACAGGTTAACAGCCTCGCCCACCACCGCGGGCGGTACAGCCTCGGCCATAGACGTACCAATCGTCACAGCCCAAAAGGCAAGCTGGTCCCAGGGCAGGAGATAGCCGGAAAAGCTCAGGAAGAGCGTAATCACCAGCAGGATGACTCCTGTGAACCAGGTGAACTGGCGTGGCGCTTTGTAACTGCCTGTTAAGTAGGTACGCACCATATGGGCCGTGACTATCGCCACCATGAGCTCCGCGCCGAGACGGTGCAAGTCACGCATGAACTGCCCAAACGGCACATTGCTCAACAGGCGGATCATGTCGACGTAGGCCCGCTCCGGTGTCGGCGCGTACCAGATCATCAGAATCAGGCCGGTAATCGTCTCCAAAAAGAAGAGGTATGTCGACAGCAAACCCAGACGATATGTATGCGTGAACTTTGTCACGCTTTCGTGATAATAGGTCGGCTTGATGTGCAGCAGAAAGGTTTCGGAGTGCGGTTTCAGACGTGGATTGGGACGACCCGGCGCCTCACCACGAAGCATCCGGCGCATCTCTCCAGCCGGAATACCAGCCGTGATGCGGGTGAAGGTGTCGTCCGCCAAGTCGAGAATCGTCTGCACCAGACTTTTCTTTTCGACTTCTGGTTGTACGGCCATGTAGTTCCTTCTCCTCAGGTCAGCGAATCTAAGATGCCGGACAGTGAGTATTCACGGTTGATTGCAAATCAAACGACGCTGCCTGTTTCACGGCCGCAACTTGCCTGCACGACTCTCGGCAGGGACGGTTGGTGAGGCCGGACAGACGCGCTTAGGCAGGCAAGGCACGCGCTGGGGATTGGCTAGCCGGCGAGCCTGTTGTCTTCTTACCGGTGTCAACCACGACCTCGCCCTCTTCAATTGTCAGTGGAAATGTGTCAAGTGAGCGTGGCGCCGGACCTTCGATGTAATAACCTTCACGGGTGAACTTCGAGCCGTGACAGGGGCACTCGAAGCGGCTGTTGGCCTGCTCCCACTTATAAAGGCAGCCAAGGTGTGTGCAGACCATGTAGAGGGCCTTGGGGCCTTCATCTGTCGTGTTGACCAGCCAGAACTTTCCCGCTGTAAATGGTTCCGGCGGCGCCTCCGTGGACGGCAGCGCACTTTCGGGGCCGATGAAGAATTTACCGCCGAACTCACCAGCCTTGAAGCGCGGCATCATGAAGAAATACATGCCCACGCCGCTTTCCAGCGCCAACAAGGCCAGCGTGCCCCCCCACGCATAGGTGAGGAACTCGCGGCGGCTCATCTCTTTCTGGGCTTTCTCTTCCGGCGTCTCTTCTGGAATGACTGGCTCGCCGGCGACCAACCTGGGTGCGGATGCCACATCTGCGGCCGCAGCAGCGCCATTGCTCGGCGCGCCATCGCGGCTACCTTCTCTCGCTGCCGCTGCGGGCGCCTTGGCAGCCGGCGCTGCCTCTTTCACTGCCTCAACCGCGCCGCTAACTTCCTTTGCAGCTCCACCTTGCTCGTCGGCAACTGCAACGGCTTCGGCCCCAGGAGCCGTCTGGGCAACCCGCTCGACCGGCGCCTCTTCCTCGTCGGCCTGCTCCGCGGCTGCCTTTTTGGCCTGCTTGGCAGCAGCCTGCATCTTGGCCTTGAGCTCGGCAATCCGCTTCTGGCGCTCGTCGCCGCTCAGATCGGCTAGTTTATCTGCCATTGGATGCAGTCTCCTTCTTGTGAAACGGTGGCTTACTGAAACCCGGCAGGCGGCGCTACGCCATCCGGGCCCTGCACTACGCTGGCGAATTTATCACAATTGAGGTCAAGTCGCCGCCTGGGGCGGCAACTTGCGTGGACTATAGCATACGCCAGGGAAACTTGTCAAAATTATCACAAATTTCCGGCACCAAAAAAAGGGCACAAGGCGCCCTATCGTGAATATATTCACAGGTGTAGTGGGCAGATCGGCTGTCTGCCCGCTCTCCCACTACACCTGCTTCCGTTTCCATCAATCCCATGGCGATACCGCGTCCGCGCTACGCCAGCTCTGCCAAGCGCAGATTGAGCTGCCCCTGGCGTTCCTGGAGCTCCACCAGCTTGCTACGCTCTCGTTCTACAACGTCCGCCGGCGCCTTGTTCACGAAGCCCGGATTCTCCAACAATCCCTCGATGCGCGCCACTTGTTTCGCCACGTTGTCAAGCTCGCCCTGGATGCGCTTACGTTCGGCGCCCAGATCGATGAGGCCGGCCAGTGGGAGATAGACGGTGACGCCGCCCGCGGTCAACGTGGCCACCTTACCAGGCGCCGCCAGCTCAGGAGCCACCTGCACGGTATCGGGATCGAGCCGCGCCAGCATGGACATAACGGGCAGATTCGTGTTGACCAGCGTCTCATAGTCGCCGGCACTGATGTGGGCGGCGATACGCCGGCCAGGCGGCACGTCGTACTCGCTGCGCACGTTGCGCATGCCGCGCACAATCTCCTGAATGCGGTCGAAGTCAACTTCAGCCTCGGCGTTGTGCCGCCCGCTATCTTCGGGCCAACGCGTCACCATGATCGCGCGGTTTTCACCGCTCAGGCCGGGCAGATTCTGCCAGATGGCTTCGGTGACGAACGGCATGTACGGATGCAGCAGCCGCAGACTTCGTTCCAGCACATAGGCCAGCACCTGGCTTGTGGCTTGGGCCTCGCCAGCGCTGCCCTCGTTCAGACGCACTTTGGCTGCCTCAATGTACCAGTCGCAATATTCGTTCCACAGGAACTCGTAGAGCTGGCGACCTGCCTCGCCCAATTGCCAGGCGTCGATGAGCCGCGTCACATCCCGGCGCACGCTTTCCAGACGGCTGAGAATCCAGCGATCCGGCAGGCTCAGCCGCGCG
>JACFMY010000317.1 GCA_019455155.1 Caldilineaceae bacterium
CCGCCTCGTCCAGCCCCCATCATCCGGCTGGCTGAGGTTTGTCACTAATCAGGTTTACTGTTGAGGCTCAGAATGATGCAGCACTTGCTGAACCTACAATGCCGAAATGAGCCAACATACTGAACCCAAACCAGCAAACCAGGGACAGCGCATCCTGCGTCTGCTTCCGTGGCTTCTGAAGCTTGGATTTTCTACCTGCCTAGTCTGGTATCTGCTTGGAGGAATTGGCGGAAATCAAGTCGTCGAACATGCGCTTGTTATTTCACCTTGGATTTTGTGCCTTGCACTAGGTTTGATCCTGCTCCAAGCTTCGCTGGCAGGAATTCGGTGGAGCCTAGTCGTATCCGCGATTGGGCATAAGCTTTCGTATTCGAACGCAATCAGCATTACTTTTGTCAGCCTATTCTTCAATCAGTTTCTGCCCGCCTCTGTTGGTGGCGATGCTGTGCGCATGTGGCAATCAAAAAAGGCAGGACTACCACTTACCTCGGCTGTCACAAGCGTCATGCTGGAGCGTTTCGGCAGCCTGCTATCCGTAGCGGCGCTAAGTGTGGTTATGCTCCCTGTGCTTGCCAAGCATCATCAGAGTCAGTTTATGTCGCAAGGGACGATACTGGTAGCTGTGGCAGGGCTGGCAGCACTTGGAGTGCTGATGTATCTCGACCGGTTGCCGAGTAAGTGGCGCCGCTGGCGGGTCATCCGCGGTGTTGGTCAATTGGCCCGGGATACACGCGCTCTTTTCATGCGGCCCCAACATGCTGGTTACATGATATTAACCGCGCTGAGCGGGCAAATTTTGCTTGCTTCTGCGGTTTTCGCGCTCGCACAAGGAATGGGATTAAGTATTGGCTTCTTCGATTGTCTCGCCATCATGCCAGCCGTCGTGCTTGTCAGCTCATTGCCGATTTCAGTGGCCGGCTGGGGAGTTCGCGAACTTGCGATGGTTACTGCTTTTGGAATTGTCGGTATTACGTCCGAAGCAGCCATGGCGCTATCAGTGGTACTGGCCCTCACCGGTACGGTCGCTTCACTCCCGGGCGGACTGCTGTTTGCAGCCTTCAAGTTGAAAGGTTCATCGTCAGCAAAGAATTGCCGTCATGCTGGGTAGTCTGATTCCACCACCGATATTTCAGGTTGCATTGGCAGCATGCCTGATGTTGCCTGCGTGGCTCGTTATCATCTCTTTGCTGGCGCCTCGCAAGCTGCCAGCAAAGCATCGGCTCGCGTCTGCCATCGTCGCTTCGCCGCTGTTCGCGATTACAGTTGGCATCTATCTACTACCTGAACTGGGTAGAACTCAGGCTTTGGATTGGATCGAGATAACCTGCGCCGGCCTTCTGTATGCTACGGCTATCATGATCATCTACAGTGCCTGGAGCCTGATCGGTTACGGCTTCACAGTAAGCATACTGATGGGCGCCCACCTCGCAGGGCGATCGTTAAAAACGGACGAACTCATGGCATCTTTTGCCGGCGGCCGAGGACTTGGTGGCTTTGCCCTCGATCGAATCGGTGTATTGCTACGCATGCACTTGCTGCTGAGCGAAGGCGATCAATTCAGAATTGCCGGAACGAAGGCGCTTCGATTTGCTCGTGCTGTCAAGTTCGCAATGGATATATATTCCATCAGCCGCCGAGAGTCGAAGTGAGGCCCGATCTATTGCTAAGTCTCGCGGCCTTGGGAGGGCACTTTGCTGTTGCCACCTGGCTGTTGCGACGATGCAGCCATCTTTCCCCGGTTCTTGTTCACGCGCTCAGCAGTCTGGCCGCCGGCATCGTTTTCGTTATAGCGGGATGGGTTATCGTGCAAGCCCCTGCCTTTAATGTTTGGCCAGGGCTATCGATCCTGGCATGCGGAAGCATGGTTTTTCTCTTTGCCTATAGCGCTATTTACAAGTCAATTTCGCTTCGCCTGCTGGTGGAGAGTGCGCAGGCCTACCCTGATTCAGTCTCTATCGAGAAGCTTCATAGGGACGCTGTCTTGCCACGCTTCAAGGACCGTATCAATCTTCTCCTGGCAGGTGGCCAACTTGAGGTCAAGGGCGATCTTCTGGTGGTCACGAACCAGGGCAAGCGGTTATGCCGGAAGATTGACGGGATCCGTGTCTTTCTCGGGTTTTCGCGATCGGGCTTGTACTATTCAGCATCGCCTGACAGGGGGGGGCAGCTTTAGTGACTGTGCCTGTATTGCGTATTTTTGCGGTCGCTGCTTTTTTTGTTTGTCTCATTTTATAATGCGAACCGGCTTTCGCCAAAGCACATCCTGACGAGAATATTGTGCTTGTCTCTCAGAACACGGCTAATACCAGCCAGGTTCTTGCTACCACATCGGAAGGTTCTGCCGAAGTACAACGGCGCAATCGACGGATTCGCAATGCGGCCCTCGGAACGATTGTTCTCATCTTTGCGGCTATTGGCGTCATTGCCGGTTACAGGAGAGTTCTCAAGCGCCATGCCATCAAAAATACGGCATTTTACTTATCTCACTGGGTAAAACGTCTGATCAATAATATGGGTTGCTGGCACGTCTCGGTGTTAGATCGCGCTGGTGTCATCTGGAGGAGACTCAATACTCCAATAGTTGAACGCGCACGTCAGGCGGTTGTTGCCGGAAGCATTTTTCTCCTTGCTGGCGCAGCTGTTATGTGGCGATGGGCACGCACACTGGATGCCACCAATATTCAAGATGCAAGTTGTTGGCGAATTGCCTTTCTTGGTCTGGGCTTCGCCTTCGCTGGCCTTGTTATGCTGATATCGGCATATGGATTCCGTCGCGCCGTACTCAGCGGAGCGCGCTCGACCTACATCGAATCCAAACCCGGTCTTTGGTTTGGCAGGCAGGGAGCAGTCATGGTCGGAGCCATCAGCATCGTTTGGTTCGGTTTATTCCAGTGGCTGGATGTATGGAACGCTCACTTCGACTTGCATACGTGGCATTACTACGCCTATACGCCCATGCGACTCCTTTTCATGCTGCTCCTCGCATTGGCGTTGATTGGCACAGGAAGGCTCGTCCTGGCAATCGTGCGAAAGCAATGGGGGCCAATGCAGCTTGGTCCGATTGAAAGCGTGGTGGCAGCCTTTTTCCTGGGAGCGTCGACCTGGTACCTGATATTGTTCGTTCTGGGTCTTCTGGGTTTGATGACCCGGTATCTAGTCGTTCCCGCCTTTGTTGTTTCTATATCGCTTTCGTTGCCTCTATTCAGCGCCGGCTTAAGACGCCTCCGCCAAGGCATCCAAGAAGGCAGTGCTGCAATTCATCTTCTCGAAGCAATCCTTGTGTGCATACCATTGGGCGCCCTCTTTGTTCTCTGGCTGCAAGTCCTGGTCAACCGGGGGCTTTCCGTGGCCGGCTTTGAATACGACAGTTCGGGGCACTACCTGCCCTACTATCGAGCAGTCGTCGAGAATGGCGGTACCGCCGTCAATGAACTCTGGTACCACTTCTGGATGACCAAAGGCGCCGGTCTACACTTCGTAGCCGTAATGCTGACGGACCTGCAAGGTCCTCAACTGGTTTCCTTCCTCTTTCTGACGATGGCTGTCGTCACGCTCGTCATTGCGGTTCGCCGAATGTCCGGCAATCTCTCTCTGTCGTTCGGTGCGGGTGTCCTGTTCCTCGCCCCCTTCGTACACGGCTTCCCTTACTACCAGAAGCTGCACATAGTCACTTTGGCAATCGTGGGTGGCATGCTATGGCTAGTGACGTTAGCATGGCGACAAGGAACGCTGCTTCGCCCGGCGTGGCTCATTCCAGTAACACTCCTGGCATGCGCCGCAACGCTGCACACGGCGCCCATGGCTGCAATTCTCGTACCTTTCCTGGCGTTAACCTATGGGTCGTTTGCGTTTGCCTACCGGCACAATCAGGCTCGGAACTTATATTTACGCTGGGCTATCCCTGCCGGAATGGTTCTTATCACTGTGCTAGGTGTTTTGGTACTGAACTATTCCACGGCGGGCGTCATGGAACTAACCCCGTTTCGACTTTTCTGGAATCTGGCTAACCAAACACGCTTTAGCAACGTCATCAGCCCCTACCTGATGCTGTTCCTGGATGAGGGGACGTCGGCTGCAACCGGCAATGCCTCATTGAGTTCAATTGAGTTTTCGCGATTAGCCAGCCTTCTGCAATTGAGTTTTATGCCCTCTCCGCTGCTCTATTTCGCTGGATTCCTTCTGCTGGCCATCGCTGTCATTTTTGGATTCGACGTCAAGATGCGGCGTATCGTTTTGCAGAATGGCATCTTGCCGACATTTTTGCTTCTGGCAACAGCAGCGTTGGTAAGTCTGACGGTAAGACAACCAGGATCAATCGATCGTTTCTATCTTTTTGTACTTTTCCCGCTGGTTCTGTTCTTGGTAATGCTACCGGCAGATGCAGTTCGTCGCATCGCCACTGAAGCGCATCCTCGCGAGCTTAAATCCGCAATGCCGCAGTTGATATTAGCATTCGCAATTACTTGGGCTTGCATATCATCCGCAGGACTCTGGACCTCAAGCTATTTTTTCTGGAATTCGCCAGCAGCGCTTGGGGCCAAGGTTTCTTTTGAGTTCGGCAAGACATCGTTCCGGGATGCCTTTCTTGAACCGTATATTTCTCCTCAGGCTGCTGTGTGGCCCCGACGAGAGATATCGGATGCCTGCCTTGCCGCAAGGGCGGCCGTCTTGGCCGACTCGCAACCATACACAGAAAAAGTAGCGTCTTCCAGAGTTTGGACCATGACTTTTCTCCAGGAAGCGGGTTGCCACATCATGCCCGGGGTCGAATTCATGATGGAGGTATCCAACCGCTTTGGGAATCAATGGCATCGAATTGTGCTCGGTAACCAGGACACCGCCGTGGGGGAACTCAAGCGCATCGGAGTGCGACACCTATTTATTGATCTCGGGAATAGGGACGAAACTGCCAAGACCGGCGAGTCCACCTCCGTCTTTGGCTGCCTCCCCTACAGCCCCTTGCTAGCTCCTGATAGCGTACGATTGAATTTCACTGTCAAAAGAGTGCATGGAGACGCATTTCTTCTGTCGTTGAAAGATATTGCGCGCGAAGAGGAAGTCCCGCCAGTCTTCACTCAGAAATTCGCACAGAAGACCGCCGCCCACCAATTGGGAATTGGAGACATGCCCGGCATCTGCTCACGATTGCGCGACTACTATGCAAAATGGGGGGAACAGTGGCCCGTACGCTCCGATCCCTCACTTCCCAAACTTCAGGGTTGGCAATAATAGTGGTAGGGTATCCGTCCGCCCGACGACACCTTCAATCTCCGTGACAGGCATGGCACCGTAATGGCTTTTCTGACGGAGAAGGGTCATGAAGCTGGCGCAACGGCAAGCCAATCGTGGGCGGTGGCAAGCGGAAGTCGAGGCCTGGCGCGCGAGCGGGCGAACGCTCACCGAGTGGGCACGCAGTCGCGGCCTCTCGCGCGACGCGCTGGAATACTGGAAGCGGCGCATTCCTGCCAGGCGGAGCGGGCAGGGCCGCGCGCCGCTGACGCTGATCCCGGTTCGGCCGCAGCGCCCGGCCGCAGTCGATGCCACGCCCATCGAACTCGTCGACGCACGGCGGCCCGCACTGCGCATCCGCCTGGTGGCCGGCTTCGACGCCGCGGCGCTCTCCCGCCTGCTCGACGTTCTGGAGTCCCGATGCTGATCGGCGCCGGGGCGCCGGTCTATGTCGCCGCCGAGGCCATCGACATGAGAAAGTCCATCGACGGCCTGGCCGCCTGGGTAGAGGCCAGCCTGCCGGTGTCGCCCCTGTCGGGCGCTCTGTTCGTCTTCTTCAACCGTGGGCGCGACAAGGTGAAGCTCCTGTGGTGGGATCGCCACGGCTTCTGGCTTGCCTACAAGCGCCTGGAGCGGGGGCGCTTCCGGCTGCCCGCCGCGCGCCAACTGACGCTCACCGATCTCACCTTGGTGCTCGAAGGCATCGATCTCACCGTGCGCCGCTTCAAAGCGGTCGCCTGCCAGCGCGTCGGTTGACGGTCTACGCCCTTTGGGTAGGTGGGTATACGCCCTCATGGGAATGGCGCCGGCACGATCGCTGCGGCATACTTTCTTCCCATGGAACTGGCTGCCGCGCTCGCCGAGAATCAGGCTCTCAAGACCGCCAATGAGGCACTGCGCGCCAACCTCGAGGCCGTCCAGTTCCAGCTGGCCCAGCTCCAGCGCATGGTCTTCGGCCACAAGGCCGAGCGCCTGAACATCGATGCCCAGAGCGGCCTGCTCTTCGAGGTGGCGCCCTCGCCTGCGCCCGTGTCCCAGACCCGCGAAGTCAGTGTCGCCCCGAAGCCAAAACCAGTGCGTTCGACGCTCCCGGCGCATCTGCCGCGTGAGGTCGAGATCATCGATCTGCCCGAGGATGAGAAGCCCTGTCCCTGCTGCGGCGGCGAGCGCCACGTGATCGGGGAGACGGTCTGTGAGAAGCTCGACTATGTGCCGGCCACCCTGAAGGTGCTGGAAACCCGCCGGCTCAAGTATGCCTGCCGGCCCTGCGAGGGGCAGATCGGTGTGGCACCCCTGCCGGCTTCCCCCATCGAGCAGGGCATGGCCGCCCCCGGCCTCCTGGCCCATGTGCTGGTGTCGAAGTTCGCCGACCATCTGCCCTTGAACCGCCAGGAGGCCATGCTGCGCCGCGCCGGCATCGCGCTGCCCCGCTCCACGCTGTGCGACTGGGTGCTGGGCGCGGCCCAGTGTCTGCGCCCTCTCTACGAACACCTGATCGGCTGCGTGCGAGCCGGCGACATCCTGCACTCGGACGACACGCCAGTGCCGCTGCGGGAGAAGGGCGCCACGGTCAAGGCGCGCGCCTGGGGCTGGGTGAATCCGCAACTGCGGCTGGCCGCTTACGAATTCACGGTGTCCCGCGCCGGAATCCATCCACAGTCCTTCCTCGCGGGCTGGGAGGGCTACCTGATCGCCGATGCCTATACGGGCTACGACCGGCTCTTCGCCAATCCGCATCTGAAGGAGGTGGGCTGCTGGGCGCACGCCCGCAGGAAGTTCTTCGAGGTGGCCAAGACGCAGAAGGCGCCGGGGCTGGCGCATGAGGCGGTGGCCCGCATCGGGCAGTTCTACCACCTGGACAATGCCTGGAAGGTGCTGCCGCCCGATGAGCGACGACGGCGACGGCTGGAGCAGATCGGCCCCCTGCTGGCGCAGTTCCACGCCTGGATGGAAATCCATCTGCCCGGTCTGTTGCCGCAGTCGCCACTGGCCAAGGCGTTCGGCTATGCCGCCAACCACTGGGCCGCGCTCACGCGCTTCCTCGACGACGGCCGCCTGCCGCTGGACAACAACGCTGCCGAGCGCGCGCTGCGCCCGATCGCGGTGGGCCGCAAGAACTGGCTGTTCGCCGGCAGCGTACGCGGGGGCGAGGCCGCCGCCATCGTGCTGTCCTTCGTCGAGTCGGCCAAGCTGCACGATCTCAATCCCTTCCACTATCTGCGCGATGTGCTGACGCGCCTGCCCTCCGCCAAGGCGCGCGAACTCGATTCCCTGCTGCCGCACCTCTGGAAGCCTCGCTGATTCTGCTCGTCTGCGCGTCTCTTAGGGAGGTGCTGGCGGCCGGACGGATACGT
>JACFMY010000318.1:0-264 GCA_019455155.1 Caldilineaceae bacterium
CAGTGCCGCGGCGCGCGTGCAGGAGCTCTATCTATCCGGCCAACGGGACGCGGCCGCCGCGGCCATCCCGGACGCGCTGGTGGATGCCGTGGCCCTGTGTGGCCCCAAAGCGCGCATTGCCGCGCAGTTGGAGATGTGGCAGGCAAGCCCCGTGACCACCCTGAACATCAGTACCTTTGATCCCAGGGCCGTGCGCGTTATGGCGGAACTCGTCCTGGGGCCGGAGGCGGGGAGGCCGGATCGGACGATTTCCTTGCCGGGATG
>JACFMY010000318.1:274-7578 GCA_019455155.1 Caldilineaceae bacterium
GAACAGGCTAACCACCATGACACCATGGAGTCCTTGGTGTCATGGTGGTTCTTCTCCCTTTCTCTCTTCCATCGGAGGTAAGCGCATGCAAAATCGACTCACTTATCTAGTGCGCAGCCTTGCCGTTCTCCTCTTAGTCGCCTCATGGTTGCTCGTGCCGGCCCGGCCTGCTGTTGGAAACAGACCTGTGGGGATGGAACAGGAGCCTGGCGCCGCGCCCGCTCCGGAGCAGGTCTTCAATCCATTTCTCACCATCTTCCCAGAGCTCAAGGGCATGGACGCGCCCCGTTGGCTCAAGGAAAGCTTTCGCGCCACCTACTATGTGCAGAGCGCCAGCGTGGCCCAGGTTGCTGGCGAGGAAGGGGGTGGCGGCGCGGGCTATCTCCAATTTGATGTTGTAGGCATGGATACGGAAAATGTGGCCGTCTCCACCCGCTTCTTCCTGGACGGCGGGGGTGGCATGATCACGCCGTCGTTTACCGGCGCGGCCATCACCCTGCCTGGAGCGGGTGAGTTCTGGCTTCACCCCGCGGTGTTGGAAGACGCCGAGCGGGTCGCCAACGAGGATCTGGCAGTCGTGCGCATGCCCAAGAACGTGGCCGGCTACACCTACGATGCGGTGCGCTTTGAGTACCACTCGGACGAAGGCGTCTACGTTTGGATGTTCGATGAGGTGAGCGGGCTGCTGCTCTTCTATCGCCACGAAGTGGGCGGGCCCGCGGCCGTGCGGCGGCAGCTGGCCGACATGACCCTCGCGGGCACACGCCGGGTCAAGCTCCCCTGGTCGGGACGCACACCGCCTCCTTGGCTGGAACGGGGCATAGCCGAGAACTTCGACGGCACCTACTCTGTCGTAGTGCCGACGGTGGGCCCCACCAGCTTCCCGACCAGCGTCTCCATCAAGACCACCGCCGTGCATGGACGCTGGACGTCTAACGAGGTGGCGACCTATTTCGCGGGCCGTTTTGACAGCCGCGTAGACCGCGTCACCGGGGTCGGGCAGATCTTCGACGCGCTCTGGTTGCCCAGGCAGGCGCTCACGGCACGGGTGCGCGCGTCACTCATCGACCGCGATCCAGTGACGGGCGTTGAGCTCCATTACACACGCGGCGGCGGCACGGTCCAACTCACGGAGCGGGGGGATGCCTACGTCACGACGCTGACCTATGACGCGCGCAACGGCCAGCTGCTGGCCGTGGAGCAGCAGACCCAGGTCGGCATCGCCACCCAAATCCTGGCGCTGGAGCGCGTGGAATAGCTGTACTTTCGGCAAACCGGCCTCGCCGCGGCAGGCTTCGCCCGTTGCCTGTGCTATAATCCACCAGCAGCCTGATAGAGCGGTTGCCAACTGGAAAGCACAGCAGCAATGGACCATTTGGGTTACTATGCAGGGAAGTCTGTCCTGATCACAGGCGGGCTTGGATTCATCGGATCCAATCTGGCACGGCGTCTGGCCGATCTGGACGCCCGTGTGACACTGGTAGATTCGCTCATCCCCGACTATGGCGGCAACCTCTTTAACATCGCTGGCTACGAGGATCGGCTGCAGCTCAATATCGCGGATGTGCGCGATCCCTATTCCATGCGCGCCCTGGTCAAGGGTCATGATGTACTGTTCAACCTGGCCGGCCAGGTGAGCCATCTGGATTCCATGACCGATCCGTTTACGGACCTGGAGATCAACACGCGCAGCCAGCTCTCGATCCTCGAGGCGTGCCGGTATGAGAATCCCGACATCAAGGTTGTCTACGCCGGGACGCGCCAGCAATACGGTAAACCCCGCTATCTCCCCCTTGACGAAGATCATCTGCAGGCGCCTACGGATGTCAACGGCGTCAACAAGCTAGCCGGCGAGTGGTACCACATCGTCTACCATGCGGCCTATGGGCTACGGACCGCCTCGCTGCGCCTGACCAATACCTACGGGCCGCGGCAGCTCATCAGGCACAACCGCCAGGGCTTCATTGGCTGGTTCGTCCGCCTGGCCGTGGAAGGGAAGGAGATCCAGCTCTACGGCGACGGCCAGCAGCTCCGGGACCTGGTCTATGTGGATGACGTGGTCGATGCCTTTTTGCGCGCCGGCGCCTGCGAGCAGGCAAATGGCCAGGTCTACAACGTGGGAGGCCAGGCGCCCATCAGCCTGCTGGCGCTTGCGCAGCTGCTCATCGAGGTGGCGGGCCGGGGCAGCCTCACCCTCGTGCCCTGGCCGGAAGCGCGTAAGAAGATTGACATTGGCGACGTCTATTCCAGCTCCGCACGCATCCAGTCCGAGCTGGGATGGCAGCCTGCCACGGGCCTGCGCGAGGGGCTGGCAAGCACAGTCGCCTACTATGCCCGTTTCCTGGATCGTTATCTCTAGCCGGCTGCCCGGCTGCTGCAAGCTACCAAGCCTATGATCCCGGTTCCATTCAACGAGTTGCGCGGGCAATACCTGGCGCACGCCCCGGAAATCGACGCCGCGATCCGCCGCGTCCTGGAGAGCGGCTGGTACATTCTGGGCAAAGATACTGAAGCCTTCGAGGCCGAGTTCGCCGCGTACACAGGCGCTGCCGGCTGCGTGGGCGTCAACTCGGGCACCGATGCCCTCTATCTGGCCCTGCGCGCCTGCGATGTTGGCCCGGGCGACGAGGTCATCACCGTGGCCCACACCGCGGTGGCTACTGTCGCCGCCGTCCGCATGGTGGGGGCTACCCCCGTGCTGGTGGATATTGACCCAGCCACCTACACCATGGCGCCGGCCGCGTTGGAGGCGGCCATTACGCCGCGGACCAAGGCTGTGATCCCTGTCCATCTCTATGGTCACCCGGCTGACCTGGGCGCCATTCGCGAGATCGCCCGCTCCTGCTGGCTCATCGAAGATTGCGCCCAGGCCCACGGCGCCACATACCAGGACCGGCCAGTGGGGAGCTTTGGCGACCTGGCCTGCTATTCGTTCTACCCTACCAAGAACCTGGGGGCATTGGGCGATGGCGGCGCGGTGACGGCCGGCAACCCAGAGTTGCTGGAGAAGCTGCGCCTCTTGCGCCAATATGGGTGGACAGCCCAGAGCCGCTACGTGTCGCAGGTCGAAGGCGTCAATAGCCGGCTGGACGAGCTGCAGGCGGCCATTCTGCGCGCGCGGCTGCACCATCTGGACGCGGAGAACGCGCAGCGCCGCCGCCTGGCCGCGCGCTACCGGGAGCTGCTGCCGCCCGCGGTCATACAGCCGGTGGAACGCGCCGGCTGCCATCACGTCTACCACCTGTATGTCGTGCGCACGCCGCAACGCAACGCGCTGCGTGACTATCTTGCCGCGCATGGGATCGGCACAGGCATTCACTACCCGGTGCCCGTGCATCTGCAACCCGCGTACGAGAACGGCACAGGGGCGCGGCCAGTCGTGGCCCATGATCTGCGCGTCACCGAGCAGGTGGCGGGCGAGATCCTCTCCTTGCCCATGTATCCCACGCTCACGGCAGAGCAGATCGAGACCGTAGCGGCGGCGGTAACGGCCTTTTTCGGGTGATACGGGGATCTGGTTGATGGCGTCAGCCCGCAGTGCCGCGTCCTACCTTTCCACCCGCCTGCACGCTTACCTGCGTGCCCTCTTTGACGACCCCTGGCGGCTGGCCCTGATCACGTTGGCCCTCCTTTATGTTGTCATCTTTACCCAAATGGCCTGGGCTACCCATGCTGGCATGCGCACGCACAAGGCCGACTTGGGCCAGATCGACCAGGCCATCTGGAACAGCAGTCGCGGCCGTCTCTTGGCCCAGACCGATAACGGCTTCGAGGCAACGCGGCTGACGGACCACGTCGAGCCCATCCTGGTATTGATCAGCCCCATCTACTGGCTGTGGGATGACGTGCGCGCGGTCCTGTTGCTCCAGGTGGTCGCCGTCGCGATTGGCGTGTTGCCTCTCTATGCGCTGGCCATGCGCCAGTTTGAGACCTTCCTCTCCGCCCGCGAACGCACCCACGTATGGTTGCTCGAGCCCCTATACCAGCTGGCGCGGCCGCTGGCCTTTGCCTTGGGCCTGGCCTATTTGCTGGCGCCGCAGCTCCAATCGGCGGTTCTGACCGAGTTCCACGCCGCGCCCCTGGCCGTGCCCATGATCCTGTGGGCCTTCTGGGCGGTGAGCGCGCGGCGCTGGGGGCAGGTTGGCGTCGCCGTGCTGCTTGCCGCGCTGGTCAAAGAAGAGATAGCGCTGCTCGCCGCGGGCCTCGGCGTGTGGGGTATGTGGCGTGCATGGTGGGATGGGAGAGTAGTGCCCAACGGGGCGAACGGGGTCGATGCGGGCAAGGCGGCCGGCGTGCGGCGGAGCACGCAGCAAAGCAAGCGCAAAACCAGGCGAGAGAAGAACCGGCGCCTGTCACGCGCGCCTGCCCCCCGTGCGCGCTGGTATGGCCTGAACGCGACCCGCGCCGGCTTCGTCATGGGCGCAGGGACGGCGCTCCTGGCGCTTGGGTGGTTCCTGGCCGCAACCTTTGTCATCGTGCCGGCCCACGCGGCGGATCTCTACGGGGCCGCCGAAAGCACCTATTTTCAACGGTACGGCGCGCTGGGCGATTCGTCCGCCAGCATCCTCAGGAGCATGGTAACGCAGCCGGGGCTGGTCTGGCAGATCGCCACCGAAGCGCCGCGGCTGGCCTACCTGGTGGGGCTCTTTGTGGCCTTTGCCTGGTTCTCGCTCTTGGGGGCGGAGATCCTTCTGCTCGCGCTCCCGGTGCTGCTGGCCAACCAACTCAGCGCTTACCCCGCGCAATATTACGGCGAGTTCCATTACAGCGCGCCCCTGGTGCCCTACTTCGCCGTCGCCGCTGCTTACGGGCTGCCCCGCCTCTGGCGTTGGGTGAACCGCAGCATAATGGACCAGGCGTCGCCGGCTTTTCAACACCTGCCCGCGGCCGGCACCGGCACCATGGCCCTGGTGTCGATGGTGCAGAACGCGCGCACGGCCCTGCGCCCCATCTTGGCGACCCTCCTGCTCGTGTGGACGCTTGGCTGGAGCGTCGCCAATTATCTGGAGCACGGCCGCGGTCCGCTTGCCGCGCGCTATGACCCCACGCCGGTCACGGCCCATGGACGGCTCCTCGACGAGTTTGTGGCCCAGCTGCCGCCCGACGCCGCGGTTACGGCTACGGCGGCGGTCCATCCCCACGTGAGCCACCGGCGCTATGTCTACCAGTTCCCTATGGGCCTCGATGCGCCTGTGCCCGCGGACTGGGCGCTGCTCGACGTCACAACCAATACGGACATGGCGCCCGGCGACCTGAAGAACACGGTAGATGAGATGCTGTCGGGCGACTGGGGCGTGGTGGATGCGGCCGATGGCTTCCTGCTGCTGCGCAAGGGCGCGCCCGCGCACTCGATTCCTGACGACTTCTACGGCTTTACCCGCCGCGCGCCGGGCAGACCGTTGCCCACACCGCTGGCCACGGATGATGTGGCCGCGGTCGACTGGCCACGCTGGCGCGAGACCCGGCTGAGCGCCACCTATCGAATTGGCGCCGGCTTTGATCCACGCGTCCACGCGCCGCAGCTTGAGGTGGTAACGCCGGCCCTGGAGACGGTGAGCACGCTCGACAGCACCACGCCCCCGGCCCTGGTTTGGTATCCCCCAGACCGGTGGCAGGAAGGCGAGACCATTCGGGTCACGACCCTGCCGCTCTACCTCCCGCGCACGGTCGCCGTGCTCAGCGGCGCGGCCGGCGCGCCCACGGCCATCTTCCGGCGCACGCAGCACGACCGCCTGGTGCAACTGCCAGCCGCGCTGGCAGAGGCTGCGGACCTGCCGGCCGCGTTGCAACCCGCGCTGCTGGCCCCGTTGCAGGGAACAGCCGGCCGCTTCGCCCTCACGGGCGGCGAGACGCTGGCGGTGCAAGGGTGGCTGGAATCGCGCCGGAGCTGGCCAGGCGACACGGTCGATCTCTGGCTGCAATGGCGGGGCGCAGCCTGGCCGGCAAACTTCGTCCCTTTCGTCCATCTGCGCGAGGACGATGCCAACGTCGCGCAGATGGATGGCCCGCCCCGCTTCTTCACCCTATACGATGCCAATACGGTACTGGCCGCCGCAGGGTATGCCAATGATTGGCGGCAGTTCGCCATTCCCGCGGATGCCCGCGCGGGCGCGACGTGGTCGGTAGTGGTGGGGCTCTATGATCCTGCCACGGGCCAGCGGCTGTCGCTGGTGGACGCGCAGGGGCAGCCAGTTGGGGACGAGCTGGTCATTGGCCCGGTGCGCGTGGCCGCGCCGCCCGTGCCTGACCAGGCCTGTGCGCTGATCCCGGCCACCTGCGCGGCCCAGGCGCCGTAAGGGCCTGCCAATCGTCATTCTATAGTAGTTCCGTAGTAACGGCTGCAGTCGTTCTTCACCTGTCCACAGCGACTGCAGTCGCCACTACCGTCCTCGAGTTTGATCGTTCACAGCGTGCCAGCGCGTCATGGCGTTTGGCGTGATTGATCCAGCAGCTGTGCCCAGGCGATTGGGGCTGTCTGGTGCGGGATGCGGTCCGGCTCAGAACAGCTCCCGCCGGGGGCCGAAGGCGGCGAAGGCAGCCAGCACCAGACCGGCAGCGGCTGCAATGAGGCCCCAGGTAAAGGAAGCAGGCCAGAAGCGCAGCTCGACAGTTGAGGTGCCGGGCGGCAGGGCAACCGCGCGCAGCGCACCGTTGGCCTGCTCAATGGCCGCGGCCGCGCCGTTGACCGTGGCGCGCCAGCCGGGATACCACAGCTCGCTCAGGATGAGATAGCCGCCCTCCGGCGCCACGGCCTGGACGCTCATAGCGCCGCTGCTGTAGGTTGTGACCGTGGCGTCGCCAGGCGCCGCGGGCGGCGCAAGCGCGGCCAGATCCGCGCCCGCTGGCGCCACCCATGCCCGGGGTACAAAGGCGCGGTTCTCGTAGACCTCCAGGCCATCGACGGGTCCGAAGACCCGCGCGAACTTATCGCCAGGCAGCTCCGTCCCTTCCCGCACCAACACATATTTAACGTTGAGGAGATCGTAGGCGCGGCTTGCCCGGCCGCCGGTGGCCTCCCAGTAGTGGTGAAAGCTGCGCAGCAGCAGAGGATTGGCCACGCCGCCCACATCCTGGAGGCCGGCCAACGCTGCCGTATCGGGCTGCCAGAGCTCATCGATATCCGTGCGCGTGTCGATGCGGAAGAGGGTAGGGTCATTGCGCAGGAACTCGACAATGGCCTGCTGCTGGAAGCCGCGCGTCGGGTCAGCGGGGCTGATGTCGGTGTACGCGCCCGCCGCGGCCAGCTCAAAATAGAGCAGGGCCAAGACCAGCACGCCAAACGCTGTGCCGTTCAGGTGGCGGCC
>JACFMY010000319.1 GCA_019455155.1 Caldilineaceae bacterium
GGCAAGCGCGGGCGTGAGCCCGTGTAGCAGGAGCTGGCTAAAAAACGAATAGGCGTGGCTGCGCGCCAGGGCCGCTTCGTAGGGTGTGCGCATCGATAACCTGTTCTTTCACAGAGGTACTGAACATGAGCGGGAGGCATGGGCGCACCCATGCGCCTCCCCTTCATGTCTCGAACTCAATCGGGCTGCGCCGTGACCTGGTTGCCCTTCGGACGCGATGTTTCACGAGCCTGCGCCCGCGTCTTCACCTGTTTGCCGTTGCGACCAAAGGGGTGATCCGGCAGCTTGTAGGCGGCCGGCACCGGCTTGAGCGGGCGTTTGAGCCAGGCGGGACGCCGTGTGCCGTCTGGGCTGACATCCACCGCTGAGCGCGTCATGGCCAGCCACTCACGGTACACCTGCATGGAGCGGGCTGTATCGACCCACACGTCACCGTGGCGGTCACCGGGATCAGCCTTGCGCACATTGGTCGCCTTTTGCAGCCAGCAATGTGCGCCACTGATGGGGTCAGGATGAACCGCGTGCGTCAGGTTCTGGTGGACGCCGACGTCCTCCCACCAGATGCGGCTGGTGTCCGGGTCAAAGCTCTGCCAGGGCCGGGCGCCGTGGATGTAGTTGATCTTGAAATTGCCATCGCCGTCTTCGTCCAGGCGGGCTAATGCCGACATACCAGGGTTGACGCCCACATTTTCCTCCAGGCGCCAGCGCCCCAAATGGTGGCTCATGGCGATGACGCCGGGCTTGATGCCTTCGGTGACCCAGACGGTGTCCACGAAGTAGCCAATCTCCGTAGTCACGCGCACCAGGTCGCCGGTCTCTACGCCGAGACGCCTGGCATCGACAGGGTTCATCCATACCGGGTTCTTGTGGCTGATCTCGTACAGCCACTTTGCGTTGGCGCTGCGCGTATGGATGAGGGTGGGCAGGCGGAAGTTGGGCAGGAGCAGCATCTCGCCCATGGCCACGTCGATATTGTCCGGATGGACGTGGCTCTTGAGGGGCCATGGAATGGTATAGTCCTTTTCCGGCCAACCCCATTCATACATGGTGGGGCTGAAGAACTCAAGCCTGCGGCTCGGTGTGCCGAAACCAGTTTGAGCTACGCCCTCCACCATGACGCCCGCGACTTTGCCATTCCGGAGCACGCGGGCCTGCGTGTCGACCTCGGCTGGGGCAGCGTCGCCATCTGGCAGCTCCTTTGCATAGGGCACATAGTTCTCGCGGGTAACCTCGAAGGCGCCATATTTGCGCATGTAGTCCAGCGGTGCCAGCCCTTCTTGAGCAGCTGCTTCCGGCAGACCTGGCACACTGTTTTCGAAGATCCAGCGGTAGTATTCCTCCACGGTGATCACTTCACCGGGCCGGTAAGGGCTTTCGAACCACTGGCGCACGCCCAGATCGCCGTCGGGGTCCATGCGCACAGAGAGCTCGATCCAGAGCTCGTTTTCCTCCCACACCTCGCCTGGGTTCGCCTCATAGGTGTGGCGCACAGGCTTGCCCAGCTTTTCCAGAGCGACACGGCGCACGGGCTGGCGGAACGCGATCCACTGGCCGGCGTGCGTTTCCTGGCTCATGAGGTCATGGCGCTCGCCGGCGTGGCCCATGGGCAGCACATAGTCAGCGAACCAGGCTGACTCGTTCCAGGTGGGTGTGAGCGCCACGTGGCATTTGATCTTCTCCTCATCACGGAGAGCCTTGAGCCACATAAAGCCGTCCGGGTTGATCCACATGGGGTTGTAGACCCGCGTGAAGTAGACGTCGATATCGCCGCGGCCTTCCTCCAGGAAGTGGGGCAACAGGAAGCTCATCTCGTAATGGGCGAGCGGGTACTCGTGGGGGAGGTGCAGTTCGTTCCAGGCGTCAAAGGCGGGCGGGCTCTTGAATGGCTTGGGCACGAACTTGTTCCACTCATTGCCGGAGGTGCCGCCGGGCGTGCCGACACTGCCGGTAAGGACGTTGAGGAAGAAGAGGCAGCGCGCGACCTGCCACCCGCCCAGGTTGCCGATGCTGGCGGAGCGCCACACGTGGGTAGCCAATTTGCCGTCGCAGCTTGCGATCCAGGCGGCCGCCTGGCGGATGCGGTCGATGGGTACCTGGGCCTCTTCCGCGGCCCGTTCGAAGGTGAAGTCCTTGTACAGATCTTTCAATACTTGCTCGAAGAGGTCGAAGTCATCGAAGGAATCCAGACCAGCGAGGCGGGCCTGGAGGTTCGGATCGCCGATCTGAAGTTTCTGCTCTTTGACTGCCTGCAGGGTTTCCTGCCAGTTGACCCAGGTGCGGACAAAGCTCCTGTCATATTGTCCCGACTGGATCAGGTAGTTGGCAATGGCCAGGAGCACGGTGGACTCGCTGCCGGGCCAGGTAGGCAGCCAGGCATCGCTCATGCTCGCCGTATTGCTGAGGCGGGGGTCAAAGGTAATGATCTTGGCGCCGGCCATCTTGCCTTCGATGATGCGTTGGGCGTGGGGGTTGAAGTAATGGCCCGTTTCCAGGTGGCTGGAGATGAGCAGGATCACGCGGGCGTTGGCGTGGTCTGGGCTGGGGCGGTCGAAGCCGGCCCAGAGGGAATAGCCCAGACGTGCGCTGGCGGAGCAGATATTGGTATGGCTGTTGTGTCCATCCACCCCCCAGGCGGAGATACAGCGATTCGTATAGCCATCCTCACCGGGGCGGCCGACGTGGTACACAATGCCGTCGCGGCGCTGCTGCCGGCTTTCGCGCATGCGGCCGGCTATGTCCGATAGCGCCTCGTCCCAGGAGACGCGCTTCCACTTGCCTTCGCCGCGCTTGCCGACGCGTTTCAGGGGATAGAGGATCCGTTCCGGGTCGTAGACCTGGTTGTGTGTCGCCGGACCCTTGGCGCAGTTGCGGCCCCGGCTGCCCGGGTGCACCGGGTTACCCTCAAACTTCTTGATCTCCAACGTCTCCTTGTCCACATAGGCCAGGAGCCCGCAGGCGCTTTCGCAGTTGAAGCAGACGGTAGGAATGAGCATATAGCGCCGCGCCACCCGCTTGGGCCATGCCTTGCCATCCCATTCCACCCATTCATCCCATTTCTCCACTGGCGGATACTGGCTCATGCGGCCGTCGGGGTGTTCGACGACGGTCATCGGTACCTGCTCCGGTTTGCGGTCGGAAGCGGCAAAGCGCGGCCGGCCAAAGCCCGCGCCTTCCTCATTGGCGGCTTTGGCAGGCTTGGGTGTGGCCCAGTCGAGCATAGTGGAAAGGAGGCGATTGATGCTGGATGATTCGCTCATGGATAATCTTTCATCGTATTCAGGGAAGCACGTGCACCTGGTTTATCCGTGCACGGCCCCGGCTTGTTCAGCTGTTGGGCAGCTCCTGCGGCGCCATCACGAACGCATATTCGAAGAAATAGAGGCCGGCGACCGCACACAGCCCGGCCACGGCGCCCAGGAAAGGCATGGCCGGTGCAAAGAGCAGACCCAGCGCGGCCAACGCCAGCGGCGCCACATGGCCGAGCAGGATGCTACCTTGCCAGAAGTACTGGCGATAGTGTCCGTGACTGATCGCGTGGGCCGCGCGGGCGGCCAGCTCGCTGGCATGGGGCATGGAGAACTCGCCCACCAGCGTTACGAAAAGGTCGATGATCACTGCCACCACAAAGAGGATGGCTGTGAATCGGGAGAGGACTTCGGGCAACGGCATAAAGAGGTCGAGCAGCAACAGAATACCGCTGCCCGCCATGAAGGCCTGCACCACCAGGTGGAAGGGCAGCAGCGAGCTCTGCCATAGATCGCGGCCTTCGGCCTGGCCAAAGAGAAATGCCGTATAGACCGCGGCGCCGGCGGCCAGGACAAATCCTACCCAAAGCAAGAGCGGGCGCAGCGCCGCGGCCAGGCTGCCATCCACGTAGCCAACTTGGGCCAGCGTCTCCAACAGCCACCAGAGACCCGCAACGGCAGTAAAGCCAATGAGTAAGAACGCACCACGCGTGAGCCAACTCTTCCATTGGGGCCGGTACAGGATCGAGAAAAAGCGCTCGGGACGGTCCAGATCGTAGACGAGGAGACCGGTTGTGGCGCCGATGAAGAGGAGCGATACAAGGCCCGCCACGATCGCCGTCAGGCTGTCGAAGGACGAGATCGAGAGACCAAAGGCCAGGGCCATGACCATGAATAGGCCGCTGCCAATCGCCTTGGTGACCAGATAGGCCGGCACGGGCCAGTGCCACGGCACCTTGTGCTGGGCATTGTAGCTGGTCTGTACCATGTGTTCCGCCATGCGACCCGCGGCGAGCTGGATCGGCCCCCGCTCCGGGTCACCTTGCGCCTGGGGCGTCCGGATGGCCACACCTGACCGCGCGGTCTTGGTGGCCTGGGGCGAGCTACCTGTGCCCGCGGCGGCTGGCACCCGTTCGTCGTGGCGCCCGTTCGAGTGGCCGTTGGCGTTGGGCGATGGACTTGCGTGGAGGGGAATGACGTCCGCCCAGAGAAAAGTATCGGGCGTCCGCTCGGTGGCCGTGGGATGCAGCACCCAGTCGTTGCCTTCGATATAGAAGAGCTTGGGCGCTGTGCCCTGCTCCGGCTTGCGCACGGTCACGTTTTGCAGGGCGAGCGTGCGGCTGATCTCTGAGTTGGGGTCGTCCATGTCGCCGGCGATGATGGCATGCTCGGGGCAGACGACCACGCAGGCCGGCTCCAGTCCTAGCTCAACCCGGTGCGAGCAGTAGTGGCACTTGGCCGCAGTGTGGGTCTCGGGGTCGAGCGAGATGGCATCGTCGGGACAGGCCTGCAGACACGCTTTGCAGCCGATGCAGACACTTGAATCAAACTCGACGATGCCGTCGTCGCGCTGGTACATGGCCGTGACCGGGCAGATCCGCACACAGGGCGGATTGGCGCAATGGTTGCAGCGGGTCACCTGGAAGTGGCGCCGCGCGTCCGGGTACTGGCCAGTTTCCACATATTTGACCCAGGTACGGTAGACGCCGAGCGGCACCTCATTTTCGCTTTTGCAGGCAGTCGAGCAGGCATGGCAACCGATACACTTGCGGTTGTCAATGACGAATCCGTAGTTCATGAAAGAGTCCAGTCCAGCTGAAGTAAATGTGGAGCGCCCCGGAAAGCGGATACCCTATTCTTCCATACCAGCTTCCGAGGCGCAACCCTGGGATGAATGTTCAGATGAAGAGGGTGACGCGGCTTTCCAGTGCATCGGCCAGATAGGCTGCTACGCCACCTGCCTCGGCATCCGGACGCAGCTCGGCGGGGCCAATGCCCATGACATCGCGACTCATCTCGCAGCTGGTCAGCTTGACACCCATTTCTGCACAGAGGTCGATTAGCTCCTCGACGGAGGCTACGTTCTTGTCCTTCATCATCTGCCGGAGCATGATGGAGCCGGCGCCAAAGAAGTTCAGCTTGCTCACGCCCATGCCGTGGGTGCTGGCAGGCGACATGATGGACATCATCCTTTCCATCAGATTCTTGCCGTCCAGGGAACGCTTTTGGCGCAGCGCGTTGAGTCCCCAGAAGGTAAAGAACATGGATACCTCCTGGCCCAAGGCTGCTGCGCCGCTGGCAATAATGAACGCGGCGAGGACCCGATCCAGGTCCCCAGAAAAGACGACGATGGTGACCCTATCTTGAGGAAGGCGGTCCGCCATCTCTTCTAGCTGCGTCTCCAGCGCCGCGATTCGCTGTTCCAGTTTGTCTACGGTCTTGTCGACTGCTGTGTCTACAGCGCCGCTGGCTGCCTGCGTCACTGCCTGTTCCAATGTCGTCGTGGTCATGGGTCTGTTCTCCTGATCTGTCTCATGGTGTGAGCGTATAGCGCGCGCGCGTCCCCTGGCTCGAGGTTATCCTGTTCGTTTGACAAAATGGAGATACCAGGTCTTTCCGTCGTTGCCGGCAGTCTCATTCTGTTCGAGCAGCTCGATATTCTTGGCGGCCTTGGCCCAACCCTGAAAGTCCTTGATGCTACCCCGGTCGGTGCTGATGACCTTGAGCACCTTGCCGACGTCCAGCTTGACGATTGCCTGCCGCGCCTTCACAAGCGGCATCGGGCAGTTCAACCCGCGTACATCGAGTTCTTGATCAACACTCATCAGTGGTTTCCTCCGGATTCTTTAGCAACACAATGGAGATTTCACCGTGCGGTCTATCTAGCTGCCGGACAGGGCACAGATGTTTTTGCCTAACTCAAGCTCGTCGGCCTCGTCCATCGTCGGGTGGGAAAGACCGTTGTTGACGCGCTTGATCTCTACATATTGGGGCGGCATATGGGGAAGGTGACTCAGGACGTAGTCGACGAACTCCTCTTTGTCGTGGAACTGCAGGCCGCGATTCTCGCGCCAGAGGTCACTTAGCCGCCGGGTATAGATGCCATTGGCGTCCGCCTCTGCCGGCGAGGCATAGTGGCCGGGCAGAATCCAGCTTTCCTGGGGCACGCGCTGTGGCATAACGTTGAAGAGGGTGTCGAAGACGATAGGGGCCCAGCGCTCACCTTGACCACCCAAGTCGGGCCGGCCAAAGCTCTCAATAAAGAGATTATCGCCCGTGCAACAGAAGGACTCGCCGTCGGGCGCGGTCACCAGGAAGTTCACCTGACCCAGGGTGTGGCCGGGTGTATGGATGACTTCTATGTTGAGCTCTCCCACCTGAAGGTGTTGTCCATCGTAGAGCATGGCATAGTCCAGCCGCGCGGGCAGCATATCAAATGGATGGACCGCGTCATAAGGGTGGAGATAGTAGGTGGCCCCTGTCGCTGTCGCCAGCTCCGGACCGCTGCTAATGTGGTCAGCGTGCGCGTGGGTATCGAGCAACAGCTGCAGCGAAGCGTCTTGTTCTTTGAGAAAATCCAGATACCGGTCGCCGAACCGCAGTGGATCCACGATGGCCGCACGGCCCTGGCTGACAAAGATCCAGCTGACACAGCCGCGGGCTACGCGGTCAACCTGATAGACCTGGTAGGCCGGCCGCGTTACGACAGGCCGGATGCTGTACAGGTCACCCCACTCGACCATGCCGCCTGCCATGTTCACCGCGGGAATGCCCTCGCCGCGCAAGATTTCCGCCACATAGTCGCTGGCCCCGCCCTTGGCGCAGACCACCACGACCTCCCGGTCACGAGGCACTTTGGCAATGGATTCCTGTTCATTCTCCAGGAAGTAGAAGTAGGGCAGATGCAGCGTCTCCGGTGTGAACCGCGATTCGATGCGCCACATCTCGTACTCTTCGTCGTTGCGCACGTCGAGAATCAACAGGTCATTTGGACGATCGATTGCTGCATACAGCTCATCGACGAAAATCTCAGTTTTGGTCGTATCCGCGGGCGATGGTGTCTGGACAGGGCTACTCACAGTGCTTCCTCCAAAACGGCTCGGGATTTGGGTCGTAACGATCGACTGTAATTGGACTGGGGAGACTTGCCGGTTCCGGCGGCAGGTCGGCACGCAGACGCGTATTCACTGCCGCAGGAGCAATGGTGGCCTAATTCTGTTTGGCCGATTGTAGTGTAGAGGAGAGCGAGGAGGTTGTCATCACCCGATTGGGTGAAATCCGCGCGTCAAACCTCGATCAGTTTGCAGCGGATGCCTTCGAGC
>JACFMY010000320.1:0-1758 GCA_019455155.1 Caldilineaceae bacterium
GATGCTGGCGTCCATGGGAGCGCCGATCAATACCTACGGCCGGAAAGTGACAAGCGAGCGGCCCAGCACCCCTCTCCACGGGCTGGATTTGACGGTGCCGGGAGACGTTTCGTCGGCCGCCTTCCTGATCGTAGCGGCCGCCATCACACCCGACAGCCGCATTACCATCAACGGCGTGGGGATCAACCCGACCCGGATCGGGATCATAGATACTCTTTGCGAAATGGGCGCACAGATTGCATTCAAGAACGAGCGTGACGCCGGCGGCGAGCCGGTAGCCGACATCGAGGTAAGCTATTCGACGTTGCTTGGCGTGACCGTCGGTGGCGAACAGATCGTCACCATGATCGACGAGCTGCCGGTCCTCGCCGTAGCCGCCACCCAGGCTGAGGGGCGGACCGTGGTCAGAGATGCCCACGAACTGCGTGTGAAGGAGACAGACCGCATCGCGACGACGGTCAGTGAGCTGCGCAAGCTAGGCGCGCGCATTGAGCCGACGGCCGACGGCTTTATCATCGATGGGCCAACGCCCTTGACCGGGGCGCCCACCGAAGGGCACGGCGACCACAGGTTGGCCATGGCCATGACGGTAGCAGGCCTGGTGTCTAGCGGGCAGACCATGGTCTACGGCGCGGAGGTGACTGGCGACAGCTTCCCGGGCTTCGAAGTGACGCTGCAGGCATTGGGTGCGCAGTTGCAGGTAGCCGAGTGAGGTCAAGGGAGCAAAGCTGATGCCTGATCCACACTCTGTCACCGCGCACAGCCGGGTTGTCGGCCTCATTGGCTGGCCCGTGAGCCACAGCGTCAGCCCTGCCATGCACAATGCCGCCTTCGACCATCTTGGGCTTGACTGGTGCTACATTCCTTTGCCGGTAAAGCCGGAACCGGGAGAACGCATTAGGCAGGCCGTGCACGGGTTACGCGCGTTGGGGCTGCGTGGAGCCAATGTGACGGTGCCCCACAAGCAGGCAGTCATGCCGCACCTGGATCGCCTCAGCCCTGCTGCGCGGGCCATCGGCGCAGTCAATACCGTCGTGGTCGATGCGGACGGTACGCTCATTGGCGAGAATACCGACGCGCCCGGCTTTATTGCCGATCTACGCGGGCACAATGTCGAGCCCCGCGGCCAGCATGTGATCGTGCTGGGCGCAGGCGGCTCGGCTCGCGCTGTGGTCTATGGCCTGGCGGAGGCGGGCGTGGCCCACGTCGTAGTTCTCAACCGCACGGCCGCCCGGGCGGAAGCTTTGGTGGCGGATCTTCGCCCCCTCTTCCCTGCCTGTACCATGGAGGCGGACTCGCTGCCTGGCGCCATTGTACGCCACGCGGCCGGGGCCGACCTGGTTGTCAATTGCACCGCGCTGGGCATGACGCCCAACAGTGACTCCACACCCTGGGACGAAAGCGTTCGTTTTCGGACCAACCAGGTGGTCTACGACCTCGTCTACAATCCCCAGGTGACCCGTCTACTCAGCCGGGCAGCGGCCGACGGCGCGCAGGCCGTCGGCGGCCTGGGCATGCTCGTGTGGCAGGGAGCTCTGGCCTTCCAGCGTTGGACCGGCCACAGCGCGCCGGCGGAGATCATGTACGCGGCCGCCGCGGCCGCTATGCAGTCACGGTGGGAGCAACCGGCCGGCGCGCCTGCTCCCGCTGGCATCAGCCAGCGGCTCTCTATCCGCCGCGCCACAGCGGACGATGCGCCGGCCGTGTCCGCGCTCAATGTTTTCGTCCACCAGCTCCATGCGGACGCGATTCCTGAGT
>JACFMY010000320.1:1768-7565 GCA_019455155.1 Caldilineaceae bacterium
GTTCTTCAAACCACCCTCCGCACATACTTTCCCTCCGGCGATGGTTCTCGAACTGTTGGAGAAGAGCGATACGGTTATTTTCTTGGCCGAGTACGAGGGGCGACCGATTGGCTATCTCTATGCCGATCTGACCCCAGCCATGGAGACCAGCTCTACCTACAAGCTGGAGCGAGCCTATATCCACCACGTCGCGGTGGACCCGGCCTATGAGAACCATGGCGTTGGCACGGCATTGGTTGATGCCATCAAGCAGCTGGCCCATGATCAGGGCATCAATGTCCTGGCGCTCAGCGCCTGGACCTTCAACGAGCGGGCGCTGCGCTTCTTTAGGCGCCAGGGCTTCGAACCGTACAACTATCGCATGTGGCTACACCTGCAGCCACGCCAGGCGTGATGAACGCCCAAAGGCGCGGAAGGCCAGCTGTGGCAAAAGGAAAGATACCGGGGTGCGGTACAGCTACCTTACTCGAGCTTGTATCCTCCCACGATCACCGCACGTAACGTGAGATCGCGGTTCAGCACAAGCAGGTCAGCATCGCTGCCGGGGCTCAGCGTTCCCTTGCGGCCGTTGATGCCCAGCAGCTTAGCTGGAGCGTGCGTCGCCATGGCCACGGCCTCATGCAGGGACATCCCTGCGAGGCGGACGGCGCGCTGGACCGCATCGAGCAGCGTAATGGTGCTGCCGGCCAACCAGCCGCCGCCGCGGCCGCTGGTGGCAAAGCCTTCGGGATGAATGGTTACATGCAAGCCGCCACTCTCATATTCGCCGGGCGGGCAGCCAGCCCCCGTCGAGGCATCGGAGATAAGAAAGACGCGGCCAGGGTTCTTCACCCGCACCAGTGGCGGCAACAGGGCAGGATGGAAGTGATAGCCGTCCAGGATGACACTACAGGCGAGGTCGGGCTCCGCCAGGAGTGTGCCTACAATGCCCGGCTCTGAGGCCATGAACCCCAGCTCACCTTGCGCGCGGTGGGGCCAATCGCTGGCATTGCCGGCATGGGTGACGCAGGACAGACCCGCGGCCATCGCGCGCTTCATCTGGGCATAGGTGGCCGCAGTGTGGCCGGCGGCCACGATAATCCCGTGCTCTGCCAGATGCTTGATGACAGGCAGGGAGCCCATTAGCTCGGGAGCCAGGGTAACCATGGCGAGGCGCCCCCGGGCCGCAGCCAGAAACTGTTGGACGAGGGCCAGGTCTGGATTGCGCAGGGCGGCTGCATCGTGGGCGCCGCTTTTCAGGGGCGAAAGGAATGGTCCCTCAAGGTGAATGCCCGGCAGCCACGCGCCGTGTGCGTGGGCCAGGTACTCCGCCAGTACCTTCAAGCTCTGCAACAGTGTGGGAACATCCGCGGTGACGAGTGTAGGGAGCAGCGTCGTGGTGCCGCGTTGCCGGTGATAGGCAACGATCGCGTCGAAATGGGCGCGGTGATGGGCCTGAAAGCTCCACCCCAGCGCGCCGTTGACCTGGACATCGACCAGACCCGGTACAACGTATCCGTCAGACGCGTCCAGCAGATCAGCAGCGGTGTCCGCCGCGCCGATTGCATCGACGGCTGCAATGTGGGCGCCGTCAAATCTGACAATGTGCCCGGCGACGAATCCTTGTGGCGTCCATACCTGTCCCCCGCGCACACCCTGTATTGCCTGAACCGCTGCTTGCGTCACCGCGTAGTGCCTTTCCGTTCGGCTGGCTGCTCCGCGGTAGCTGGCGCGAGCAGGGATGACGACGCGGCATCAAGGAAGAGTTTGCAGTCAGGGTGCCGGCGCAGCGCCGATGCCGGGCAGTCTGGGGTGATTGGCCCCTCCAATGCACAGCGTACGGCCTCAGCCTTGCGCCGGTCCGGCACGACGCAGGAGATTGTCCGCGCCGCCAGGATGGCTGGAATTGACATGGAGAGGGCCTGAGGCGGCACGGCCGCGAGGTCCGGGAAGTGGCCCTCGCCAACCTGCTGCTGGCGACATGCCTCGTCCAGATTGACGAGCAGGACCGCGGCCTGGGTATCGAAGTCCGCCGGCGGGTCGTTGAAGGCCAGGTGCCCATTCTCGCCAATTCCGATACAGGCCACATCAATGGGATGCTCAGCCAGCAGGCTGCTATAGCGGGCTATCTCCGCCTGGGGATCGGGAGCATCACCCGCCAGGAGGTGAACCGCTTTGAGCTGTAGATGGTCGAAGAATCGTTCCTGCAGAAAGCGCCGGAAACTGGCAGGGTGTTCCGGCGCGAGGCCCAGGTATTCGTCCAGATGGAAGGCGGTCACGCGGGACCACTCTATGCCGGTTCGCGCGCGCAGTGCGGCTAGAAAATCATATTGTGATGCGCCGGTGGCCAGCACAATGTTGGCCTCACCGCGCAGCGTGAGCGCCGCATTGATCCGCTCAGCCACAACCTCCGCGGCGGTCTCGCTCAGCGCAAGCTTGTCTGCATAAATACCCACATCTACATTTGCTACTTTGAAGTGACGCAACAGCGCTGACGCTGCCATTCGTTTGCTCCCTTTCCCTTACTGCATTATTCAGAATCGCGGTCTGCGCGCAGCGGCAACCGCACCAGCTCCCCTGTACGCGCGGAACGGTAGATGGCGCGGATAATCTCCACCGCTTTGCGCCCCTCGGCGCCAGGCACAGCCGGAGCGCGCGTCTCCCGGATGGCTTCGACCAGGTCGGCGATCTGGCGCCGGTGCAGCTCAAATCCAATGGCTTTGGGATCGGACGCGCCGCTGCCCGTTCCGCTCTCCAGATGGAGCAGACGTTCCTCTTCGCCGGGCGCGGCGTCGGCCAGCTTCCACTTCACAATCTGTCCTTCTTCGAGGATGATGGTGCCGCGGTCGCCGTGTAGCTCCAGGCGGGCAGAGTCACCCGGCCAGCAGCTCGTGGCGCCCTGGATCACCCCCATGGCCCCGCCGGCAAAGGTTAGCACGGCGCTGGCTGTATCCTCCGTTTCCATGCCGCTATGGGCCAGCGTGGCAATGTGCCCAAAGACACTGGTGACCGGCCCGGCGAGCCACTGGAGTAGATCGATCGTGTGGATGGATTGGTTGATGAGCGCGCCACCGCCATCCAACTGCCACGTGCCATGCCAGCTGCCGTTATAGTAAGCAGGCGGCCGGTACCATTTGACGTAGGCGTCGGCGAGGGCCAGTGGCCCCAACCGGCCCGCCTCCAGTGCGGCTTTGGCGCGGCGCACCCCTTGGGCAAAGCGCTGTTGAAAGACGCAGGCGACCATGACACCGGCTTCCTCCGCCGCGGCCAGCATCTGATCGATACGCGCGAGCGTGATCTCCAGTGGTTTCTCCACGAGCAGGTGTTTGCCGGCCGCGATCGCGGCAAGGGCCGGTTCCAGATGCAGGCCGCTGGGGGTACAGATGGCCGCTACATCCACATCGTTGCGATGGAGGGTCGCGTCCACGTTGGCGGTCCACTGTGCGCCACAGCGCGCGGCCATGGCCTGGCCGTTCTCCGCATTGCGCGTGCAGATCACCGTCACCTGGGCGTCGGGGATCTGCTCGATGGCCTGTATATGTGTCCTGGCAATACTGCCCAGACCAATGATGGCAAAACGAACAGGTGCTTCCATGGTTTCTCCTACGCTTCCTCTGTGAGTCGTTGGCGTACCGGTTCGGGCAGCAGCGCGGCCGTGAGCAGGAGGCGACGCATGTTCTCGCCCAGGATTAGCCGCCGCGTCTGCTCAGGCAGGTGGGCAAAGACAACGCGCCCTATCTGCGGGCTCGGGTCAAAGAACCCCATATCTGTGCCCAACACCACACGTTCAGGGCCGGGGCCGGAGGTCAGGAGCTCCACGCTGCCGGCAAAGAGGGTGGAGCCAGTCGGGTCCAGGTAGATGTTCGGAAATTGGCAGGCCAACTCCACACATTGGCGAAAGCCGAGCTCGGTGCCGCCGCTGTGCCCAGCAATGAAGGGCACCTCGGGGAAACGCTCAGCGATGCGCCCCAGCCGCTCTGGCTCGCAGGGCGCATCGCCCTGCCAGACGTGGATCAGGACCGGGCAGTGGTGTTGCGCGGCGAAATGCAGCGCCGGCTCGTAGCCTGGTCCATCCATGGGATATTGGTGGGTGGATGGATGAAACTTCACGAGCGGCATGCGCCAGTGCTCAAGTTCCTCACGCGCCTCGTCGGGCCGGTGCGGGTTGACCGTGCAGTAGGCCACAAACCGTTCCGGATACTGCCGTACCGCGTCTGCCACCAGCGCGTTGCCCCGGTGCGTCCACGGCCCGATGGCGGGAAGCCCGGTGACACATGAAAGCTGGATACCGATCCGGTCCATGAGTGCCACGTAGCCGGCCAGCGATATGTCTGGGATATGGAAATTGTACCAGGCGCCCAGATGCGCGTGGCCGTCGATGATCCAGCTGCCGGCAAGGGGGCGGCCTGCATGGACCGCAGCACGCAGGGAATCAGTGGCCATGGGCTGCCTCCAGCAGGCGGCGCAGGTTGCCACCGGCAATGAGCGTGCGCGCGTTGGCAGAGATCTCGGCACAGGTCACGGCGGCCAGCGCGGCGCCCGGCGTGAAGCGCGGCATATGCGTCCCGAACAACAGGCGCTCCGGGCCAAAGCGTAGGACGGCCGCCTCGATGGCCCGCAGGCCCTGGTAGCCGGAGATCTCGACATAGAGGTTGTCGTGTCGCTCCCAGAGCGGATAGAGATACCGGTCCACCCGGTAGGTCACGTTGGTGAGCACGAGGGGGAGCGTGGGGTGGCGTGCCAGCAGAGCGGCGATCTCCGGCCAGTCACTCTCGTCGAGGTCCAGGAAGACGGGCACGTGCGCTTGGGCCAGCGCCTCCAACAGCGGATCGACGGACCAGGCGGCCAGGCTAAAGTTGTTCCGCGTCCGGCCTGGCGCAAGGCGCGCGGCGCGCACGCCCTGTTCTGCCATGAGCGTGACCAGCTCGAGCGGAGGCGGCTGCTCTCCTGTAGCTGGCGGCAGCAGTACCCAGCAAGGATGGAGATTGGCGTGGCCTGCGATCTCCTCCATCAACGCCTGGTTGGCAAGGAAGGGATCGTACTCGAAGGCAGCCGGACTGAAGACGAGCGCGGCGTCGATTCCCGCGTCTTCGAGCGCAACCTGGAGCTCCTGAGCGGTGGGAAATTCCTGGCCAAAGGCAGGCGCAGTCAAATAGCCCAGGCCACAATAACAGTCGAAGAAGCTGGTCATACCACTGCCAGCTCCTCGACGTGATCGCGGATCTTGAAGATTGCCTCGGCGATGCGATCCATGGCTGCAGGCTCGGCCAACAGCATGTTCTGCGTCAACCAAATTGCCTCGCGGCAGGCCTGTTCTGTGGCCGGGCATGGTGTGACCCGGCTGAAGGGCTCCTGCAGGGGCGGCTGTACATAGAGCGGCATGGGATAGCCGGTGGAGCAGGGGATGCCTTCGGCGCGGAGCGCCTCCACAAAGCGATCGCGGGGCACGCCGTGGAAGCCGTCCGCCTGGTAGCGCATGATGTAGAGGTGAAACGCGTGCTGCTCCGCCCGGGGATCCCAGCGGAGCGGCTCCAGCCCGTCGACTTCATCCAAGATGGCGTGGAGCCGCCGCGCATTGGCCATACGCTGCTCAAGCTGCACATCCAGGCGCTCGAGCTGGGCCAGGAGAATGCCAGCCTGAAAGGCCGTGATGCGCAGATTGTTGCCGAGATAGCCGTGCTCGTACCAGGCCCCTCCCGGCGAGCGTCCCTGATTGACATAGCTCCAGAGCCGGTCCTTGAGCGCGTCGTCGTTGGTAAGGAGCGCGCCGCCTTCGCCCGCGGTGATATTCTTGCTCGCCTGAAAGCTGAATGAGCCG
>JACFMY010000321.1 GCA_019455155.1 Caldilineaceae bacterium
AAGAGCGAAATCAGGTCATTTGACCAGACGAGCCCCAACATGCTGGCCATAAAAAAGAAGAGCAGCAGGTAAAAGTATCCCTGCCGCGCGTCGTGCTCAAAATAATAGTGCGTGTAGAACGCAATGAAGGTTCCGATGCCCGTTACAACCAGGCCAAAAAGGAGTGACAACCCATCCAGACGTAGGGCGATATCCAGCCCTAGTGACGGCGCCCAGGCAAATTGCTCGACTAGCGTGATACCTTGCGCGATCGCCGGCATCTGTAGCAGCTGCCAGGCCGTAATGATGGCAGGAGGCAACGCGGCCAGCCAGGCGAAGAGCGCAGATCGATGGGGCTTGAGCAACCAAAGGGCAAAACCGGAGAGGATGAGAGCGAACAGACTAAGCGCTAATGCTGGCACGTTCAAGACTCTCGCATCGTGAATAAGTGGATCGCAGAACAGAAAGATAGAGGATCAGGGGGCAGCCAGCCTCGTTGCTTGCAGCCGACTATCATCCAAAGAATACACTAAGTCCTCCCAACTCGCAAAAAAAGCCCCGAAACACATTGGGCTCTCGTGGTTGCCCTTAGGTGTTTGCCTGCTCACTGCGCGTTCATCCATGGACTGTCTCGGCGGAGCAGGCCAGATAGCGGACAGCGGAAATGAATTGGTGTGCAACAGGCGTCACAATCGCAGCGCGTAGGCTCCTCGTCGGTTGACGCTCCCAAATGGGGGGTGATATACTCTGACTAAGCCTGCTCCTTACCGTGACCTTACGTCTTGAAGAAACGACCAAGGCTTGGTCCAGCCCACAGCCGAAAATTGAGCCGTATCGCTTCTGCGGCCCCAATTTCCAGCAGGCTTCACGAAAACTTAGGCATGAAACATCGCGTGTAGATCGCCGGCTGCCCTGGTGTAGCTGGGGAGCGATCTGTCGCGCATTCATAGCACCATCATCGACCTGGCGACGAAAGGAAGCGAACCTCATGCAAACACGGCGCTCGAACCCTGCCCATCTTCTGCCGCTCACGCGTGAGATACAGAGTCCATTCACGCGAAGGCGCCGGCGTGCTCCATATGGCGTTCGCTTTATCCTTGCCCTCATCTTAACTATCATTGGCACCCTGGGTTTCCTGGGAGTCCTCGCCGTGGCCGCACACGGCGGCTGAGCCATGCGCGTTGTCATCTTTGATATCGGTAACGTGCTCGTGCGCTACGATCATACGCGTACGCTTGAGGCTGTGGCTGAATTGTGCAGCGTAACGCCCGGCCAGTTGGCGGATACCTTCAACGAGGTTGGCCGCGCCTTTGGCTTGGGGGAGATCACACCGGAGCAGTTCTGCGACCATATCCGCACGCGGACCGCGGCCAGCAGCTTATCCTGCGACCTGATAGAGGATGCCCTTTGCGCTGGCATGAGCCGTGATGACGCGGCCCTACACTATGTGCAGACGTTGCTGCAGCTCCCGGACGTGGAAGCCGGCGCCATCAGCAATACCAATGCTACCCACGTTGGCTGGCTGGACACCCATGTGCCGGAACTGGCTTCCTTCGAGCTGGTCTTGATGAGTAACGAGGTTGGGCTGCTCAAGCCCGATCCGGAGATCTTCGAGCTAGCGCTTGAGCTGCTGGATGTCGCGCCGGCCCACGTTCTGTATATCGATGATCTGGAAGTCAATGTGCAGGCGGCCCAGGCAGTGGGGATGGCCGGGATCGTGCATTGCGATTGGGAGACGACGCGGCCCCAGATCGAGACCTGGCTGGATATACCGGCAGGTGGGGATGGCGTGCTGTAAAGCCTGTCTGTAACGCGCCATGGGCGCCTTCAAGCGCCCATGGATTCCACTACCAAGTTCCTGTTAACTTCTGCGATGGGGGAGGCCCGCCTGGCGGACCTCCCCCACGTTTCTGGAGGTTTAACTACTGCTTCGGCGGGTCTCAACGCACGGTGATTGGCAGGAAGACCGCGTTGTCGAGGCTGATCGAGCTAATGCGGGTAGCGACCTGGCTGCCGTCAGCGGCCTGGTAGCTGTTTACGGCCACGGTGTCACTGGTTGTGAACTCGCCGTTGATGCTTGTGGCATCGGTCACCACAAACGTGCGGCCGCCCACGACCCATGTGGTGTCGGCATCGACGCCGGCGGCAGACACGGAGCTGTCGTCCATATGTTCGATCTTGCCAGCGAAGTTGTGTTCGCCACCACCAGGCGGCACCTTGGTCTCGATCTTGTGAATGATGCGCACACCGTCCTTGACGGTGTATTCCACCTTGACGTAGGCGCCGACCGCGAGCAAGCCATGCTCTTCCTCGAATTTGCTGGTAGCCGTGGCGCTGAACTCCACACTGCTCACGATCCACGTACCCAGGAATGTGCCTTCGGGCATAGTCTCCACATAACCCAGCAGCTTGGCAAAGTCATTCCCCTGGCCCACATCACCGCCCTTGCCCGCGATCTTAATGTGGGTGGCGACCCGGCCACCGCCAGCGTCCAGGAAGAACTTCACCTTGACACGCTTGCCGACCTCGAAGTTGCCGCTGTCGTTATGGAGGTTGGTCTCCGCGGTCACCGTGTACGGAATGCCGCCGATGATCCAGACGCCCGTGAGCCCGCCTTCGGGCAGTTGCTCAATGAGTCCAAAGGCATGGCCCTTGTGCTTCTCTTTGTGATCGTCGTCATCGTCAAAGTCCGGCGTTACTGCGGTCTTGATCTCTCTGGCCAGGAAGGTGCCATCTACCAGGATCCAGAACTCGACCTTGACCAGTGCGCCGACCTCAAATGGCCCATTCTTAGGTTCCAGTTCAGTCTTGGCATCGACAGTAAAGGTCAGGGTGCCGATCTGCCACGGTCCCATGAGACCTTCTGGGAATGACTGCAGCTCGCCAAACATTTCGCCCTTGCCGATGACTGGTACGCCGGGCTTGTCGTCATCGCCATCATCGTCGCCGCCGTTACAGTGGTAGGCGCGTTCTGTCTCCATCTCTTTGATGACATTGCCCGTGCCCGCGACGAGCTCGACTTTGACACAGCTGCCGACTTCAAAGAGCCCGTGCTCGGCTTCCAGTTCTGTCTCCAGAGTCACTGTATAGGGATTGCCGCTGATGACCCATTCGCCCACCGTATCACTCAGCGGCATGGACTCTACGATGCCGTAGAATTTCTCGCCGTCGCCCTCGTGGTTATCGTCGCCATTGCCGTCGCAATCACTCATCTCCTGCGTCTCTATCTCGCGGACGGTATTGGACGTACCATCCACCAGGTCGACTTTGACACAGGCGCCAGCCACAAAGGGACCATGCTCGGCTTTAAAGGTGGTTTGAGTTGTGACTGCGTAGGTCACGCCGCCAATAACCCAGTCGCCGTCTAAGCCAGGATCGAGCATGACATCGATAATCCCATAAATGGCGCCTTCGCCGTCGTGATCGGCGACGTACAATGGGGAGGGGCTACTAGAGGCAGCGGGCTGGTCGGCCGCGCTGGCCACGCCGAAGAGGAGTAAAAGGGGCAGCAGTAGCCCCATCGTCAGGGCAGGGAGCCAGCGTCGCTGCCAAGGTGTGCCGAAGTGTCGTTCCATTGTAATTCTCCTAGTGGTTCGTTTGCCGGTGTGGGCTGCGCACGCGACAAGTAGAATTCGCGTGCGCAGCCCAACAGACTTACCTAGCGGGTGTATCGTTCCAATAGAGACACTGCGGCGTGACAAAAATACATGGATTGTGGCAGATCTTGTCCTTGGGTTCTCTCTTATTGCATGACCGAAGGCAGGAAGAGTTGGTTTAGCGCTGAACAATAGGGCGCGCTGCCGCCTTCGCTTCCCTTCACCGCGGCGCCGATATCGATGAACCTGCCGATCTCGCCGGCATAGCCCTCGTTACCTGCTACACTGTCGATGGCGCAGCCGGTGCTGGTGAGCCGGTCCTTGACCTGGGCCACAGTCACCGTGGCCGCGCTTTGCGCAGGCTGCGGCTCCATCACCTGTTGTACAAGGGCCGCGGCCGCGCTGACAAAGGGCGCGGCCATGGAAGTGCCGCTCCAAGAAGCGTAGCCGCTCTCTACCGCGCCGCTGTCGTTGATCCGGACGATGGTCGACGTAATGCCGACACCTGGCGCAGCTATGTCGATGGCGTCCGTACCATAGTTTGCGAAACTGGCTTTGATGTAGTTGTCATCTACAGCGGTGACCCCGATGACGCCAGGGTAGCTGGCTGGATAGTGCGGCGACTTGTCGCCGTTGTTGCCCGATGCAGCCACAACCACCACCCCCTGGGCAAGCGCGCTCTCAATCGTCTGGCTCAGGGCAATGGAGTCGGTGTCGGTGCCCAGACTGAGGTTGATGACGTCGGCACCGTGCGCGACAGACCATTCAATCGCATAGGCCAACACAAAGGTATTCCCGGTGCCGTTGCGGTTTAGCACGCGCACGGGCAGGATCTGCGCGTCGGGCGCAATTCTCGCAATGACGCCAGCAATGTGGGTGCCGTGACCCTGGCCGGCGCCCGGGCCCTCATCCTGGGGTAGATTGTCGTCGTCCACCATGTCGCACTGGGCCCAGTTGTTGGCCGTATCGCCGTCACATTCTGGGATGACGTGCCCTTGCAGCGCCGGGTGCTGTAAATCCGCGCCCGTGTCCAAGACGGCAATGACCTTACCCGCGCCAGTGACGCCGGCGGCATGGGCCGGCGCCAGGTTGATCTGGCCAAACGCCGCCTGGTTCAGGTAGGTGTCGGGGTCGCCCCATTTCCAGCTCCGGTAGGGATCGCCCTCTGGCTCGGGGATCTGGCCAATGTAGTTTAGCTCGGCCCAAACGACGCGATCGTCGAGCATGAGCTCTCCAATCGTGGTTGGTTCGTCCTCTTCTGTGCGGTAAAGCACGATATTGGCCGATGCCAACGCCGAGGCGGTGAGCTCCAGTTCATGGTCATGGCCAAATTGCTCCGGCGAGACGCCCTGGCGCAGACGCACCACCACCTGGCCTTTCTCGTAATGCTCTGGCCGGATGCGTTTGGCGCGTATCACGCTGTTCGTCAGATATGTGCCTTTTACCTCAACCCATGTCGTGCCGATGGCCGGCAGCTGCCCATTGAAACGGCTGACGTCGGTCACACTATCGACGATCACGGTTCGTGTCAGTGCCCCGACCTGGCCGATGATCCATTGACCTAGGAAGCCATCTAGCGGCCGCGCGATGACATAGCCTTCCCATTCTGCCTCATCTTCGTGGCTGAGGTCGTTGCCGCCAATGTGGTCCGGGTCGTTGGTCTGCTGGGCGGTGGCCGGCGTCCCAGCTACCGGGCGCGGATCGCCGGCAGCTATGGCCCCTTGGTTCATCCCTGCCAATAAGAGCAGGAATAGGGCAAGCCCAGCGACGAGGGTCAGGCCCAGGTGGCGCCAGGGACGTTGCTGTTGCGTCATGATCGCGACTCCTTTATCCTATAACGATGTAGGGCGCCCAATAATAGGGGTGCTCTTCCTGCCTGAGCGTATCGATCTGCGCCCCCCGTAACGCGGCCGCCGGTGTCGCATCGTGATCGGTCAGCCGCGCATAGAAGCGTTCCATAAGGTTAGCGGCACTGGCGTCATGAACGTTCCAAAGGCTGACCACCAGTGACTCGGCGCCTGCACCCAAAAAACCGCGCACGAGCCCAATCGCTTCCTCGCTGCCCTGCACCTGAACGGCGCCGCTCTCGCACGCGCTCAGCACGACGAGGCGGGCGCGCAGGGGCAGGCGGTAGATTTCGTGGACATCGATCCACCCATCCGCCAGTTTCAGGGCTGAAAAGAAAGGATTGTCGGGCCGGAAGAGACCGTGGGTAGCAATATGGAGCGCGTCCCCTTCGGCCGCGGCCCGGCGCAAGTTGACCACCCCGGCCGCGTCGTCGAGATATGTTGTGGCCTGCCGGAAGTACCTGGCAGCCGCCTGGATCTCGGCTTCTGCCTGGGGAATGGACGCGTCCCGCAAGGCGAGCCCGGCCAGCGTGGCGTAGGGAGATGGCATGGCCCGGCGTCGACGATGTACCTCTATGCTCGCGCTGGGTATGTAGCTAAGCTCGACACGCTGGAGCAGATATGCCTGCCCGTCCCACAGCGCGTGAAAGGGCAACAGATGTAGCGGCCCATAGGGTGCAATCAAGGCGCGGCGGGCCTCAACCAGGGGTGCGACCGGGGCCCACACCAGGTTATACAACTGGTGGAGAACGGTGCGCACGCCGTCCATCAGTCGCTGGCGATGCCGCGCAACATAGTCGCTGCCCACTTCCACACGCCCCATCTGGAAGCGCAGGTCACCCAGGGCGCGCTGAATCTCTCCCGCGGTGGCTATCTGCCTCACGACCTGGACTTCGTTAGGGCTGGCAACGAAGGCCATGAGTTCCTCGCCGGCCAGATAGTAGAGCAGAGCCTGCTGGTCGCTTGCCAATACGGCTTGCAGTGCCTGCAAGGAGACCGGCTCGGCCTGCGCCAGCCATGGTGCGGCGCGCCACTCCAGCTGGCGCAGCGCGCCCTCATGGGCGTTCAGCTCCGCAGTGAGCTCGGCAGTGGCGTGGCGGCTCCCCGGCTCATCGCCGAGCAGCCGGTTATAGAGCCAGTAGAGCTGCTGGCGGACTGCCGCCATGCGCTCGCTCAGCTCCGGGGATGGTGCGCCCGCGGCCAGGGTTGCCTCGTCAAGGGAAACCAGCAGCCGCTCCAGGAGGGTGCGAGAGCGAGCGCGTTCCACAACGGCAAAGGCAGAGGCAACGGTGTCCTCGTCAGGAGCGGGGCTGTCCAGGAGCGCCAGCACCAGGTCCGCATACATATCGCTCTTATCGGTGAGAAACGCGGTCCGGAATTCTTCCAGCGGGAGCGTGGCGCGTTGCGCTTCCACGGCGTCGAGCGCGCGGGAAAGGTATGTCCGCGCCTGTAGCGTGCCGCCCGCAGCGCGCTCAATGCGGCCAAGCCCATGGAGCAGCCGGGCGCGGAGATGGGGGTAGGCGCCGCCTTCGGTGCCGCCATCCGGTGGGAGCCCCAATGTTGCGGCGACCTCGCGCGCGTGGCGCCGCGCGGCGCCGATGTCTCCGTCCTCCAGGGCCTCGTGCAACGCCAGCAAGCCAGCTTCTGCACGCAGGGGCGCATCCCAATGCAGGGCACCTTCTCTGCCGGCTGGCGGCTGCCATGCGGTCAGGTCTGCCAGGGCGGCGCGGGCTGCGGCCGTCTCTCCTGCCTGACTCATGGCCAGGCTTTGCGCGAGCCGGATATGGTTCTGCCAATATGCGTTGTCCATTGCCGTCGCGAGCGTGGCCGCCTCGGACAAGGTACGCTGGGCCGCGGCAGCTGTCTCCAGGCGCAACGCGAGCAGTGCTCGATAATAGAGGGTTTGCATCAGTTCATAGCGTTGCGCGCTTTGACGAAACAGCGCTTCCGCGCGATCCAATGTGCTAGCCGCTTCAGGCAGGAGATTGACGGCCAGAAACGCGATGGCCTGCTCCAGGAACAGAACGTCGGCAACCGGCCATCTCTCTGGAACCCTATCGACCTCGAGCGTGCCCAGGAGATCGTAGGTAGCGCCGTCAAAGGCTTGCAGCGCGTCTGCGTAGCGTCCG
>JACFMY010000322.1:0-978 GCA_019455155.1 Caldilineaceae bacterium
ACAGGCACGCCGTGGGAGCGGGAGTCGCCGAAAAGCAGCAAACCGCTGGGACCGCTTAGCCAGGCGCAGCGCGCAGAGTTATTGCACCTGTTCCGGACACGATATCCAGCCGTTTCCGCCTGACCCGGTCTCCAGGGATGCCGTAGCGACTACAGCAGTGCTCGCCCGAGCTCGACATGTCCGGCTCAAGTTGCGTTTTCTACCCAGGGCTTCACGCGGGGCCAGGCATGCAAGGCGAACGCGCCAACCGCCGTTGTCTCCAACCCACGGCCCAAGATGACAACCGAATTCTGGGCGCCAAACCACGCGGGCAGCACGACCAGCCAGATCCCAGCGTTCAGCAGCACGAACGCTGCCCAGACGAATCGCACGTTGCCCCGCTTCGATTGCCAGCGCGGCAGAATCCAAAATGCTATGCCCATGGCAAGCTGCACGGTCCAGCCAAGTAGGAGGAACTCCATGTGGGCAGGCAACAGGCGCCAGAGCAGCGGATGCAGCGGCACTCCTTTGTTCCATAACAAGAGTGCGCCGATGGTGATGCCCAGGGCCAGGTAGATGAGGGCAGCTCGTACCAGGAGGACGCTCAGCCGCGGCATCTTACTTCTCCTTGACACGCGGCCAGATGCTGGCCACAAAACTCATACCACCCAGCCACTGCAGCAGCGCGGAGACAGCTAACCATGTTCCCCAACCTTCCCAGGCGCTCACAGCCATGGATGGCTCCGCGAACACGCGCAGAATCAGACCGGCGTTGAGCAAACCGTAGGTCGCCCAAAAGAGACTGTCGTAACCGCGGGGACGTTCGCGGGTAAACCTGGGAAACATCCAGTAGGCTACGCCTATGATCAGCTGCGTAACCCACCCCACCATGAAGAGATGAAAATAGACGGGGCTCAAGGCGCCAGCCAGCGGCACCGTTGTGCGCAGGGCCTGAATTGTGGTGATCCAGCCAGCCAGCAAGGCCAGCACAAAATAGAC
>JACFMY010000322.1:988-7545 GCA_019455155.1 Caldilineaceae bacterium
AGCGCAGTCTTGATAAAGAGTCGCGTGAGCTGTGGCATGGCATCGTCCTGGTGTTGACCACACGTAGCCGCGTGAGGTGTATATCTAGCGACCGGTTGTCGCCCCCTGGCGTGGGGCCTGTGTGACGCGGCCGCTTGGATTCAGCGATGTTATTGTGTTGAAGAGAAAGAGAAGCAACACGATTACGTTGAGCATACCACCCCATTGGCGCAGTGGCCACACCAGCAGCAGGTCGCCAAGCAAACGCATGCCGAGGGATAGATGCAGAAGCACAAGGTGTGAATAGAGCCGCGGCGTGTAAGTCACCGGCACGCGCAGAACTGCAGGAAAGACGATAGGCGCGTGGGCAAAGATCATAGTGACGACAAAGCCCAGAAAGACAGCATGAAGGATGGCATCGTAGGCCGGCCCGGCTGTGACGCCCCCGTACCATAGCGCAAGCACCCCTCCCGCGCCCAACCACGCGTACCCGGAGAGCAGGCTGAGAGAGATGAAACGTGCCTGGCCGCCCGCCTTGACACGCCGCCGCGCAATGTCGTACTGGAAAAGCCAGCTCGCCATCCCCACAAAACCGATGCCGGTGATCCACATGGCAACCGTCATATGGGCAGAAGCAGCTACCATGCCGCCCAACAGCACCAACACCAGCGCCACGAACAACCCATGCGCCAGGCGCGGCAGCCGTAACAGGCGGCTCAATTCCAGGCGCTCGCCCGTAATGGTAAAGACCAGAAAGCCCATCCACCACATGACGACGACACTGATCGGTTGCCCTGCCAGCCAGAGCAAGTTACCTACAAACCAAAGCAGTGCGCCCAGTGCAATGACGCCAGTGAACAGCGCCGGCTGCAGGCGAACGATAGTGACCATCACGATGATAAACACAACGCTACCGGCTGTGACAAGCAGAGGTCCTGGCCAACCCGGTACGCCGGCCAATGCCAGGACGCTGCCCAGGGCGGTCAGGAGGGGGGCTGCATAGGCCCAGCGTTGCCCGGTCCCCACGGCCCGCTCCAGGCCAATGAGCGTGCCCAGAAAGCCGCCTATCATGAGCGGGCCATGGAGCGCCGGCAACAAAGGGCGCAGGGATGGCAGCACCCAGCCAATGCGAATCAGCCCGGCCCACATGCCGGCCAGCAGCCCCGCAATTGCGAACGCCATCAGCACGATACGCAGCACACGGCTGTTGCCGTCCGTCATATGGTCTGTATTCCCTGGGGTGGTCATGGGGCGTCCGTGAGGAGCTGGGTCGCCTAGCGCGTGGCCTGGCAACCCAGCAACCTAGCCAAACATATACAACAACATCCAGGTCTCTGTTCTGGCGCGGATCGTGTGGGGCAGGTGAGGCGCCATGCGGGCGAGCGTGCCGTTTTGGGCCACAACTGTCTCCGTACCGAGCGTCAGTTCCGCTTCGCCACGCAAAAAGTGAAGCACTGCCTCCTTAGTCGATGTATGTTCGGACAGTTCCTGGCCGGCTGCGAAGCCAAAGAGCACCACGCGCATAGTCTTGCCCTGGTAGAGCGTCCGGCTCACGATGCTGTCAGGCGGAATGTCGCTCAGCGCGGTATTGATATCGGGCAGATAGGTATACGATTCGTTGGACATGTTGTCAGGCTCGCAATAAATAGTGATCTGTATTGAACACAAGGGGCAAACACAGTGGCTTGCCTGGAAGTGACGATGTTCTTTGACAGGGCGCTATCCCGGTCCCCAAGCGTCCTGCACTATGCCGCTACCGTCCCGGCGGGAAGACATGAATCTCATCTCCTGGGTGGAGCTCCACCGCGGGCCCGCCGATATAGCTAAGATCTTTGCCATTGAGCAGGACGCGCCACATCGGTTTGACGGCAAAGGCCGGCTTGACTGTGAACCAGGGGGTGCCGTGGGCGTCATCATGTTCATCGCCCTGCCACTCTACGTCAAACACCTCGGCGCGGGCCTGCGGATAGTAGTTGAAGAACTTCCGCAAGGCGTTCTGGGCATCGCTGCCTTCCGCCACGCGGATGGATAGGTCTTGGGCGCCGGTGACCTTGCGCATGCGGCCGAAGAGCGCAAACTTGACCGGGTAATCGCCGCTGTCGACCGCGATCGCGGCTTGATAGCCCATCTGCATGAGATGGAGGTGCAGGGTCAACACTTTGTTCCAGCCGGCCAACGCGGCCGGAACCGCCACATGGCCTGGCATCTCCTCGCTCAGGAAACGGGCAAAGGCCGCGTTGATGAGGCTGACCGATCCCGTGACATAGACGGGTGGAACGTGAATTTGTCGCGGGCCGTGCCCCGCATGCAGCTTGCCGGCGCGGAACAGGTAACGGGCCAGGTCTGGGCTGAAATCGAGCCCCAGCAGGCGCGCCAGCCATACCGTAAAGAAGCGACGGCGCTCGGAAAGATGAACCGGATCGGCCCCGTCTTCCCAGCCGAGGACGGTAGCCGTCTCGGGGTTGCGGAGCAGATAGTCGTAGGTTCCGACCACCAGCTCGTGCCCACGCTTGAAGAGCACCTCAACCGTTTCGACCATGGCTGCCGTTTCGTCCGCGCTGAGACCGAGAAATGTGCGCATGCGCTGCCACTCTTCTTCCGGCAACGGGTCGAGATCGCGGATGGTCCAGGATTGTGGCTTGCCGTAGCCGTTGAGTTTGCCGAAAAGATTCATCGTTCCTCCAGTAGTCGCTGCAGAGTCCCTTTATCAGGTCAGGCGCTTACGCACCGCGCGGCGGATGAGCTTGCCCAGGTGGCGCACGTAGAGCCGGTCTTGGCAGGTCAGACGCACAGTCCACGGGCGATCGCCCGTGTTGTGCAGACTATGTTTGATACCAGCAGGTACAAAGACGCATTTGCCGGCTTTCCCAGTGAAGGTCAGGCCGTTCACTTCGAAGGTGCCCTCGCCATCCACCACGTCGAAGAGCTCGTGTTCGTTTTCGTGGATGTGGGCGTCAATGCGACTGCCCGGCGGCATGACCAGCATATACGCACGCAGTTCCTCGCACTCGAAGAGACGCACGAGCTGTATCTCATGGGCGTTGGCGTTGCGATAGCTGTAGATGTCGAGTTGGCCCGAATGTAACATAGGTATAATCGCTTGGTTCCTTTATCAACGTCGACAACCAGGGTCTGCCCGCGCGGGCAGACCCTGGCCATCCATCCTTACTGGTGGATCGAGCGCAGGTAGGCCACGATGTCAGCGATCTCTTGCTCGCTCATGGCGGGGTTGCCCCCCTTGGGCGGCATAGCCACACCGGTCGTATTGAGCGGATCGCCGGCATCACGGCCCACTTTGATGAAGTCGAAGAGCTCGCCGTCATTCTTCTGGCTGATGAACTCGCTGGTCTTCAGGTTTTTACCCAATCCCGTAACGCCCTCGGCAGTGGGACCGTGGCAGGCAATGCATGCCTGGTTATAGATTTGCTGCCCTTTGGCTGGATCGCCGGCCGGCACATCCGCGGCAGCTTGTGGCGCTGCGGCAGCCGCCTCAGGCGTCGGCGTGGGCTTATCCCCGCCTCCACAAGCAGCCAGAATCAGGGCGCTTATGACCAGCATAAATAGTACGATCTTGCGCATTTTCACTACCTTTCCTTTTATACCAAAACAGCATTCAAACAATGGTTACAGTTGATTAGCGCACTCCCACCACCAGATCAGTGGCCGTGCTGTGTCATCATAGCATGCTCAACTCGAACCTTATTCCAGTCAAGCACCGTGGCATGAACCGTATTGGCCATTCCCTCCGCCGCCTCTTGTGTGGCAAAAGCGACGATGCCATGCCCCATGGGTGAATGGATCTCGTCGCTCATGACGTAAAGGGCCGTTTCTGCATCGATCCACTCCTCGGACTCGTAGTCGTGCACCCAGATTCCTACGGGAGTCTGTGCTTCGGTCTGTGCCCGGATATAGGCCAGCATTTCGCCAATATCGTCGAATGCCAGACTCTTGTAGCGGCCCTCACTCTCTTCATAGGCAAAACCGGAAGCGAATTTGGGCTCATTGATGATCATCCCGCACTCCGCGCACATGGTCTCGCCGTACCGGATCTCGGGTGGCATAGGCTCGCTGGGCCCGCCGCCACAGGCGGCCAGGACCAGCGCCATAATCACGAAAAACAGGAGAAAGCGCGTCATTGGTAATTCCCTCACTCAGGAAAAACAGACAGACGAAGCACGGCCTACAGGTCGCCCTTCGTTGTAAAGCGTAGATAGGCCGCCAGCGCCGGCACCCCGATCCACAGGGCCAGAATGGCAAGGAAGAGCCAGCGCACCAAATCGCCGAACCGCTGCATGGCATAGATGCCCGCCGGCCCCATGAGATCCAGGGTAGCGTTGATATCCAGGATCGCGGCCATCTTGAATGTTTGCAGCGGGTTAGCCATGGAGAACCACAGCAACCGGTCGATGGGCAGCTTCATGGCGATGGCTGTTCCCATCAAGCCCAGGTCACCCAGAAAAACGAAGGTCAGCCAGAGGAAGAGTCCAATCCCGATCGCGACGCCCGCGCGGCTCGTAAGCGCGGAGATAAGCAACCCCATACTCAACATGGTGAGGCTAAGCAGAAAGGTCTGCCCCATCAGCCGGGCATAGACGGTAGGGTCGCCGGCGCCACTGCCATGCAGCGCCAATACCGTTCCTGAGACCCCAAAGCCCAACGCCAGCGACGCCAGCATACTCAGGGCCAAACCCGCATATTTACCCAGGAACACTTCCAGGCGTGTCACCGGCTGTGCCAGCAAATAGGAGAGCGTGCCCTGCTCCTGCTCGTGGGCCAGGCTCTGGGCGCCCACGGTCAAGGCCATCAACGGGATGATCAGCAGCACCAGGTTGATGAGGCTGGCGGCAGTGCGGCCAAAGCCGGCAAAACCGGCAATGCCGGCGCCCGCCAGCGCCATGTAGGAAAAGGCCAGGGAAAGGCCGATGAAGGCCGCGGTATAGAGCAAAAACCACCGGTTGCGCAGTGCATCGCGCATTTCCTTTTGTGCCAGCGTCCACATAATCAACGGTTTCATCATTCACTCCGTATATCACCAAAAACCGCGAGAAACCTCAGGCGTCACCGTGGGGCCCTGTCCGATTCCCAGCGTTGTTTGCCCCTGCCTACTCCATTTCGAAGTCGGTTACCTGGATACTGGCCTGGCTCAACATGTGAATGGGGCGCGCTTTCTCGCCGTGGGCAACCTCAACGATGACGCCCACACCGTTGCGCCGGGCAGCAAGACCCTCGTCATGCAGTACTTGCAGTGCCCGCTCCAGTGTGCCAGGAGGCACCATAAGCTTGACCTGCGTGCGCAGCCCCAACCGGTGCGCCAGCTCGCCGGAAGGACAGGTAAACTGCTCCCGGCCCCGATCCATGACGACGACCTGGTCGGCCAGCGTTTCGACTTCCTCAATACGGTGCGACGAGAAGACAATGGTCTTGCCCGCGTTTTTGACCTTTACCAGGAGCTGCAACAGCTGGCCCCGCGCCGCGGTGTCCAGGTTCGACGTCGGTTCGTCCATGACCAGCACGGGCGGATCGGAGAGCAGGGCCAGCCCCAGGGCCAGCCGCTGCTTCATGCCTCCAGATAACGTACCTACTGCCTTGCCAGCGTGCTCGGCCAGCCCAACCTGTTCGAGCACCTCAGGTATTCGCTCGCGCGGTGTGCTGCGCAGCCGGGCATAGAAGCGGCACATATCTAGGGTGCTCATATCCTCGTAGAAGGCCAGCTCCTGGGGCACATAGCCAATCAGGTTGCGGGCAGCCCGACCCTGTTTCTGGACGTCAAAGCCGTTGACCTGCACCGTGCCTTTGTAGTTGAGCAGCCCGAGGAGACACTTGATGGCAGTGGTCTTACCCGCGCCGTTTGGTCCCCACAGCGCCACCGCTTCCTGTAGCTGAACCTCCAGGGAGAGGTCATCTACCGCGGCGAATTTGCCGAACTTCTTGGTGAGATGCGAAAAGGTAATCATGGTCTTATCCACGTCCTGTTGAACTCAGGCTCTTAGTCATCGTCGCCGATCCCGTTGCCCAATGCCTCAGCGCGTTCGCCATCCCAGCCCGACCCCCAGTACCAGGGTCGCCAGCGCAACCATGGCCAATGAGATAGCCAGGTTGGCGGCGACGGGTGTTTCTGGCAGACCCGGCACCTCAGGCAAAAGGGGCGGTTCTGTCAGGGGATGTGGGTCAGCCATCTTGGGTTGGGGCTGGAAGATTGGGAATGCCCTGGCGGCCAGATCCAGCGCATCGGCAGCGGGACTCAGTTGAAAGAGGCGCAGGTCTGGGTAGGCAACCAACAGGTTTTCAAAGAGGCTTTTGGCTTCGTAGGGCAGGTCGCCGATGCGGTCGCCGTCAGCATCGAAGCCCGTGTAATCGCTCCAGTAGTTGCCGCGGCCCTCCACAGCCCATGCGTTCTTGGTCAGGTCGCCGCCGCCGGCCATACCAATTTGCTCGCCGTTGTCCAAAAAGATATTTTCCTGAAAGGTATTGTCTTTCACGTTGGGCAGCATCAACATGCCGCTCTCGTTGTAGGCGAACAGATTGCGGCGGAAATGTACCGGTGCATCGGGCTGGATAGGCGAGCCGTCGGTGTAGAC
>JACFMY010000323.1:0-5635 GCA_019455155.1 Caldilineaceae bacterium
TGGGTCCAACGTTGGACCCAACCAACTTCGATCGACAGGTATAGCACAGCTATCGGAGGCGGATAGTCTGCTGCTTATTCGAACATGCTGCGGAACTGATCGACATTCTCGGAGGTCACGATGGTGATTGGGACATTGATGACGGGCTCGACCGCCTCGCCGCCGATCAGCTTCAGTGCGGATTCAACCGCCACCTTGCCCTCGGTCTCTGGGTCCTGCTGGACCACGGCCACGACATAGCCACCGTCCACCGCCTTGATCGCCTGCGCCGTCAGATCCCAGCCAAAGACCTTGACCCGATCGGTGGCGTTCTGGGATTCGACCGCGGAGATGGCGCCGATGAGGGCCGGCTCACCCGTCGCATAGACAATGGCCATGTCCGGGTTGCCCGTGATCAGGTTTTCTGCGGCGGATAGGGCATTATCCTGAATGTTACGGCCATCCACAGTTGCCACCACCTCGATCCCGGCACTGCCCGCGAGCGCCTCATTGAACCCATCTGTGCGCAGGTTCTGAATGGCCGAGTTCAAGGCGCCCACAATGCCGACCTTGGCAGCGCCATCCATATTGCTCGCAACATAGTCGACAACAAACTGGCCGATTTCGGTGCCGGCGCCCTTGTTGTCTACACCGATCTGTACATCCTGCGGCCCGTCGGGAATGACCGCATCCACGGCAATCACTGGCAGATTGGCGCCCTTGGCGATTTCCAAGGCCGGCTTCACGCCATTCACGTCGATGGCCACGATGATGATGGCATCGACACCTTGCTGCACGTAGTTCTCAATCGCGGTGTTCTGCGCCGCAGGATCGTTGTTGGCGTTGAAGACGATGAGCTCGGCCCCGCCAGCGTCGGCCGCGGCCTGCGCGCCGTCGATCATTTGGTTGAAGAAGAGCGCTTGCTGGTTGATGGTAACGAGCGCAATCCTGGGCGCCGCGCCTTCTGCTGGGGCTGCAGTCGCCTGTTCAGCCGGCGCCGCGGCCGGCGCCACCGCCGTGCATCCGGCGAAGAGCATGCTGGCAACCAACAATATCGCTAACATGAGCCAGGATGAGCTGCGTTTCGAAGTGTGTTGCATGATGGTCTCCTCTTGAAAAGATCAACAGAATGTGTGAAACCAACGACGACTGATCACATGGCCGGCCGCGCTCGCTGAGGCGGGATGCGGCAATTGCCACGTCATCGCAATGGGGGACTGAACGAGCTACCTGCGATCCTTAATGCAGCTCAACGACCGCGGGCAGCGTGGCTTCCTGTATTTCGGCGGCAGTGGGCAGGTGGCCCTGCGCTCCGAATCCCTTGGTGGAGAGGCCTGCCGCAACACTTGCATGTTGGGCAGCGCTAATGGGATCCATACCATGCAGCCAAAATGCCAGGAACGTGCCGGCAAAGATGTCGCCAGCGCCGGTGGTGTCGACTGGCGCCACGTCAACGGCAGCAACGTGGGCTGCTGTGCCTTCGCGTGGCACAACGAGCGCACCGTCCGCGCCAAGGGTCACAATGACAGCGCCGCCGGGCAACGGGCTGCCGGCTAACATGCGTTGAAGCAGGCGACAGCACTTCAACGCCCCGGGGGAACTGTCGTCAGGAGTCAATACGCCCGGCCAGATCGCGTGTACCGCATTGCGGTTGGCAAAGACTACATGGAACTGTTGCGCCAACCGTGCGAGTCCGGCCTCAGTCCGCCACGCACTCTCCATGCCGTCCATATCCACCGAGACCCGCCAGCCGGCGCTCACGGCTTTGTGCAGCGTTGGTAAGGCGTGGGGGACGCGGTAGCCATCCACGTGCAGAAGACAGGGGCGTTGGCCCGGCGGCTCGGCCGTGACTCGCCGGGCGATCTGTTCATCGTCGAACAGAATGGGTTCGCTGACAATGGCCCGTTGTCCGTTGGGTTCCACCAGAATCAGGCAGCGTGGCACCGAAGCGCCCGGCCGGCGCACGCTCCATCCAATGCCGACCCCAAGCCGCTCTACCTCCGCAAGCGCCCAATCGCTGTCCATATCGTCGCCGACAAAGGTAATCAGCTCGCTCTGGACGGCCCACGGCGGTCCAACGCGGGCCGCTGCGCACGCGGCGTTGGCGGCCATACCGCCCAGCAGACGCCAGATGCGGTCGGCGCTTACGCGTTGATCACCCCCAGGCAGGGCAGGCACACGCGCGACCAAATCGATGTTGACATAGCCAGCGGCGACCAACAGCGGGGCCAATCCCGCTGGCGCAGCAGAGTCTGTCTCTGCTCGGTGTTGGCTATGCCGTTTCTTCACGCAGCTCGCCCACAATGTCCATCAACTGCCGGACCCGCCCCTGATCCACTGGATTCCACCATACGCCGTCCTGCTTGATCGAGCTGCCAACGATGGCGCCGTCGGCGTGGCGGAGCAGCGCCTGGGCATCTTCCGCACGGAAACCACTACCGATGATGATCGGCAAGGTCGTCCCGCGCCGGATGCCGTCGATTTCGCTGACCTCTGTCATGTCACCCGTACGTTGGCCCGTAGCAATGAGCACGTCGGCGTCAAAAAAGACTGCGTCACGCGTCTGCTCCTGAATCGTACGATCCGCCACGATGGCATGGGCGCCATGTTTTACGTGCACGTCCGCAAATATTTTAATATCATCCCCTTTGATAAACGAACGGTAGCGCAAGGCCTTCCCGGCAGGGCCCTCGATAATGCCTTCGTTGGCTACATAGGCATTTACCCACTGGTTGACACGCACAAATTGCGCGCCCGATGCCTTGGCAATGGCCAGGCCGGGGATCGCACCGTTGGCCAGGCAGTTGATGCCAACGGGCAGCCCGGCTTCCTGGCGGATGGGGCCGGCGAGCGCGGACATGGCGGCCACGGTTTCCAACCCGATGTCGCTGTCCTTGCTAAACGGCAGATCCCAGGCATTCTCCACGATGAGGCCATCGACGCCCCCGTCGCGGAGGGCTTGTACATCGCGCAGGGCGAATTCGAGTACCGGCTCCAATGACCCGCCCTTGAAATGGGGCGCGCCAGGCAGGGCCAGCAGGTGGATCATGCCAATGATCGGCTTCTTAACGCCGAACAGATCCTGCAGCGTATTTGGCTTTTCTGGCAGAATGCCTATCTTCATCTGCGGACTCCTCAACAGCATGGCTTTGCGGCACAGTCATATAACTGTGCTTCTAGAAAGCTTCATTAACGATAAAGCGTAAGGTCATAGACATAGCGATCGGCGCGGTAGACAAACTGGACATACTCCACCGGCCAATCCTTGCTATCATAGCTGACGCGCTCGACATTGATGAGCGCGCGTCCAGCTTTAATGTGCAGATAGCGCGCTTCTCGCGCCGTGGCATTGCGCGCGTTAAGATACTCGTGTGCGCGCACAACCTCGATGCCACACTTCTCTTTCAGGAGCTGATAGAAAGAGCCTAGATCCGCCAACTCCTTATCCGACAGCCCCAGCCATGGGGGTACGTAGAGCAGCTGGAGGCCAATGGGTTCGTCGTCGGCCAGCCGAAGACGATAGATGGACTGGATCGTCTCATGGCCGCCCAGTTTGAGCGCGTCCCGCACGTATGCGGGTGGCGCCGTATACGCCAGCTCCAGCGTAACAGAGCCAGGGGTAAAGCCACGGCCGCGCATGTCTTCGGTGAAGCTGGTCAGTTTCAGGAGCTGAGGGGCGATCTTTTTGCGCGCCACCACAGTGCCGATGCCCTGCTTTCGCTCCAATACCCCCTCGTTCACCAGTTCTGTCAATGCCTGGCGCACCGTCGCCCGGCTGATCTCATGCTGCTCCTGTAACTGCCGTTCCGAAGGCAGCATCTGCCCGGGCTGCAGCTCACCGGCTGCAATCAGGTCCAAGATATGGGTTTTGAGCTGGTAATAGAGGGGCAGCGGGCTGTCTTTACCGATAACAGAATTCATAGTATACTCGACAGTAATCCGGATGTCCGGTTGTCCGTACCACTGCTACTATAGCGTAGAGTGCCCATACTGTCAACCGGAGTTGAAGGGTACTACCTTTGGTAATGGCAGAGCGCACCCAGGACGATGCAGTCCCTCACAGACCCCCGTTCACATCAGCCAGCGGCGTATGCTGATCCGTAGCAATTGGGTGTGCGTTGCCTCCTCTCAGTCAATCTATTTTGGGCCCATTGGATGGCGCTCCGCTTGGCACGAAAGGAGGTTAGCCTGGCTGATTCCTGAGTACTAGTTACACATAGACCCTGGCTGGAGCAAGTAATCACCGTTCCGAATCCTGCAAGGAGACAGTCCACCATGCTAAAGCACCCTATCTTCATCAATCTCGTTCTGCTTGCAACTCTCCTCCTGGCTGCCTGCACTGCCGTACCGGCAGCCCAGGCGCCTGCCCCAGCTGCGACGGAGCCCGCTGGGGAGGAGGCCGCACCGGCAGCGGTTCCTGCCGACCAGATGGCAAGCCAGAAATGGCGCATTGCTTTCATCCCCCAATTAATCGGAATTCCATACTTCACAGCCATGGAGCTGGGAGGTAACGACGCTGCGGCTGCCTTCGGTGTTGAGTACATGAACGTGGGCTCACCCACGGCCAGCGCAGCCGAACAGGTACGTCTCATGGAAAACCTGATCCAGCAGAAGGTAGATGCGATTTCCATCTCTGTGTTGGATTCGCAGTCGCTGAACCCGGTCATGGAACGCGCCGCCGCAGCGGGCATCAAAATCTACACTTCGGACAGCGACAGCGCGGACAGCGTGCGTGAGGTCTATGTTGCCCAGGCTATGGATCAGGATCTAGGCTTTACCCTGATCGACCGGCTGGCCGCCCAGATTGGCGAAGCAGGCCAGATCGGCATCGTCTCCGGCGAATCAACCGCCACGAATCTCAACACGTGGATAGAGTTTATGAAGCAGCGCGTGGCAGAGAGCTATCCGGACATTGAGATCGTAGACATCCGCTACACGAGTGGGGGCAGCACCGAGGATGCATTGCGCCAGGCCGACGACCTGCTGACGCGCTTTCCAGAGATCAAGGGGATCATCGCGGTAGCATCGACTACTGTGCCGGGGGTAGCCCAGGCCGTAGAAAACGCCGGCAGAACGGGCGAAGTCGCCGTCATAGGCTATGGCTCGCCCAACACCGTACGTCCCTTCATCAAGAGTGGCGTCATGAAGGAATCGATCCTCTGGAATCCACGAGCATTGGGCTACCTGAACGTCTGGGCCGGCATCCAGCTGTTGGAGGGCAAGGGATTCCAGGAGGTCAACCAGGTGCCAGGGATGGAAGACGATGTGCGCTACTTCCCTGACAGCAAGATTCTCCTCTTGGGCCCGCCGTTGGTTATCGACGCCGGTAACGTCGACGACTTCGACTTCTAACTTATCATCTTCAGTTCTGGGAGGGAGAAGCCCTAGATGAGTGAATCTCCTCTGCTGGTCCTGCGCAACCTGTCCAAATCATTTGGTGGCGTCCAGGCCCTGATTGACGTGAATCTGAGCGTCCGGGAAGGGGAAGTACACGCCATTGTTGGTGAGAACGGCGCAGGTAAGTCGACTATGATGAAGATCATCGCTGGGGCCATCTCTCCCACAGCTGGAACAGTTGAATTTGCGGGTGCGCAGGTTTCATTCCGCGGCCCGCGCGATGCCGCGCAAGCTGGCCACGCGATTGTCTATCAGGAAA
>JACFMY010000323.1:5645-7527 GCA_019455155.1 Caldilineaceae bacterium
AACCTGCCTTTTTTGGTGAATTATCGGTGGTAGAGAATATCTATCTCGGCGACGAGATCCGGACCCGGACGGGCGACATGGATTGGGCGCGCATGACCGAAGGGGCAGCCGAAGCCCTGGCCAGCATCGGGCTGCCTGCTACGATCCTGGGCAAGTCCATGCATGAGCTCTCCATCGGCACACAGCAACTCGTCCTCATCGCCCGCAGCATCCATCGCAAGGCACGGCTGCTGATCCTGGATGAGCCGACTGCGATTCTGTCCCTCTCTGAAACAGAGACCCTTTTCCAGTCGATCCGGTCCTTGCGCGACCGTGGCGTGAGTATCCTGTACATCAGCCACCGGATCGCAGAGATCTTTCAAATCGCCGATCAGATCAGTGTACTGCGCGATGGCCGGATGGTGGCCAATTATGGGATTGGTGAAGCTTCTGAGGATCGGCTGGTGGCGGCCATGACTGGACGCCAGGTGAGCGCCGATGTGTATGTCGAGCGACCGTTCAGTAACAATACCCCGATTCTGGAAGTCAAGAATCTTAGTCGCGCCGGCCACTACCAGCACGTATCCTTTTCACTGCGGCCGGGCGAGGTGCTCGGCCTCTACGGGCTGGTCGGTGCAGGCCGATCCGAGGTAGCCAAAGCCATTTATGGCGAAATGCATGCTGACGAGGGTGAGATTCGCTTTCAAGGTAGGCCCTTTGCCCCGCGCACAGGCCAGGATGCGATCGGGCTGGGGATTCTGTATGTGCCAGAGGATCGCCGGCACCAGGGACTCTTCCCCATTCGAGCCACTCGCGACAATCTCAGCGCTGGCATGTTACGCACCGTCGCCGCCGCTCTCGGCTGGATTCGCCCGAAAGCGGAGCTGTCCTTGGCGCTGTCCTTAATGAAGGAACTGAACATCAAGGCCAGCAGCCCTCTAGCGCCTGTATCCAGTCTCAGTGGAGGTAACCAGCAGAAGGTCGTGTTGGGCCGGGGCCTCAGCCATCATCCCACAATACTTATGCTCGATGAGCCAACGCATGGCATCGATGTTGGAACCAAGGCAGAAATACATCGCTTGATTATGTCCCTGGCCGGACAATCGCTGGCAATCCTCCTGATTTCGTCAGATCTGCCTGAGATTCTGGCTCTGGCAGACAACGTACTGGTGATGCATGAAGGCAACGTTATGGACTATGTCACGCGTAGCGAGGCAACGCAAACGCGCATCTTGCGCAGCGCCCTGGGCTTGAAGTCGGCCCCGGACCGGGCCCTGGAAGCCGAAGCCATCGAGGAAGGATTGATATGACGGCCGCAGACCCCGTGAAGGCAACAGTTCTGCACTGGATTGACAGCCATGGCGAGGAGGTCATCTCCTTTGCGCAGGAACTGATTCGCATTCCCAGTGTGAATCCCTTTTTTGGCGCGGAGGCGGCGCCAGGGGGTGAGGCACAGGTTCAGGATGCAATTGGGCAGCGGATGGCTGCCATTGGCGCCACCATCCATCGTTGGGAGCCCGATGCCGCCGCGCTGGCGGCTTACGCTGGACGTCCCGGCTATTATGCAGGGCGTGACTTTACTGGCCGGCCCAATCAAGCCGCGGTGCTTGCTGGCTCAAGTAGCGGCAGATCGCTGCTGCTTACCGGCCATGTGGATGTGGTGCCCCCAGGCACAGGTTGGTCCGTCGATCCCTTCGCGGCCGCCCGCCACGATGGCCGTATCGTGGGCCGGGGAGCCATCGATATGAAGGGCGGATTGGCCGCTATGGTCATGGCCGTGGAGGCCATCGTGCGCAGTGGCTACCAGCCGGCCGGCGCCGTTACCGTCGGGACAGTCGTCGACGAAGAGGCCGGGGGCATGGGGACGCTGGATTTCGTCGCCCAAGGATATCGCGCCGACGCG
>JACFMY010000324.1 GCA_019455155.1 Caldilineaceae bacterium
AGCTTGATCGGCAGTGTGCTACTGGCATGGCAGATGAGTCGCCTGGAGACCAGCAATGCCCCCTTGCTACTGCTTAGTTGTGGCGCGGCTACGCTCCTTCAGGCGCTCAAGATAACTGGAACAACGACGCGGACCAGTTACAACCTGAGTTGGATCGTATACGGTTTTGCGTTTATCGAGCTCGGCACGCCCGCAGCCTTGCTGGTGATCCTTGTCGCCCACCTTGGCGAGTGGGTACTGCACCGCTATCCGTGGTACATCCAATATTTCAACATTGCTAACTTCAGCATCGGGATCACGCTTAGCGGTCTTCTCTACGCTGGTCTCAATCCTGCTTGGACGCCGAACAGTGCCATCGGCGTGCAGGCAGGGCTCATCGCGTTTGCTCTGTTCACATTTGTCAACCACCTGCTGGTTGGCCTAGCGATTCTCTACGCACGCAATCAAAACCTCGTCGAGTCTGGTGTATTTGCTCCGCTAACCTTGTTAATGGATGCGGGGCTCTTAGGTGTCGGCGCGATCGCCGCGATCATCTGGTCGGCCAACCCCTACGCAATCGTGCTGGTTTGGCTTATGATGCAGCGGCAGGCCGAAACCGATTCCAAGACCGGTCTGTACAACACCCGTTACTTCAACGCCAAGCTCAACGACGAAATGGCCCGCGCCCACCGCTTTGGTCGCCCCCTGACGCTGGTGATGGCGGACCTGGATCGTCTCCGCGACATCAACAATACGTATGGCCACCTGGCCGGCGATACGGTCATTCAGGGGGTCGCCACCATTCTCACGCAGCACGGACGCGATTATGACCTGGTTGCCCGTTTCGGTGGAGAAGAGTTCGCGATCTTGATGCCGGAGACGCGCGCTACCCAGGCGCTGCCCGTCATCGAAGCGATGCGGCGTGCGATTGCAGCAGCACAGTTCCATATCTCGAGCAGCCAATCCCCCATCGGAGCAACCATGAGTTTTGGGATTGCGGAACTTGATCGTGAGCGCGATGACGATGCGGCAAGCCTGATTGAACGGGCAGATCAGGCTGTCTACCGGTCGAAACAAATGGGCCGGAACCAAGTCACGCTCGCCGATACGGCAGCTGCCGCGTCAGAAGGAACGGTCCAGGCGCCACGATCACCAGAATCTGGCGTGCAGCGACTCACACAAGACGAACGCAGCACGTTCGTCGTTGACCAGCCCGTGGCGGAGCCGGCTACCAATCAGCCGCAGCCAGACCCAGATCAGTGTGCTGCTCCGCCGGACAACACCTCTGCTAGCCCTCGCCAGCGCTTGTTGTTTGCGTACGTAGGTTTCATGGCCATTCTGGCGCTGTGGATGGCGATCCTCATGGTGCGGCCAGTCCAGCAGACGGATTGGCTAGGTATTCTCCTGTTCACTTTGCTCGCGGTGGGGGCAGAAGCGCTCAACCTCGAGATCTATGTCAAACAGACATCCATATCGACTTCGGCGGCGCCCCTGCTGGCCGGCGTGCTACTTTTCGGACCTAGCGCCGCGCTCTGCATGGGCCCTGCCATTGCCATCGTTTCGTGGCTAAAGTATCGAAGTCCGCTCATCAAGCTGTTCTTCAACAGCACCAACCATACTATCGGTGGCTTGCTCTGTGCCGGCATCATCACGATGAGCGGGAGGCCATTCGGCGCCTGGTCACTGCCGGTGCAGCTGGCGATTGTCTTGGCGACTTCGCTGCTGCTCTATGCGAGTACAGTCATTCTCATCGCGCAGGTGATCAGTCTAGACACCCGCCAGTCCATCGTTTCGGTATGGTCGGAGCGCTTTCGTTGGCTCTTTCTGCACTATATAGCGTTGGGCATTGTCGCCTACGCGCTGATTGTGAACTATCTCCTGGTTGGTGTGCCAGGCATCCTGGTTGTGCTGGTCCCCCTGCTGATTCTGCGCTACACCCAGAAGCAATATATCGACCATACTGAAGCCATGATGAAGCGCCTGCACGCGAAGAATGCCGAGCTGGTGCAGCAGGCCAAAGAGATCTCAACGTTGAACGAGGAGATGCTGAAGCTCATGGCCAGTGCACTCGATCTGCGCGATCCCCACGTTGTCAGCCATTCGCACCAGGTGGCGCGCTATGCCGTGCTGATCGCACAGGAACTCGGGTTGCCGGAGGAGCGGATGGAGCTCATGCAGCAGGCCGGCGTGCTGCACGATATTGGCAAACTGGCCATTTCAGAAACTGTGCTGTTCAAGCCTGCGGCTCTGACCGACGAGGAGTACGCCCAGGTCAAGCAGCATGTCCGCATCGGCGCCGATCTGATCCAAAGCTACCATTCATTCCACGGCATTTCTGGCTTCGTGCTGCATCATCATGAACATTTCGACGGTAGCGGTTATCCTGACGGCTTGGCGGGTAGCCAGATCCCTTTGGAGGCGCGGATCCTGGGCCTGGCCGATGCGGTCGAGGCTATGGCCTCCGACCGGCCTTACCACAAGGGCATGACAGTCGACGAAATCAGGGCTGAGGTGACACGCTGTTCGGGCACACAGTTCGACCCCATGATCGTCAAAGCGTTTCTTAACGTCCTCGAGCGGCAGGGCGACCAAATCATCGTCGACTCGGCACTAGGGGTCTTGTCTAGATTCGTACCCGCCAAATCTGCCCAGGCGCCGCCAACGAACGGGGTGCAACCCTCCCCAGTGTCAACGGCCGTCAGTGCAGTTCGCCTCAGCCACCAGCTCCTAGCCAGCGAAAAAGGTTAACCTTCATGGAAAACAATTGTCCTGAAAATGGCGGTACTGTGCTAGGAGTCGCCCCAAAGCTGGTGGCTCATCTCGAGCTGTCAGAGCTGCTTCCTATGATACTTGATCAGCTGGCAAGTTTGGTCAGCTACACGAGCGCGTCGATCATGCTGCTGGAGGGTGGTTTCTTGAAGCCGGTTGCACAGCGTTCGATCTTCAAGGCTGAGGCCGACCCTCTTGTGGTGCACCTGGCCGATCTGGCACACATCCAACAGGCCATCAATAGCCAGCGACCCTTGAATATCGGTGACACGGAACAAGACACGCGCTGGCTTCGCCGTCCGTCGAATGCCGATATTCGTTCGTGGCTGGGCGTGCCGCTAATCGTAAAGGACCAGGCCATTGGCCTGCTCAACCTTAGCCATACTGTTCCCTACTATTACGGGCCCCATGACCTAGAGATTTCAATGACCTTCGCCGCCTTTGCCGCCATCGCAATCGAAAACGCGCGGCTCTTCGCGGAATCGCAACGATCGCGCCTGGCGGCCGAAAGCGCCAACCGCGCCAAATCAGCCTTTCTGGCCAATATGAGCCATGAGATTCGCACCCCCATGAACGCGGTCATTGGCATGACCAGCCTCCTCTTGAGCACCCCGCTGTCGCCCGAACAGCGGGGCTATGTGGAGACGATCCGCTCAAGTGGTGACAACCTGTTGACGGTGCTCAGCGATATCCTGGATTTCTCTAAGATCGAGTCGGGGCATCTTGACCTGGAAATGCAGCCCTTTAACCTGGTCGACTGCATCGAAGACACGTTGGACCTCTTTGCCGGCAAAGCCGCGGAAAAAGGCATCGAGCTGGTCTATACGGTGGACGATACGGTGCCCGATACGCTGGTCGGTGACGTGAGCCGCCTACGGCAGATCCTGGTCAATCTCGTCAGCAACGCCGTCAAGTTCACCGAACACGGGGAGGTCGTCGTCAGTGTAGAAGCGCTGCGCTCATCAACATCGCAGAATGGCTGCGCTGCTGCGGCTACCAGAATGCCGGCCACCAGCGATGAGTTGGTTTCACACGTTCCCTTTGCTGTGCGCTTCTCCGTACGCGATACAGGTATCGGCATTCCAGAGGATCGGATCGACGTGATTTTCCAGTCCTTCTCACAGGCCGATGTTTCCACAACCAGGCGGTACGGTGGAACAGGCCTGGGTCTCGCCATTAGCAAGCGTCTAGCCGAGCTTATGGATGGGTCCATCACTGTAGAGAGCAAGGCGGGTGCCGGCTCTACTTTCCACCTTACGATTCGCTCCCTTGCCGCAGATTTACAGCCTCATAAAGGCTGTGATCCGGCGCTGGCACACAGCCGCGTGCTGATTCTCAACCGCAACGCGGCCAGCCTGAATGCGCTTGAACGACAATTGGCGAATTGGGGCGCCCAGGTCTCGTCGACGACATCGACGCATGAGGCGCTGTCTCTCCTGGCATCCAACGCAACCACCTTCGATGTGGTTGTAGTAGATATGCACCTTTCTGACATGACAGGTGTTGAATTTGGAGCCGCCGTGCAAGGTCTCGCCCTCTGCGCGGCACCTCAACTCGTCTTGCTTTGCAATGCTGGCGATTCCGTGGACTATGCCTGTGCCAATGGCTATATCGCTGGCTGTGTACAGAAGCCGGTCAGACTCAATGTGCTCAAGGAGACAATCATGCACGTGCTGCGGCCACAATGCGTCGCGACGCGTCCAGACAGCATGCCGCTCTACGAAGTTAAGTCTGTGAACAGCCCGGCACTGCGGATTCTCCTGGTTGAAGACAACACCGTTAACCAGAAGGTGATCCTACGCGCGCTGGAGAAGCTTGGCCACCAGGCGGACCTGGCCACGAATGGCAGTGAAGCAGTGCAGGCCGTCCGCCGGCAGCCGTACAACGTTGTTCTCATGGACGTACATATGCCCGAGATGGATGGGCTCGAGGCCACGCGCATCATCCGTCGCGTGTTACCTCAAAACAAACAACCGATCATCGTCGCCATGACCGCAGCCGCGTTCGTCGAGGACCAGCAGGCATGCTTGGTAGCAGGAATGGACGAGTATCTGAGCAAACCCATCAAGATTGAACAGATGATGGCAGTGCTCCAAATGTGTGGTAGGCGCCTGCAATCCGCTACCTCCCGCGGTGTCGCAGAGCAAAGCAGCTAGCCAGCCACGCGGCAGCAGGCGAAATCAGCGGGCTCCCCCTCTTCACAATTCATGTGCCCCACACATCTTCGCAAACAACGCACTTCAGAATCGCAACGGCGCCATCCCTTTGCTAGCCAGGTAACAGTCTGTCAGGGCGAGCATGATAAGATGTTCAGGACCTTGACGGTGCAAGGCGTCGCATTCACTTAACTCTGGATAATTGAAAGGGTCGTTACACCACATGAGCGATACCATAAACTACGCGCGGCTGCAGGAGTACCTGGAAACACTGGTGCCGCCGCGCGACGCGGAGCTGGTGCGCATGGAAGAATATGCCCGTGAGCATGACTTCCCTATTATCGGGCCGACTGCAGGCTATGTTTGTTACCAGACCGCGCGGCTAATTGGGGCACGCCGCGTCTATGAACTTGGCTCAGGTTACGGCTATTCCACGGCCTGGTTCGCGCGCGCCGTCCATGAGCATGGCGGCGGTGAAGTCCACCATGTGGTTTGGGACGAAAAGCTCTCTAGCATGGCGCGCCAGCATCTGGATGCCTTGGGTTACGGGGATCTGATCCGTTACCATGTTGGCGAGGCCGTCGCCGCGCTGCGCACAGCCACCGGCCCGTTCGACCTTATCTTCATGGATATTCAGAAGTCTGGCTACCCTGGTGCCTTGCCGTTTATTGAGGCGCAGCTCCGCCCCGGCGGTGTCCTGTTGGTGGACAATGTCCTCTGGAGCGGGCGCGTCATGGACGAAGAGGCAACAGATGCGGATACCCAGGCCATTCGCCAGATGACGCAAGCGTTAGTATCCGATCCAGGCTGGCTCACCACGATTACGCCCGTACGGGATGGGCTGTTGCTGGCCTACCGTGCATAAGTAGGCGACTGAATAGACGGGACCAACTGGCCGGCCTGCGCGATCAGGCTGGTCCCGTCAGTTCCTATTACGAATTCCATTACGCAACGCCAACCCACCGCTGCTCGCGCGCGGCCACGTACATTGCCTCCATCACCGCGCTGCGCGCCGCAGCTTCAGAGGGCGTGACAAGCAGGCTTGGATCGCCGCCGGTGATGGCGTCGAGAAAGAGGTCGAAGGCATGGGGCAGGGCATTGGGGAGATCCCGCCACGGTGCCTGACCGTCCGCACCCTCCACATGCTCGCTCTTGAAAAAGAGCTCGCCATTGCGAACGTAGGCATGGCCTTCCGTGCCGCTGATGAGGAGCGTGACAGGGTTCTGCACATCTACCCAGCCTGCGGCCAGCGTGCCGATGACGCCGTTGCGAAAGACTAGCAGGGCCTCGCCAAACTCATCCGTGGGACCATAGTTGCCGACGGCAACATCGATGGCCGCGGCCACGCGGGTCACGTCGCCCAGCAACCAAAGCAGAATGTCCAGCGAATGGGTGCCCAGATCACCGAATGCGCCGACATCCGCCTGGGCAAGATCCGTCATCCACATCCAGCCGGCATCGAACCAGCGTCCCAGCGAGCCGCTGTGGCAGTTGGAGTGGCGGGCGCGCGTGATGCGGCCAAAACTGCCGCGCGCGATCTGTTCGCGCAGGAACTGGTGTTCTGGTGCGCCGCGCATGAAATAGCCGGTCTGAAAGAGCACACCGGCCCCCTCGATGGCCGCGGCCATACGCGTGGCATCCGCTGCGCCCATGCCCAATGGCTTTTCCACGAAGAGATGCTTGCCCGCCTTAGCGCCGGCAAGGACCAGCGGCTCATGCCGGTTCGTCTCGGCACAGATAATCGCGGCGGCCACCGACGGGTCGGACCACACCGCGCCGGGATCGTCCACGACGGCCGCGCCGAGCTCGTGGGCGCGGCGTTCCGCCCGGTTCCCATCGTGATCCCACACAGCTTTGACATGCACGTCGGCACGGGCCTGCAATCGTTTCACAAAGCTGGGCGTATGAATATGCGCCGCGCCCACCAGCGCGATTTCTAGAGACATTTCAGAGCTCCAATGGAAAGAATGAAGTTGTATCTGTTGTCCTCCAAAACTCCAGAAATTCCCAGTAAATCCTTGGTGCCCCATGGAGTCCTTGGTGTCATGGTGGTTACCCCTCTCGGTTGCTCTCTACACAACGGCGTACTCAACGAGCGACACCTCCCGCCCCTCGGCCTGGCTGCGGTAGATGCCGTCGAGGATGGACATGACCTGCAGGGATTCTTCTGGCGGGACGGGCGAGGGGAGGCCTTCGGCCACTGCCTGGGCAAAGGCGACGCACTCGGCGGCGTGGGGCTCCATGCCGTCCTTGGTAAGGCGCAGCCTGCGGTCGTAGTGCTGGCGAGTGGCGTAGTTCGTGTTGTAGAACTCAGCTTTGGGCCAATGGCAGCCGCCTTCCGTGCCGTAAAGCCACATTTGCATGTCCTCATCTTCCGTATCGTGGTGCAGCAACCAGCTCACCTCGAGCATGAGCGTGGCGCCGGTTTCGAAGCGCACAAACGCGGCCGCGAAATCCTCCACATCCATATCTTTGGGAATGGGCGCGTTACGCCAGACGGCCCACGCACCATCACGCAGGGCCAGGGCAGTTTTGGCCACGCCCGTTACAGAGACCGGCCGCGGGTTGCCCATGAGCCAAA
>JACFMY010000325.1:0-3598 GCA_019455155.1 Caldilineaceae bacterium
TGGCGATCCGGGCCTCGTTCTCTTGGAGCTCTTCGCCTACCTTACCGAGACGATGATCTTCCGGCTCAACCGGCTGCCCCAGAAAGCATATCTAGCCTTCTTGAACCTGTTGGGCGTGTCGTTACTGCCCCCGGCTGCGGCCAGCACCAGGCTCGTCTTCCGCAGGGAACGCGCGGCTGAGCACCCGATTGAGATTCCACGGGGTACCCGGGTCACGACCGGCAGGACAGTGGGCGCAGGAGAGCCGCCAGTGTTCACCACAGCCCAAACGGTGACAATGGCGCCGGGAGAAACTGAAGTTGCCGTCATGGCCTTTCACTGCGATCTCATAGAGGGGGAATGGATCGGCACGGGCACTGGTCTGCCCGGGCTATCCCTCACCGTGCGCCATCCCCCGATCATTACACCCACAGGCGACAATCTCGACCTGGTGGTGGGCGTGGAGGCACGGGGTGTGGAGCTGCAGAGCCAGGTCGCGGGCATTCAATACAACGGCAAGGCCTATCGCGTGTGGCGTGAGGTAACGAGCTTTGCTGAGGCGGGGCCGCAGGATCCTGTCTACATCGCGGACCGCACGACGGGCACCATTACCTTTGCGCCTGCGCTGCGCACGGTGAGTGCCGGGGTTCTGGCCGACGCGCCGCAGGCGTTGGCAGCAGTTCCCGCCAACGGCCGTGAGATACGGGTCTGGTACCGCCGCGGGGGTGGACCAGCCGGCAACGTGGGCGCCAACACGCTCGTTACGCTCAAGGATCCGATCCCGGGGCTAACCGTCACAAATCCGAGTCCAGCTGGAGGCGGCCAGGCGGCAGAATCGCTGGAGAACGCTCTGATTCGTGGCCCCCAGGAGCTCCATTCCCTGCAGCGTGCCGTAACCGCGCGGGATTTCGAGGTGGTGGCGAAGAGCAGCTCGCGGGCCGTGGCGCGCTCACGGGCCTTTACACGGGCGGCGCTTTGGCGCCACGCGGTGCCGGGCACCGTGGAGGTGTTGCTCGTGCCGCAAGTCCCCAGCGAGGAGTGGGTAGACGGCCGGCTGACGGCGGAACAGCTGCGGGCACGCGCGGCCGAGGAGATACGCAGCCAGATCAAACAGGCGCTGGATGAACGGCGGCCGCTGGGTACCACCTGTGTGGTTAGCTGGACGAAGTACAAGACTGTCTATGTGACGGCGCGCGTGGTCGTGGGGCGGGAAGAGGATCCCGTGGCAGTACGGGATCGCGTCTACGCGCGGCTCTACCAGATCATCAGCCCGTTGCCCACGCCCCTCAGCCAGACGGGTTGGCAGTATGGACAGGCGCTGCGTGCGTCCGATGTCTACAATATCGCGCTGGCAGAACCGGGCGTTCGCTGGGTTGACCGGGTGCGCCTGCATGTGACCGAGGTACCAGATCAGGGTGTTGCGGCCCTGGCCGCGGACCACTTTCAGAACAGCACCTGGTACGCGGGCAGCGGCGCGACGCTTTTCCGTTCGACCAACGATGGGGAAGGATGGGAGAGTATCCGTGCCTTTGAAGGCGAGACCATCGTGGCCTTGGCGCCGAATCGGGACCGCGCCGGGCTGCTGGCGGCCGTGAGCCATCTGCCCGATGGCGGCACGCGTCTCTACCTGTCCGAAGATGCCGGGGAAAGCTGGTACCTGTTGGCCCAGCTCGCCTTCCGCGTCAACGACATGGCGTGGATCCAGCGGCGTGACCTGCCGTTCCTATTGCTGGCCACGGATAAGGGGCTCTACGAGCTGCGCGGGGAGCGGGGTTCAGCGCCCGTTCAACTGATTGTCAACGCGTCGAACCAGGATCTGGGGCTCTATGCAGTCGCGGTGTCGGTCGGCGTGCGCGGCGTCACCAGCGTGGCCGTGGCAGCGGCCGACACGGAGGGCGTCTATCTCTCCCGCGAGAGCGGTGTTTCGAACAGCTTTGAGCTGGCAGGACTCAAAAAGGAGGATATTCGCCGGCTCGCGGTCCAATATGATGGCCCACGCACCTTTCTGTGGGCCGGCGCGGCCGCGGCTGGCGGCACGGACACCGGACGTGGCTGTTTCCGCTGGGAGCTGCGCGGCCAGGATCCGCCGGATGGTCCCCGCGCGTTCAACAGCGGCTGGCAAGGGGGCAGCTGCCTCGGAATCGGCTTCCTGGGGACGAGAGTCGTGGCCGCTTCCCATCGCCAGGGAGTGCTCTGGCTTACGCCGGCGCGGGATGCAGTGTGGCAGGCGCCCGACGTGCGCTGTGGGCTGCCGCTGCGCGATCCAGGTCGCTTCCATCCCGTTCACGGGCTGGCAACCGACCCGCGCGGCCGCATGATCATGGCCGGCGGCGACGAAGGCGTCTACCGTAGCCAGGATGGTGGCCAGTCCTACGTATCGGCGTCAAACCGCCAGTTCTCAGAAAAGGTCACGCTGCCAGATACCTGGCTCTTTGTGTCTGGAGACCATGATGTGGAAGTAGTGAGCGAAGATGAAGCAGTCCGAGATTGAGCAACTTTTACCTGAAATCTTCCGGCGCGCCGTAGTTGAGGGGAGCCCGCTCTCCGCGCTGCTTGACGTCATGGAAGCGCTGCACGCGCCTTCGGAGGCGATCTTGAGCGAGATCGACCGCTACTTCGATCCGTATCGCACCCCCGATGCCTTCGTGCCCTATCTTGCGTCCTGGCTGGATCTGGAACGGTTGCTGGCGCGGGCACCCGCTACTATGAATGCGCAGACGGCACAGACGCTTTTCCCCGGGGGGTTGGGCCGCCTGCGCGACCTCACTGCCATGGCCGTCTATCTTTCCAAGTGGCGCGGCACAACCGTGGGCCTCACGCGTTTCCTGGAGACCGCCACGGGCGTCCGTGGCTTTGTTATCGAAGAGCAGGTCATGGATGAGAGCGGTAGTCCAAAGCCGTTCCATATCCGCGTCAATGCACCCAAAGAGGCGGCCTCTTACGCGAGCCTTATTGCACGCATTGTGGAGCAAGAGAAACCTGCCTATGTGACCCATGAAGTGATCTTCGCGGCAGACTAGGATCACCGGCGCTTTTACCAACAAGCCTCAAGCATCTGCCCATCAGTCCGACCTTGAAAGGAGCCGGAATGGCCAACGAGTTTTCTATCACAACGGCGACAACACACGTCGACCTTGATGCCAGGCGGCGCGGCGAGCTTGCTGTGACAGTGACCAATGCAACCGGCCGCTCGCTGCAGGGCCGCGCCCAGCTAGAGGCCAGCGGCGGTGCCTCCTCCACGTGGCTCTCCCTGGAAGGCGAGCCCACACGCAGCTTCGCTGTCGCCGAGTCCGCCCAGTTCACCGTGCGGATTGCGGTGCCGCCCGAAGCTCCACCCGGCGACTATACCGTGCGCCTCAACATGGTGGGCGTCGCCAACCCCGACGAGGAGTTCAGTGAAGGCCCCTCTGTCACCCTTACTGTGCCAGCCGTCGAAGCCGTGCCGGCACCCAAGCGGCCTTTCCCCTGGCTCTACGTGCTCATTGCCCTGGGTCTGGTCGCCGTGGCCGTAATCTTGCTGGTGCTCTGGAGCCGCCGCGGGCCTGAGACCGTTGCGGTACCTGGTGACGTGGCCGGCCTGACCGTGGCGGACGCCACAGCCAGGCTCGAGGCGCTAGGC
>JACFMY010000325.1:3608-7473 GCA_019455155.1 Caldilineaceae bacterium
TACCGAACGGACTAGCCTCGACGTCGCCGCCGGTCGCGTGATCACCACCGACCCCATCTCCGGCACAGCTGTCGAAAAGGGCGCGGCAGTCCAGCTGATCGTCTCTTCGGGCCTGCCCATGGTGACTGTACCGGACGGGCTTGTGGGCCAGGCAGGTGCAGAAGCCGAGGCCGCACTACAGGCGCTGGGTCTGGTCGTTGACAGCAGCCAGGCGCCAAGCAGTGAAGTTGCCCAGGGGCTGGTGATCAGTGCGCAGCCGGCTCCGGGGACAAACGTTGCCATCAGTTCAACAGTGGCGCTGGTCATTTCATCAGGTCCGGAAATGGTCACCGTGCCTGAGGTAGTGAACCAGAGCGAGGCCGACGCCACCAGCGCGTTGCAGGAAGCCGGGTTTGCCGTTACGGCGACCCAGCAGCACAGCAGCAGCGTCGCGCAAGGCAATGTCATCAGCGCCAGCCCGGCGCCCGGTACGAGTGTAGAAAAGGGCAGCACTGTCGAGATCGTCGTGTCGGCCGGCCCAGAGATGGTTACAGTCCCCAATGTTGTGAACCAGACCCAGGCCCAGGCCGCCGCTGCCCTGCAGCAGGCCGGACTTGCGGCCACCGCATCACAGCAGTCCAGCACCAGCGTCGCCCAAGGCAACGTCATCAGCAGCAGTCCGGCAGCCGGCGCGCGCGTGGAGAAGGGCAGCACTGTCCAGATCGTCGTCTCGTCCGGGCCGGAGATGGTAACTGTGCCCAACGTCGTCAATAAGCCATTCGACCAGGCCCAGTCAGAGCTGCAGGGGCTGGGGTTTGCTGTGGTTCAGAGCGGGTCGGACTGGAACGTCTCAATTCCTAAAGGCGCTGTGATCAGCTCGAATCCAGGCGCAGGCCAGAGTGTTGTCAAGGGATCGACCGTCCAGTTGCGCGTATCAGCGGGACGCCAACCCGGCCAGATCACGGTACACAATCAGGGGGCTTATGTCGCGCGCTTCCGGGTGGAATACACCATGAACGGCCAGAAGGTCGATCGGTCGCCTGACTTCACTGCCGGCACGAACCAGACGCTGGGTCTCCCTTCTGAGGCCGAGAATATCCGCGTGGTCGTAGAGGAGGCGGTCTTTATCAACACCTGGACCACGATCTTTGCCCAGTCGTTCCAGTTTCCTGTGACCAAGTGTTACGTCATCGGAGGCACAACGCTGAGTCCGAACTGGCGCGAGTGTTAGCGAACGAGGCGTGAACCACCAGGCGCCAGGAGCATGAAGAGAGGTCATTCTGAGCTACAGCGTGGCCTGGTGGTTCACACTGCCTGCTGTTCCAGGCCTATAGGCCGCCCTGACCGCGGTAGGGTATGAGATTGGGTCAGGGCACTGGCGTGGGCGCCGTCCAGTATCGTCTGGCAAAACCATGATTCGTCTCAACGTTTTCAGCAATCCGAAAGTGCTGATCGCCATTATTGTGGTGCTGGTTGCCCTCTTTGCCTGTAGCAGGACCGCGTCCCAGGCCTACCGCCCCAATCTAGGCGCCGGCTGGATCCAGCAGCTGCGGCGTACTGCGCCCGTGGAAATGGATCAGGTCCGGGTGGACGCGGGCGCGCCCGGCGGCTGCCGGCTGGACACGGTACAACGCCAACTGCTGCTACCTGCAGGCCAGAGCTGCCGTTTCGTGATCGATCGGGCGCCCGACAGTTTTATCCCGGTCACACGCCGTATCAACATGACCCTGATCACCGGCACGGTTTCAGCTCCTGTCCAAATTCAGCTGTTGTACGATGAACAGCCGCTCAACACGGAGGAGACTCTGGAGCCTGCCCAAGGGGTAGCGGTGGAGATACCCCAAAACGGCGGGTCACTGGCATTCGCCGGCTGCGCCAATGGGGAGGGCGAGGCCGCGGGTTGTGTCGTTGCGATTGGAAAGCAGTAGTGCTCTGCCAACCGCCAAACCTGGACGTCCGTAGTGGCGAATTCAGTCGCTTTGGACAGGTGACGAACGACTGAAGTCAATACTACAGAATGGCGATTGGTGGGGCACCAGGAGCAGGCCAAGACGCTGCGATTCACGTCAGCCGATTCAACGGGGAACGCGCCAGATTGACGATGGAAAGAATCGCGCCCACGATCAGCAACAGCGCCCAGATCATGGCGATGACGCAGACGGCGATAGCGGCAATCGCGTCGGTGATACTGACCAGGAAGCCAGGGACGATGGTGTGCAAGAAGGTTACGATGATGCTGGCTACCAACGTTGACAGGACCGCCAGGACAAGCCCCGCGTTCTGCAGATACCGTTCGCTGGTCGCCACCAGGCAGAGACCAAAGGCAAGCTTTAGCGAGAAGAGCCAGGTGATGACCAGGGCAGCGCTGGCGCGATCAAAGAAGGCGTATTTGAAGAGATAGATCAACGTGCCAAAGGGGATGGACAACAGCAGAGAGATCATCAACAGCAGGTCCACTATCACAAGCAAAAGGTACAGGATGGCCGCGACCACCAATATGATGGCGAACACCAGCGTCACGATCCCCTGTGTCTTCCCCACCCAGCTGGCCGGCGCAAAGTAGCTGACCACAATCAGCAGGATCGAGAACAAGGTAACGACGTCGACAAAGGCCAGCGAGCGAACGCCCCAGCCGGGCAGCTCAGCTGACGGCGCGCTCAACTGGTCTGTTACGTTGTTGGGCTCCGCAAGGAGCTGTGCTACCTCGGGCGGCAGCAACTCCCCAGCCTCGTTTTGTAGCGAGCTCAAGTCCCTGGCCTGCCCGCGCGCGGCAGTGCTGGCCGGCGCAAAAAGGGGCGCGCCTGCCTCCACGGTCACGACAATGATCATCAACACGAGGGCAACGAAGACAAAGAGTTTGCGGATCCGCGCCAGGAACTGCTTTGCCCGGTCGATCGTGTCGCTTGCGTTGAGTGCATCCAGCATGGGTGAGGAGCTGCCTGAATGGGCCGGCGGGTATGTTATTAGATCGTGGCGACCCAACTTGACATCAAAGTGCCAATCTGGTAGCATCGCAACATTGTTTTGCTGTATCAACCGCTTGTTGAGCAGTGACCTATGCGCATTGTGACAGACATCTGTGTCACCGTCAATAAGAATAGCAAGAAGCAGGTTCCAGACCAAGCTGTCTGGTGATCGGCGCTTGCCCGGCTTCAGTGACGAAACCGCAACCGGCCATCCAGACGGATGGGCCGGTTTTTTGTTTTTTGCGTCCGGGTAAACAGCTTCTACGACTCACAAGGCTGGTGGTTCAGATCGTTGGTTCCCGTACGGGTCGAATGAACTTGCCGTTCAGGAGTGTACACCATGAGTCTCGACAACTTTTCCATTATTGAGTCCACCCTACGCGAAGGCGAGCAGTTTGCCAACGCGTTCTTCACCAGCGACCAGAAGGTAGAGATCGCCCGGCTGTTGGACGCCTTTGGCGTCGAATACCTGGAGCTGACATCACCGGCTGCCAGCCCCCAGAGCCGGGCCGACTGCGAGCGCATCGCGTCGCTCGGTCTCAAGACCAAGATCCTTACCCATGTGCGCTGCCATATGGACGATGCTCGCCTCGCAGTGGACACAGGCGTGGACGGCATCGACGTAGTCTTTGGCACTAGCAGCTTTCTGCGCCAATTCTCCCACGGCAAGGACATCCCCTACATTATCGAATCGGCCGTAGAGGTTATCGAGTTCATCAAGAGTCAGGGGCTGGAAGTACGCTTCAGCAGCGAGGACAGCTTTCGCAGCGACCTGGTGGACCTGCTGACCATTTACCGGGAAGTGGACAAGATCGGCGTCAATCGCGTCGGCATCGCTGACACGGTGGGCGTGGCCACGCCGATCCAGGTGTATGAGCTGGTGAAAACCCTGCGCGGCGTGGTTCACTGCGATATTGAGT
>JACFMY010000326.1 GCA_019455155.1 Caldilineaceae bacterium
GATTGGCCAGCAGCGAGTTCTGCCACCATGCTGTCACAGCGGGCAACATCTTCGTGACGACCAGGTTCACATAGTCATCCGTGCGGCCGGCATATTCCGGCGGCACCGCGTGTGCGCCCAGAAAGGTCGCCGCGATATCGCACAGTGAAGTGGCCGCCAGCGCGTCGATGGCATGCAGCAGCTTGAGCTCTGTGGCGGTGTCAAGACCGTACCCGGTCTTGATTTCGACCGTGGTGGTGCCTAGCCGTAGCATGGCATCGAGCCGTCGCCTGGCCTGGTGGACCAGCTGTTCCAACGGCGCGGCGCGGGTGGCGCGCATGGTGCTGAGAATGCCGCCCCCTGCAGCGAGAATCTCCATGTAGCTCGCGCCGCGCAGCTTCTGCTCGAACTCAGCTGTGCGGTCGCCGGCGAAGATCAGGTGCGTATGGGCGTCGACCAGGCCGGGACAGATGACCATGCCGGCGGCGTCGATCGCGTGCGCGGCCGTGTAATTCGCCTGTAGCTCGTTGGAGGGGCCCACGGCCACAATTTGCCCGCCGGAGACGGCAACCGCGCCCCCGTCGATGATGCCGGGATCGCTCAGGCTGGCACCTCGTTTGGGCCCCTCGGGGTTGGCACAGGTAACAACCTGGCTGGCGTTGTAGAGTAACAGGTCTATATGCATATGGGAGCAGGACCGGGATAAGGGATCAGGCGTCGAGCGTGCTGTCAAGCTCCAGCAGTGCGGCCAACAGCAGGCGTGCGCCCGTCACACAATGGTCAGGCCTGGTGTACTCTTCGGGTGCATGGCTGATGCCGCCGACACTGGGCACGAAGATCATGGCAAAGGGGCAGATGGCAGCCATATTCATGGCGTCATGGCCCGCGCCGCTGGGCATTTTCGTATAGCGAACATTGAGCTGTTGGCACGCAAGCTCCAACGCGGCCATGAGCCTGCGGTCCGCGTGCACTGGTTCGTTGCGCAGTCCGTGAAAGAAGGTGGCGCCCGCCGCGCGCGCCCTTTCCGCCAATTCGCGTTCGGCCCGGTCGAGCACAGCATTGTCCAGCGCCCGGATCTCCACATCCATCTCAACGCGGCCGGGAATGACGTTGGGCGCGCCGGGATGCACGGCCAGCCGCCCGACCGTGCCCACAATTCTGTGGTCCATGGCCACATCGCGTACCGCGGTCACAAAAGGGGCGGCAGCTACCAGCGCATCGCGGCGCCGCGCCATGCCTGTCGTACCTGCATGGTTAGCCTGGCCCTGGAAGGTGACCAGATACCGGCGGATGCCCACTATCCCCTCTACCAGCCCTGCTGGGATGTCCGCGACGTCCAATTGTTCGCCCTGCTCGATGTGGAGCTCGAGAAAGGCGGCGATGGGCATAGGCGGGTGGTTGGCGGCCATAGCCGTGGGCTCGAAGCCCTGCTCCTCCAACAGCCGCCGCGTGCTCTGTCCGGTCCACGCGGGCTGATCTAGCACGTGTTCCTGCAGCTGGCCGACAAATGAGAGGCTGCCCGTGGGGCTGGCCGCGGTCGTGGCTTCTTCGCCGGCAAAATCGACGACCAGGAGTGGATGGCGGAGGCGATGGCCCGCGGCCTGGAGCGTGCGGACACAGGCAAGCGCGGCCAAGACGCCCAGCGCGCCGTCGTATTTTCCACCGCCGGGCACGCTGTCGGTGTGGGAGCCGGCCGCAAGGGCAGGGAGCGCGGGGTCGCCGGCCAGGACGCCTATGACGTTTCCCGCGGCATCCATGGTTGCAGACATGCCCAGGGCCTCCATTTCGGCCAGCACCCACTGCCGTGCCTCCAGATCAGCGGCGCCGTAGGCCATACGCGCCAGCCCGCCTTCCGGGCGCAGGCCAACCTGGCCCAATGTCTCCAGGTCAGAGAGCAACTGTTCGCCATCTAGTTGGGCAACGAGCGTTTCTAAGGAAGGTTTGCGCATAGGATGATCTCTTCATATCTGGGTGTTCGGATGTGTGACAGGTGAGTGATCGGGGTCTATTTCAGCGATCGAGCATGGGAATCTTCACGCCGCGCGTCCTGGCGACCTCGATGGCCCGCGGGTAGCCCGCGTCGGCGTGGCGGGCAATGCCCATGCCGGGGTCACTGGTGAGGACGCGCTCCAGCCGGCGCGCGGCAGCTGGGCTGCCGTCGGCTACAATGACCTGGCCGGCGTGGATGCTGTAGCCGATGCCGACGCCGCCGCCGTGATGGATGCTTACCCACGTGGCGCCGTTAACCGCATTGATCAGGGCATTGAGCAGTGGCCAGTCCGCGATGGCGTCGGACCCGTCGCGCATGCCTTCGGTCTCCCGGTTGGGGCTGGCCACCGAGCCGCTGTCCAGATGGTCACGGCCGATGACAATGGGCGCCTTGACCTTGCCACTGGCTACCAGCTCGTTAAAGCGCAGGCCAGCCTGGGCACGCTCGCCGTAGCCCAGCCAGCAGATGCGCGCGGGCAGCCCCTGAAACGCGATCTCTTTCTGTGCCATGCGAATCCACCGCGCCAAATGGTCATCTTCGGGAAAGAGCTCAAGCATGGCCGCATCTGTCGTATAGATGTCCTCCGGATCACCCGATAGCGCCACCCACCGGAAGGGGCCTTTGCCTTCGCAGAAGAGGGGCCGGATATAGGCGGGTACGAAGCCCGGATAGGAAAAAGCCTCCTTGAGCCCGTTGTCAAAGGCGCGCTGGCGCAGGTTGTTGCCATAGTCAAAGACCACGGCGCCCGCCTGCTGCCAGTCGAGCAAGGCCTGGACATGGCGCGTCATGGAGTCCATGGCCCGCTGCACATAACCTGCGGGGTCGCGGGCCCGCAGCTCGGCCGCTTCCTCCAGCGTCAAGCCAGCCGGGATGTAGCCATAGAGGGGATCGTGGGCCGATGTCTGATCCGTGACGACATCGGCGCGGACGCCACGCACCACCAGCTCGGGCAGAATCTCGGCCGCGTTGCCGATCAGCCCGACGGAATGGGGCTGGCCCGCGGCGCGCGCCGCCTCCACCCAGGTCATGGCCTCTTCCAGGTTGTCGGTGATGGCGTCGATCTGGCGCAGCCTGAGGCGGCGCTCCGCACGCCAGCGGTCGACCTCGACGAGCAGCCCCACGCCTTCGTTCATGGTAATGGCCAACGGCTGGGCGCCACCCATCTCGCCCAAGCCCGCGGTGATCACAAGCTTGCCCCTGAGTGTCCCCCATCCCTGCTGCCGCGCGAGGGAGCCCAGAGTCTCGTAGGTGCCCTGTAAGATGCCCTGGGTACCGATGTAGATCCAGCTCCCTGCAGTCATCTGGCCGTACATGGTCAGACCAGCCTGTTCCCACGCTTCGAAATTCTCCTGCGTAGCCCAAGCAGGCACGATATTAGAATTGGCCAGGAGCACACGGGGCGCATCCTCGTGGGTACGAAAGATGGCCACCGGTTTGCCGGACTGGACCAGCAAGGTCTCGTCTGGCTCCAATTGGCGCAGGCTACGCAGGATGGCGTCGAAGCAGTCCCAATTGCGCGCCGCCTTGCCGCGGCCTCCGTAGACGATGAGCTTGTCGGGGTCGAAGGCGACATCGGGGTCCAGGTTGTTTTGGAGCATACGATACGCCGCTTCGATGAGCCAGTTCTTGCACGTAATCTCTGTACCTCGCGGGGCGCGCACCGTGCGCGACATGGCGCTCCTCCTTTGGAAAGCCGTTAGCAGCGGCAGATTGAACCTGGCTGCCTGCCAATGCTTCGGGGCCCATGGCTGGGCCGGGTAAGGAGATGGTGGCAGGCGGGCTGGTGCGTTTTGCTAGCGCCCGTGTTCGTGCGGTGGGCGCCTGGCTCTATTGTGTGCCAAAGGCGGCAAGTTGGGCAAGTTCAATACCCTGGCCCCCAGGCGACGTTCATGGCGTGATTTTCCAGCGCTGGCAAGCGATTTGGTACAAAATGGGACTTTGAGTATGATGGCGTGTATGTCTCAGTTTGAGAAGCATGTCTTCGTCTGCACCAATGGACCCTACTGTTGCTTTGATGGTGACCCGGATGCGCTGGTGGTTGCCATGAAGCGGCGAATTGCCGCTTTGGGTCTGGCGGATGCGATCCGCATCAACCGCTCCGGCTGCCTCAACCAGTGTGGTCACGGGCCGATGGTGGTAGTCTATCCGGAAGCAGTCTGGTATGCTGGAGTCATGCCGGACGATGCTCAGGAATTGGTGGACGAGCACCTGGTGGGACAACGCCCGGTGGAGCGTCTCCGCTACGTGGCGCCACCCGGCAATAATAAGCGGATCGAACATTATCCGGAGGAGATCCGCCAGTTTAAGCAGTACGACAGCATGCTGGAGGAGCAGCGTGCTGCCCAACGCAAGGCAATCCTTGATCGCCTGGCCAGCGCAGAGCAAACAGTCGCCGTGCCTGCGCCTGATGCGGCGGAAACTCAACCCGGCCAGACGGGTTGATGCCTCGAATGCCTGTATCACATCACCAACTTTCAGCGCACCTAACCTATCTGTGACCAGCAACCAATCGCCTGTTCCACAATTGCTGTCCGCCGACCACCTATCTGCGTCTACTCCCGAGGTGCGGCTCCTTTTGATCTGTCACGCCGAAGGAATGCAGAATCGCTATTCCGAGCTCATGCGTGATGCCGCGGCGGTGGCCGACAGCGGCCTGACGGCCTTTGGCTGGGAGCAGACCGCGCAGTTGGCCCAGTGGCTGGGCAGCCACGAAAAGATCGACGCGCTCTATACCGCGCCGTTGTTGCAGAGCCGGTTGACGGCACAGCGCATTGGCCAGGCGCTGAGCCTGGTGGTAAACGTGCACGAGGATCTGCCGGGTCGCTTTCCGTCGGACCTGACCCTTCCAGGCCAGTGGGATCGCAGTGTGCGCACCATCGACCAGCAGCCGGCAGTGAGTGCGGTCGATCCAGAGGCTCCCTACGGCCAATATTTGAGCCAGCTGGTGGCGTCGTTGGACAGCATCATCCAGGAGAACTGGGGCAAGACCATTGCCATCGTGCTGAGCGGCAACGGCGTAGCCACGGCGATTCGCCACTTTGCCGGCGCGCATGCCTTGCCCGTCGTCGTGAGCCACACAGGTGTTTCGGAGCTGCGCCGCCAGGACGGGATCTGGCATCTTGTTTACGTGAATCGCCGGGAACATCTGCCCATCAGCACCTTGCCGGTGCAGCGGCAGAAGGCGCCAGTGGTGGCGCCTGTGAACGGCGACGAACTGGTGGCCGACATTGCGCGTGTCGTGAACACCTATGGCCGTCTGGTCCCGCACGAGCACGAAGAGAGCGACCAACCGCGCGAACAGCGCATTCGCCATCTGCTCAAGTTTGCCCAGCTGCCGTCCAAGCTCTCGGTGCTGGACGTGGGCACAGGCATGGGACAGCTTGCATTGACTGTAGCCGAGGAGGGTGCGCGCGAGGTCATCGGCATCGATATTAGCCCGACGATGCTGGAAGCCGCAGAGCTGATTCGCCTGCGCAGCGACAAGGAAAGCGCGCGGCGCGTCAGTTACCGCCTGGCGCCGGCCCATGCACTGCCCTTCCGCGACGAGCGGTTCGATGCCATCGTCTGTCGCCTGTTGTTACATCACAGCCACAAGCCCCAGGCGATCCTGGCCGAGCTGGCCCGGTTGCTGCGCCACAACGGCATCCTGGTTGTCGCCGACCTGCTCAGCGCCAGCGATCCGGTCAAGCGGGCCACACAGAACGCGATTGAAGAGAAGCGCAACCCGAGCCACGTGGCCGCGCTCAGCGCGGAGCAATATCGCAAGTTGGTCACGGGCGCGGGGTTAGTCATCGAAGCCGAGCAGACCATCACCTTCGAGCGCGAGTTGGAAGAGTGGTTGAACGATATGCAGGCCGACCAGAATGCTCGCACTACCGTTCGGGAGATGATCGAGGCCGGCCTGGAGACAGATGCCGCCGGACTCAACGCCCGGCGGCAAGGAAACAAGCTAGTCTTCGACCAACGCATGTTCTATTTGAAAGCCATCAAGCCCTGATCGCGACAGCGTACGGCCAAGTTCCTGCTGTCACCGGGCTGCTCCGGCTTTCGCGCTCCTCGCTTACCCTCTGTACAGCTCGCGCAGGATAATCCCTTTTTGGATCTGCGTTGTACCCTCGTAGATCTGGTAGATCTTGGCATCGCGCATGAGCTTTTCCACCGGATACTCTTTGCTGTAGCCGTTGCCACCAAAGACCTGCACCGCATCGGTAGCGTTGATCATGGCCGCGTCGGCAGAAAAGGCCTTGGCCGCGGCCGCTTCCACGGTGTTGCGCTTGCCGTTATCGATGAGCCACGCCGATCGCCAGGTGAGGGCCCGCGAGGCTTCGACGCGGATCTTCATGTCCGCCAGCATGAAGCCGACGCCCTGGAAGCTGAAGATGGGTTGGCCGAAGGCCATGCGTTCGCCCCCATATTTCACCGCTTCGTCCAGCGCGCGGCGCGCCACGCCTGTCGCCGCCGCGGCCACGGGTGGCCGGCTCTTGTCGAAGACCTTCATGCCGATCATAAAGCCATCGCCCTCGCGGCCCAGCAGGTTCTCGGCTGGCACCTCGACGTCCTCCAGGAAGACCTGGCAGGCCTGGGCGGCATGTTGTCCCAACTTCTCCAGCGGCTTGCTCGTGCTAACGCCTTTCCAATCGCGCTCTACAATAAAGCAGCTCATCCCCTTGTGCCGCGCATCGGGGTCTGTCTTGGCAAAGACCGTGAAATAGCTGGCCACCGGCCCATCGGTGATCCAGGTCTTGGTGCCGTTGAGAACATAGTGGTCGCCCTTGCGCACGGCGGTCGTCTTGATGCCAGCCACATCAGATCCCGCATCTGGTTCGGTCATGCAGTAGGCAATAATCTTGCCCTCTTCGACCAGGCGTGGGAAGTATCGTCCCATCTGATCGGCGTTGCCAGCAATGAGGATAGGCAGGACGGCAAGCTGGTTGAGCATCAGGGCAGTCTGAATGCCGGAGCAGCCGTAGGCCAGCTCCTCGGCGACGATGCACTCTTCCAGTACGCTGGCGCCGCCACCACCATACCCTTCGGGGATATTCAGGTTGACGAGGCCAATTTTGAGCGCCTTCTTCCAGACGTCCCATGGCCACTCACCCGTGCGATCATAGTGCTCCGCTACCGGCATAATTTCCTTGCGGGCAAAGTCACGCGCAAGGTTCTGTAACATGAGCAAATCGTCAGACAGTTCCAGGTGCAGGCCGGACTCGGCCTCCGCTTTCGTTGCTAGCATGAGTGTCGACCTCTTACAGTTTGAACAGTTGGTGCCGCTTACGCGATTCGCTGAACGCCGGCTGGGGCCGGCTTGGGGATTCCCTGCGCCCATTCAAATCAATCTACATTCTGTACCTGTTCCGGGCCTGTTGAAGTGATCAAGGGTACGGTGCAGCCGGCCGCGGCCGGGCCGCGGGCGCCGGAGCCGCGCGCTCCCGCACGCGGCTCCGGCGCCC
>JACFMY010000327.1 GCA_019455155.1 Caldilineaceae bacterium
ACGGGCACAGGAGATGATCGCCAGCGAGCTCTAGCCGGCGTTGTGCCCAGTACTTCTTGTTCATACCTTAATACAGGAGCTGGATTACATGAGCCTATCCGCAAACGGAACTAGTGTGTCCACCCAGAGAGCACGCGTTCTCCGCAAAAGCTATGCGCGGACGCCCGCCGTGCTCGACTTGCCGCGCTTGACGGAAGTGCAGCTCCGCAGTTTCGAGTGGTTCAAGTCGGAAGGATTAAAGGAGCTTTTCGCCGAGATTTCGCCGATCGTCAGCTTCAACAAGAATTTGGAGCTGCACTTCGGGGATTTCTATTTTGGCGAACCGAAATATCCGGAGGAGGAATGCCGAGAGCGTGATATTACCTTTTCGGCGCCGTTGTGGGTCAAGGTCAAGCTGCTAAATCGGGAGACAGGCGAGGTCAGCGAACAGGAAGTCTTCATGGGAGATTTTCCGCTGATGACCGACTCGGCTACCTTTATTATTAATGGTAGCGAACGCGTGGTCGTGAGCCAGCTCATCCGCTCCCCGGGTGTCTACTTTACTGTAGAGCCCGACCGCAGCACGGGCCGTGACCTGGCGGGGGCTAAACTCATCCCCAGCCGTGGCGCCTGGCTTGAGTTCGAAACGAGCAAGCGGGACATTGTCAGCGTCAAGGTCGATCGCAAGCGTAAGCTGCCCGTGACCATACTCCTGCGCGCCGTGGGCTTTGGCACCGACGACGAGATTCGCGCGCTCTTTGGCGATGTCGACACCGACCTGGACCATCCCTTTATTGAGTCCACCCTCGAGCGCGACACGACCAGCAACCCCACCACCGATTCGGAAAAGGGTAGAGACGACGCGCTCCTGGAGTTCTACAAGAAGCTGCGGCCGGGTGACCCACCGACGCTGGACAACGCCCGGAATTTTGTCGAGAACCTCTTCTTCTCGTCGCGGCGCTACGATCTGGGCAAGGTGGGCCGGTACAAGCTGAACCGCCGCCTGGGGCTCGATACGCCCATGCAGACCCGCACCCTCACGAACGATGATCTGGTGGCGGTGATCAAGCGCATCATCCTCATCAACACGGGTGAGGGGCGTCCCGACGACATCGACCATCTGGGCAATCGCCGGGTCAAGACAGTGGGTGAGCTGATCCAGAACCAGCTGCGCATCGGGCTTCTGCGCATGGAGCGCGTGGTACGGGAGCGCATGTCGATCCGCGACCCTGACCAGGTGACGCCGCTGAGCCTTATCAATATCAGGCCTGTGGTGGCGGCGACGCGCGAGTTCTTCGGCGGCAGCCAGCTGAGCCAGTTCATGGACCAGACCAACCCGCTGGCCGAGTTGACTCACAAGCGGCGCCTGAGCGCGTTGGGACCCGGCGGTCTGCGCCGTGAGCGGGCTGGCTTCGATGTGCGTGACGTGCATTTCAGCCATTATGGCCGCATCTGTCCCATTGAGACGCCAGAAGGCCCCAACATCGGTCTGATCGGTTCGCTGGCTACCTTCGGCCGCGTGAACGACTATGGTTTTATCGAAACGCCCTATCGCCGTGTGCTCAAGGAAGTGGCGCTCTCCATCGAGGCGTTGACCGGCCACACCCTGGATGCCGATGTGGTCGATCCGGCCGGCGGCACCGTGGTGGCCAAGCGCGGCACCCAAGTCGATCCCGCGCTGGCGAAAAAGATCAGCAAGATCCAGGGTCTCGACAGCGTGCGTGTGAAACCGTTCGTCAGCCGTGATGTGAATTATCTGACCGCCGACGAAGATGAAGAGGCGTCCATTGCCCAGGCTTCATCCGGGCTCAATGCCGTCGGCGAGTTTTTGAACCCGCGCCCGTCCGCACGCCAGGCCGAAGATTTCAAGTTCGAGCAGTCAACCGCGATCCGCTTCATGGACGTCTCGCCCAAACAGATCGTTGGTGTGTCGGCCGCGCTGATTCCGTTCCTGGAACATGACGACGCCAACCGCGCGCTCATGGGCTCGAACATGCAGCGCCAGGCTGTACCGCTGGTGCGCCCCGAGGCGCCCATCGTGGGTACCGGTATGGAGCTGCAGGCCGCCGTGGACTCGGGCCAGGTGATCGTGGCCAAGAATGACGGCGAGGTGGTGAGCGTCGTCGGTGACCAGATCGTAGTCCAGGAGACTGACGGCACGCGCCGCGTCTATAACCTGCGCAAATACAACCGCAGCAACCAGAGCACCTGCATCGACCAGCGACCTGTTGTCTTTAAGGGCGACGTCGTCAAGGCTGGTGATGTTATGGCCGACAGCTCTAGCACGGACGGCGGCGAGCTCGCGCTGGGCCAGAATGTCGTGGTCGCGTATCTGAGCTGGGAAGGTGGCAACTTCGAAGACGCGATCCTGGTCAGCGAACGGCTGGTTCAGGACGACAAATATACCTCTGTCCACATTGAGAAACATGAGGTCGACGCCCGGGAGACAAAGCTGGGGCCCGAAGAGATCACGCGTGATATTCCCAACGTGGGTGAGGACGCGCTCAAGGATCTGGATGAGGAAGGCATCATCCGCATCGGCGCCGAAGTGACCCCTGGCGACATCCTGGTTGGCAAGATTACGCCCAAAGGTGAGACCGAGCTCACACCCGAGGAAAAGCTGTTGCGCGCCATCTTCGGCGAAAAGGCCCGCGAGGTGAAAGATTCCTCCTTGCGCCTGCCCCATGGTGAACGAGGCAAGGTGGTCGATGTCAAGGTCTTTGACCGGGACGAGCACCGTGATCTGGCGGCGGGCGTTGAGAAGATCGTGCGGGTGAGCGTTGCCCAGCGCCGGCGCCTGACGGAAGGCGACAAGATGGCTGGCCGCCACGGCAACAAAGGCGTCATCTCGAAGGTTGTGCCGATCGAGGACATGCCCTTCCTGGAAGATGGCACGCCGGTCGATATCATCCTCAATCCCCTAGGCGTGCCAGGCCGCATGAATATCGGCCAGATCCTCGAAGCACACTTGGGCTGGGCCGCGTCACGGCTGGGCTTCATGGCCGAGACGCCGGTTTTTGACGGCGCCAAGGAAGACGAGATTGAGGCCGAGCTGGCCCGAGCCTGGCTGATTGACCGCGCGTGGCAGGATATCACCGAAAAGGCCATCAAGTTTGTCCAGGCTGAAGGCATTCCGCCGGAAGAGCTGAAGGACGACAACGATGCCCGGATCATCTACCTGTTGTCGTGGCTTGAGCCGCTGGGTTTTGACGCCGAACGTCTTTACCGGGATCAGACCTACGCTCGCCAATCGGCCCTGCGCCAGTGGCTCAAGGAGCGCGGCTACGCGCCGGAAGAGCTCCTGCCAGAGGGGTACGAACTGCGCCGGGCCAGCACCGAAGCGAATCAGGTGACACGCGAGGTCGCCCTGCGTGAGTGGATGATCTATCACGGAGGCGATCCCAGCGACCACACCGGTGCAGAGCTGGAAGCGGCCACAGAGGCGCTGAGCCGTGAGAGCGGCTGGCCCCTGCCCACAACAGGCAAGCAACGCCTCTATGACGGCAAGACCGGTATGCCCTATGACTCGCCAGTGACGATCGGCGTTGTCCAGATGCTGAAGCTGCACCACCTGGTGGAAGACAAGGTCCACGCTCGCTCGACGGGACCGTACAGCCTGGTGACCCAACAGCCGTTGGGCGGTAAGGCGCAGTTCGGCGGCCAGCGCTTCGGCGAGATGGAAGTCTGGGCGTTGGAGGCCTATGGCGCCGCCCACATCCTCCAGGAAATGCTCACGGTCAAGTCGGACGACATTACCGGGCGAGTCAAGACCTACGAGGCCATTGTCAAGGGCGAGCCTATCCAAAGCCCTGGCGTCCCTGAGAGCTTCCGCGTGCTCGTCAAAGAGCTGCAGAGTCTGGGTCTGGATGTTGAGGTCATCAACGAGAAGAACGAGGTCATCCACTTTGGTAAAGAGGATACGACCGAAAGTATGCCAAAGCTGGGCTTCAGCCTCAACGTACCGGGGCCGATGACGAAGATGAGCGGCGAATAAGAAGGGATAATGGAGCCCAAGGTGACAGGAACGGCTATGGCGCTGGCTTGCGCGGCATGGCCCTTTCCGTCGCTGCGGGCTCACTTGTCTCCGATTGTCCCTTTGAAAGGATAAATGCATGGAAGTTAAGAACTTTGATGCCATTCGGATCTCCCTGGCTTCCCCTGAGCGCATTCGCGAATGGAGCTATGGTGAGGTAACCAAGCCGGAAACGATCAACTACCGCACGCTGCGACCTGAACGCGACGGGCTCTTCTGCGAACGGATCTTTGGTCCGACGCGCGACTGGGAGTGTGCCTGTGGCAAGTACAAGCGTGTTCGCTATAAGGGCATCGTCTGTGACAAGTGTGGCGTGGAAGTTGCGCCGAGCCGCGTGCGCCGTGAGCGCATGGGGCACATTGAGCTGGCGTCGCCGGTCAGCCATATCTGGTACGTGAAGGGGGTGCCCAGCCGCCTGGGGTTGCTGCTCAACATCGGCCCGCGTCACCTGGAGCGCGTACTCTATTTCGCCCAATATATCGTCACCAACGTCAACGAAGATGCGCGCAGCCGTGCCATCCAGCGCCACGAGCGTGAGCTGCAGATGCGGCTCCAACGCATGGACGGCGAGATTCAGGAGCAGATCGACAAGCTGGAGGCCGAGCTGGAGGCTGGTCTCGCGACGCTTGACGCGGATGAAGAGAAGGACATCCGCAAGCTCAACGACCGTATCAACGAGGAGTCGTCGCAGGTCATCGCGGAAGCGCAGAAGCTGCAGACCTGGATCCATACCAATGCAGGCAAGAAAGCGTCCGAAGACAAGTTTCTCTCCTGGTCGGAGCGGGCGGTGCTGCGCAAGGGCGAGCTGGTTTCCAACGACTACGACACCATCGTCAACGATCTGGTACAGCAGAAGCTCAACGACCTGCAGGGTGAGTCGGACGCCGAAAAGGCTGACATCCGCATGCGGGTGGGCGCCAAGCGCGATTTTGTGCGCAATGAGCTTGGCTCACAGATCGAAAGCCTGCGCGCCGATATCGAAAACAAAAAGGACACGCTGCGCGTGCAGATGGAGCGTGCCCTGGACGACCTGAAGGCGCTAGAAGAAAAGCAGCTGTTGACCGAGAACCGCTACCGCGAGCTGTCGGAGCGATGGGGCAATGTCTTTACCGCCGGCATGGGCGCCGAAGCCGTGCGCGATATTGTGGCCAAGCTTGATCTGGACAAAATGCAGAAAGAGCTACGCCGCGAGATGCGCACGACCAAGAGCAAGCAACGGCGCAAAAAGGCGGCCAAGCGGCTGCGCGTGGTGGAGAATTTCCGCAAGAGCGGCAATCGCCCCGAGTGGATGATCCTGACCGCGCTGCCGGTGATCCCGCCCGAGCTGCGCCCAATGGTACAGCTAGACGGTGGACGCTTTGCCACCAGCGACCTGAACGACCTGTACCGGCGTGTCATCAACCGCAACAACCGGCTCAAGCGACTCATGGAGCTGGGCGCGCCGGACGTCATCGTACGCAACGAAAAGCGTATGCTGCAGGAGGCGGTAGATAGCCTGATCGACAACGGCCGCCGCGGCCGCGCGGTCAGCCGCAGTGGCAAGCGCAAGCTCAAGAGCCTAAGCGACCTCCTCAAGGGTAAACAGGGGCGCTTCCGCCGCAATCTGCTGGGTAAACGCGTCGACTACTCGGGCCGCTCGGTCATCGTGATTGGCCCGACGTTGAAGCTGCATCAGTGTGGCCTGCCCAAGAAGATGGCGCTTGAGCTCTTCAAGCCCTTTGTCATGCGCCGGCTGGTCGAGAACAACTTTGCTCACAACATCAAGAGCGCCAAGCGCATGGTAGACCGCATGAGCCCTGAAGTATGGGACGTGCTGGAGGAGATCTGTCACGAGCGACCGGTGCTGCTGAACCGGGCGCCAACGCTCCACCGCCTGGGTATTCAGGCCTTTGAGGTGGTGCTCATCGAGGGCAGCGCGATCCAGCTCCACCCCCTCACCTGCTCGGCCTTCAACGCCGACTTCGACGGTGACCAGATGGCCGTACACGTGCCGCTGAGCGAGGAGGCTGTACGCGAGGCGCGCGAGCTCATGCTAGCCACCCAGAACTTGCTCAAGCCGTCCAGTGGCGACCCCATCGTAGGTCCGTCCAAGGACATGGTCATGGGCGTCTACTACCTGACCGTAGACGAAGACGAGAAGGCTGAGACCTCCACCCTGCCGGCGTTCAGCAGCATGGAGGAGGCCGAATATGCCTACGACATGGGCATCATCAAGCTGCGCCAGCCTATCCGTGTGCTCTTCACCAGCAGATTCGATCATGTGTCCATCGACGAGCTGGAGATCAGCGACCGCGTGCTGGATGCCTTGAAGGACTACAACGTCAAGACCGTGGGCGAGGTCATGGACCTGTTCGCCCAGGGTGAGCGCAAGATGATTGGCGAGATTCCGGGCTTCGGCGCGGCGGCGATGGACGAAACACGCGAGGCGCTGCGCAAGCTGGGTCTGTTGGGCGCAAGCTGGCCCCAGGAGCGGCTCATTCGTACGACAGTGGGCCGTATTATCTTCAACCGTGCCCTGCCGGAAGAGCTGTGGTTCGTCAACGAATTGCTGGATCGCAAGGGTGTCGACACCGTTGTGGGGCGCTGTTACAAGCACCTGGGCCGCGAAAATACGGCAACGACGGTGGACAACATCAAGGATCTTGGCTTCCGCTTTGCCACGCGCTCAGGTATCACGATCGCGATTTCCGACATCAACGTACCGGACAAAAAGGCGGACATCCTCGAGCGCACCACCAACGAGGTGGAGAAAGCGGAGCAGCAGTACCGCCGCGGCCTGATTACCGAGGAAGAGCTCTATAACAAGACGGTCGAGTTGTGGACACGCGCCACGGACGAAGTGACCGACGCGGTGAAGGAGCTGCTGAGCCCCATCGAGGGTCTGGGCGCCATGGCCCGCTCCGGCGCAACCAAGGGCGGCATCAACCCGGTGCGCCAGCTTGCAGGTATGCGTGGCCTGATGGCCGACCCCAACGGGCGGATCATTCCGTTGCCCATTCGCTCCAACTTCCGCGAAGGGCTGACTGCGCTGGAATATTTCTTGAGCACACACGGTGCACGCAAGGGTCTGGCCGACACCGCGCTGCGTACCGCGGACGCCGGTTATCTCACACGGCGTCTGGTCGATGTGGCTCAGGATGTAATCATCACCGAAGAGGACTGCGGCACGGTCACGGGTATCTGGATCACGGAAGAGGAAGCCAAGACCATGGGCGAATCGTTCACCGAACGGATCGCCGGTCGCTACCTCAACGCCGCCATCACCGATCCCGAGACTGGTGAGGTGTTGCTGCAGAAAGACGACCTTCTGACCGAGGCGGCGCTTTCAACACTGGCCCGTCGGGGAATCAAGAAGGCCTTTGTACGCAGCCCGTTGAGCTGCGAGGCGCGCTTTGGTTTGTGCC
>JACFMY010000328.1:0-5768 GCA_019455155.1 Caldilineaceae bacterium
ATAGCAGTATTGCACCGCTCGTTCCTGTAGATTCCAACCTGCTAACAGCGCTCTGGGCATATTGCTCATCCAGTGATTACCGAAATGCCGTAAAAAAGGATCAAGCCTCGGTCCATGTATCTAACGTTCCGCTGACTCGAGTTTCCTTTGACGTAAAGCATTGGCAAAAGGTCGCCGCGGATCGTTACCCCGATGGCTTGCCCGAACCCTACTCCAATGACCCCTCACAGTGGCTCTTTGCCGGTCATCCCGTTGGTTCTGCTGATCCGCTGCAAGTGGCTGTAGCCCGCTTGCTCGGCTACCGCTGGCCTCAAAACGCCGATGATGATCTGGCTGCCTTCGCCGATAGGGACGGCATCCTCTGCCTGCCGTCTGTTGCCGGTGAACCGCCCGCGCACGAACGGCTGCGCGTTCTTCTGGCTCACTCATATTCCAATCCGCCGGAGCTGCCCGACTTCGAGAAATATCGCGTCGGCGACTACGTGCCCACAACGCCCGTCCCGCCTGGTGCCGGTTGGTCACTGGCGACGCAGCAAAAGCTCCTGGCCGCTGTGGGCTACTCCGGCAAGAGCCTGGAGGAGTGGCTGCGCGACGGCTTCTTCGAGCAGCACTGCCGCCTCTTCCAGAACCGGCCCTTCATCTGGCACATCTGGGATGGACGCCGCGACGGCTTTTCGGCGCTGGTCAACTACCATAAACTCGACGGTGCATTGCTGGATCGCCTGATCTACACCTACCTGGGCAACGACTGGATCGACGCACAACGGGCTGCCGTGGAACGCGGCGAGCCTGGCGCAGAAGGCCGCCTGGTCGCCGCGCTAGAGTTACAGAAGAAGCTGCAAGCCATCCGCAAGGGTGAGCCGCCCTATGACATCTACGTGCGCTGGAAGCCGCTGCATGAGCAGCCCATCGGCTGGGATCCTGATCTCAACGACGGCGTGCGCCTCAACGTGCGCCCCTTTGTCGAGGCCGGTGTGCTGCGCAAGAAGTTCACCGTCAACTGGAAGAAAGACCGCGGCAGCAATCCCGACGGCAGTGAGCGCCACAACGATCTGCATTTCACCCTTGCCGAGAAAGAAGCGGCCCGCGCCGCGCATCGATCCGCATCATAACCGGCCACGAGGAGAAACGGCGTGGCAAGGAACACGGACACGCTCCTGGACTTGCTCATCACGAGCATCCGCCAGACACAACGATACGACCCGCTGGACGAAGCTCCCCCCGCGGCAGTCTTCTGGCCGGACGGCACCGGTGACTGGGAATCGTTGATCCCAAGCCTGCGCACGCGGCTGCACGTCTTGAGTCTCGGTGACTACACGGCGGCGCAACGACGCGGTCCGGCAACTTGGCTGCGCTGTATGCTGGCGCGTCGATTGAGCGATCCGCTCCCGCCCCACGTAATCCCAATCATCTATTTGCCCGGGATCAGCGCCGAGACGCTGCATGATGCCGGGAAGCGACCGTCGCAGCTAGACCCCCTCGTCGAACTGCACTTTCGCAGCGCATGCTGGATGGCGCCGGACCTGCAGGATTGGGACGTCACCCGTTTCCTGCACGACGACACGGTGGGTGCGGGCGTGGAAATACGCGACGACGACTACACCAGAAAAGCCATGCGCCGCGTCCTGCCGACGTTCAGCAAGTTGACGGTGGGCCAGCTCCAGGCCGAGAATCCGTGGAAGGCGCGCGATTTCGAGGCGCTCCTCGAAGCCGACATCACCGAGCTGATTGCTCAGGGTGAGCATGCCGAGTTGGAGTTCAAGTCTACCGCATGCTGGGACATGACCGAAGGCAAGAAGAACCCAGTCCTGGAAGGCGTCATCGTCAAGACTGTGGCGGGCTTTCTCAATTCTGAGCGCGGCGGGACTCTGTTGATTGGCGTGGAAGACAACGGCAACATCTGCGGCATCGAGGAGGATTACCGCACAGTCAACGCCAAAGATCACAATGTGGACGCGTATGAACGGTGGCTGCGCACGCTCTTGCTCCAGAACACCTTCGGACAGAATTTCGCCTCTGCAATCCACGTCACCTTTCATGTGCATGGTGACAAGACCGTGTGCAAGGTCATCGTCGATCCGGCCCAATGGCCGGCCATCGCCACCGAGAAAGATCCGAAGAGTGGTGCAGCGAGCGAGGTCTTTTACTTGCGGACCGGTAACGCCACCAACCGGCTGGGACTGCGCGAACTACTTGACTATCACCGCAAACGTTGGCCCTGACGCAATTTCACACCTGGAATTTCGGGCTTATCAGAAGAGTATTGCATGCAAGCAAAACAGATCACCACAGTCCTGGATGCCGTCGTTGCAGCGGTCAGCCAGGCTGGACTCTATAACAAAAACGACCAGGTCGCGCCCGAAGTTGTATTGTGGACCGACAAGGACAGGCAGTGGGAGGCGCTGCTGCCGGCCCTGCGCGGCCGCCTGCCGCTGCTTACGTTTGACTCGGACAACTATGTGCCGGATGAACTGCGCGGTCCCGCCTACTGGGTCCGGTGTATGTTGGCAGGCACCCTTGCCGGCAGCCAGATGCCGGCAGGCCAAGTCCCGATTCTCTACCTGCCGGGCGTGGGCAAGGCCGATCTCCGAGGCATCGAAGAATGCCCAAAGCCGCTACAACCGCTGGCAGAGCTCCAGTATCGGGGTGTGGTGTGGACGCAAAAGAACGGACGCGATTGGACAATCGCCGCGTTTATTCAGACGAAAGAGGGCGGGCTGGACATTTCCGTCGGCGCCGACAACGCCACCAAAGACGCGCTCCTGCGTGCGCTGCCTGTGCTCGCCAATGAGCCGGTTGCACGCTTGCGCAAAGCTGCCCCTCTGCGCTCCGGGTATCTGGACGAATTGCTCAACCCCGACGATGTGCGCAGGCTGCTGCTCTGGATGAACGACCCCACTGAATATCGCGAACAGGTAGACAACGCCACGTGGACGGCCTTTTGCAGCCTCGCGCAGCAGAAATACGGTTTTCACCCTGAGAAAGACGGCACGGTCACGGCTGCAGAGCATCTCGGTGCAGACAAGGGAGCTTGGAAGGTGGTGTGGGAACGCTACTGCGAAGCTCCAACCGGCTATCCCAACATTGCAGGTCTGTTGCGCCGTGCGCGGCCACAGTTGGGGCTATTCGAGAAGCGTGAACCCTATTGGCCGCAGGACAACGAATCCGCAGAGGCTTCCTTGCGTGAGCGGCTCGTTGCGCTGGGCAATGCGCTTCCCGCCGACGTGTGCGCCACGCTCGCCGATCTGGAAACCGAACACGCGGCGCGGCGCACATGGATCTGGGCCAAGCTGGGAGAGACGCCGCTGGCCATTGCCCTCGGACACCTCGTCGATCTGGCCCAAAGGTCTGTCAATTCTCCAGGTGGTGCGACAGTAGAGCAGATCGCGGCAAACTATACAGAACACGGCTGGCAAGTAGATACGGCCGCCCTGAACGCGTTGGCAGCGGTGCGTCAAGTAGACGATACCGCCGCAGTTCGCGCCGTCATTCGCGCACTTTACCGGCCCTGGCTCGAGCAAGGTGCCAAAGCCATGCAGCAGGCCGTGGTCGGCAATCCAGCGAAGAATTATGTAGTCGAAGCGGCAGCCGCTCCGGCGCCCGGCACCTGCATCGTTTTCGTCGATGCCCTGCGCTATGATGTCGGGCAGCAGCTCATCTCCATCCTCCAGCAACAGGGGATGGTCTGTAAAGGTACATGGCGCCTTGCTGCGCTGCCGACGGTCACGCCGACGGCCAAGCCCGCCGCAGCTCCGATTGGGGCGCTCGTCGTTGGAGATGGCCGTACCGATCTTACGCCTGCGGCTGCCGAGTCGCACACCCCCATTGGAATTGCACAGATGCGCAGTTTGCTCGCAGACGTAGGTTTCCAGGTGCTTTCCGGCGATGAACTGGGCGATCCCGCCGGCATCGGGTGGACCGAACTGGGCGCCATCGACCAACATGGACACCAGCATGGTTGGAAGCTGGCACATCGCCTTAACGAAGAGATGCTCTTGATTCGCGACCGGATTGCCATGCTGCTCAATCACGGCTGGCGCGAGGTCATCGTCACCACCGACCATGGCTGGCTGCTGCTGCCGGGGAATCTTCCCAAGGTGGCGCTGCCGATCCACGCCAGCCATCTGCGCAAAGGCCGCTGCGCAGTGTTGAAAGACGGCGCCGACACGGACCAGCAGTCGGTGCCTTGGCATTGGGACAAAAACGTGCACATCGCCCTGGCTTCTGGAATCGCCTGTTATGAAGACGGCAAAGAGTACGAACATGGGGGCATTAGCCCGCAGGAATGCATCGTCCCCTTGATCTCCGTCACCAAGGCGAAATCAGAATTTCCGCCGGTCAAAATCGAGAACGTAAGCTGGCGTGGCCTGCGCTGTTATGTGAAGCTGGATGCGGCCAATGCCGATGTGACTGTCGATATCCGCACGCAGGCGGGCAACGCGGCTTCGTCGCTTGCGATCGAGCCCAAATCGCCTGACTCCGACGGCAACGTCTCGCTCCTGGTCGAAGAGGAAGATCGTGCAGGCAGTGCTGTCATAGTCGTTGTACTCGCGGCAAATGGCACCGTTGTATCTCAGATGCCGACCATCGTCGGGGCATAGGTCATGGAACTGGATACGCTGGATCAACTGGCTGCACAAGCCTTCGACGGCTACATCGTGCGCAAAGATCTCGCCCTGCGCTTCCGCGGCCAGTACCCTGTACCGACCTACGTAGGTGAGTTTTTGTTGGGCCGGTATTGCGCTACCACCGACGAGCAGGAGATTGCCGAAGGGCTGGAAATCGTCGAAAGGCAGATGCGCGAGCGCACCGTGCGACCGGGCGAGGAGGAGCTATTCAAATCGCGCGCACGCGAGCAGGGGTTAGTCAAGCTGATCGACCTGGTGACGGCACGGCTAGACACACTGACGGACTCGTATTTGGTCACCCTGCCCAGTCTGCGCCTGCGCGATGTGCGAATCGACGCGAAACTCGTCGCCGAAAATGAACGGATGTTGACCGGCGGCTTCTATGCCGAACTCCACCTGGAATACGATGCGGTCCTAGCACAAGAGAAGAATGGTCGCCCGTTCAACGTAGCATTCTTGCGCCCGATCCAGCTCTCAAAACGCGGAGTACTGGAAGACTTTGCGCGTGGACGGTCGGTATTCACGACCGAACAATGGCGAGACCTGCTCCTGCGTAGCGTAGGTTTCGAACCGGCGCAGCTTTCTGCCCGCACGCGCGACATACTCCTGCTGCGCATGGTGCCGTTCGTCGAGCGCAACTACAACATGATCGAGCTAGGTCCACGCGGCACCGGCAAATCACACTTATTCCAGCAAATCTCGCCGTACTCGCACCTCGTGTCGGGTGGTAAAGCGACGGTGGCGCAGATGTTTGTCAACAACAGCACGGGCCAACGTGGGCTGGTCTGCCAATACGACGTAGTCTGCTTCGACGAAGTCTCGGGCGTCTCATTTGACCAGAAGGACGGCGTCAACATCATGAAGGGCTACATGGAATCGGGCGAGTTTAGCCGTGGCCGCGAAAGCATCCGTGGCGACGGCGGGATCGTCCTGGTCGGCAATTTTGAGGTCGACGTCGAACACCAGCAGCGTGTCGGCCATTTGTTTGGTCCACTGCCCAAAGAGATGCGCAATGACACGGCCTTCATGGATCGGATTCACGCTTTTGTGCCCGGTTGGGATGTGCCCAAGGTAGACCGCTCGCTCTTTACCGATCACTTTGGCCTTGTCAGTGACTTTCTCTCTGAGAGCTGGAGCCAA
>JACFMY010000328.1:5778-7403 GCA_019455155.1 Caldilineaceae bacterium
CGCATACAGGGCATCGTGCGCTATGGCAGTGCGCTAAGTGGGCGCGATACGACTGCTGTCAATCGCACAGTAAACGGTCTGCTTAAGCTGTTGTACCCAGACTACGAAATGCCGATTGCCGACGCGGATGTCGAATGGGCAGTGCACCTTGCCATGGAGTGTCGCCGTCGCGTCAAGGAGCAACAGAAGCGTATCGGCAGCGCCGAATTTCGCAATACGCACTTCAGCTTTCATATGGGCACTGACGGCGTTGAGCAGTATGTCGTCACACCTGAACTCCAGAGCGCGCACGACATCGGTACCGACCCCCTTCCCCCCGGTCAAGTGTGGGCAGTTAGCCCTGGCGGTGCCGACGAAGCCATCGGACTCTATCGCATTGATGTCAATATCAGCACGGGTCGAGGCATCCACATTGCCAACATTCCTGCACCTGCGGCTTTCCGCGAAAGCGTGCGGTACGCTGAACAGAACATGCTCTCCCGCACGCAGGAACTAGTTGGCGACCGCGACCCCCGACAACATGAATTGATCGTACAATTGCGCAGCTTCGACGCCGCTACCACTGGTGCCGGGCTCGGACTTCCTGCATTGCTTGCGTTTTGCAGTGCCATGTTGGGCAAAAGCCTTAAGGGCGGCCTGATTGCAGTCGGAGCGCTCAACTTGGCCGGAGGGCTCGACCCAGTTTTCAACGCCGTAAGCGTCGCAGAGCTAGCAATCGAGAAGGGCGCGACACTGCTGATGATTCCCATCTCTGCCCGGCGACAACTCAACGAGTTGTCGGACGAGATGGCGATGAAATTGAGCATCCTCTACTATGCCGATGTGCGCGAGGCTCTGCTGAAGGCGTTGGGCGACTAACCAAGTATCCCTCGGGATGGATCATACCAGTTTGCGTTCGATGTTCAGTCATGATTGTGGGTAGCAGGTAGAACTATCTGGGCAACACTGGCTCGAATCGAAGCCGTTCCAGCGTGACGGAGATCCGTTCGTGCGCAATCGTGCGCGAGCAATGAATGGAGCGCAGATCGTCGTCTGCTTGCTGTTGTGCCTGCTGCCAGTTTGCCCGAATCTGGTCTGGTCCGATGGGCGCACGAACCTCTTTTTGGCGTACCAAATCTACCACCTGGTCAAGCTCGACACCCTGGTCTTCCAGGATCAAGTACAAGTCATAGAAGTCACGATAACGAACACGGGTCGCTGTCGCACGAATCTTCTCTGCCGCAATTTCGCGCAAGTCCATCGTGCGGACCCTCACCTCGATCCCCCAAACGTTGGCGTACGGCCGTATCACAGGCGGCAGAACCACATTTTGTACCCTGTTGTATTTGTCATCTTACACTGAGTCGGCCACTATCGGTGGTATGATCACCACCGGAGGAGGCGACCATGGAGACGACAACGGCGACGGCCATCTTCAGTCGGTATCTCTACCGACGGTACGGGGATCGCAGCACCCCCAAGCATTATTTGAGCGACTTGATGATATTTCTCGGGCACCTGGGTGACAAAGCCTTGCGGCAAGTGACCGCACAGGATATCGACAGCTTCATCGATGCACAACATGGCCAGGTGTTTCTGATACGCTAAAAGGGAACCGGTTGTCTGCATTTTGATCATCGAAAAGG
>JACFMY010000329.1:0-3095 GCA_019455155.1 Caldilineaceae bacterium
CCGTTGCCCGGAAACAACAGACTTCTTTCAAGGCAACCGGCGCGCACACGACCACGCTACTCGTGGATTCCAGTCCAGCTTAGCACGGCAGGAGGGCACCTCGGCTTGCAATCAACTTACAAATCTCAAAGGCCGGGCAACTGCTGCACGAGGCGCCAATACCGCGCGGCAAGGGTGCGGTGTTGTTGCCGGCGCGGCATGCGTTCGAAGGCAGCAAGCAGGCTCAGCGCGATGCGAGGTAATGAGGAAAGGAACAATACGATCTTGTAAAGCCACACCGCCAGGGGGCCGTAATGTTTGCGAAAAAACAGGATCTTCCCTTCATAGAGCCGAATGAACATGGCATCCGCGACCTGCCGTGTACTCTGGCCGCCGTAGTGGATGACCGCGGAGCCGGGCACCCAGTAGATCTCCCATCCGGCACGGCGGATGCGCTCGCACAGATCGACCTCTTCCGAATACATGAAATAGGTTTCGTCCAGCGTGCCAGCGTCCTCCAGCGCTCTCCTGCGGATGATCATAGAGGCGCCCTGCACAATATCGACGGTTCGCGGCGACGCGGCCGGCCAGCTGTGGATTGGGTATTCGGCAAACGGATAAAGCTTATCGAGATGAAACAGGCGCCAGAACTCCCGTGCCACAGTGGGCGCGCGATAGCAGGATCGCTGCAACGAGCCATCGGCGTTCAACAGCCGCGAGCCGGCCGCCCCTGCTGCGGGAGTCTGCTCCATAAAGCTGACCAGTGTGGCCAGCGCGCCGGGCAGCAGGCGGGTATCCGGGTTGAGCAGTAGGACATATTCACCCGAGCTCACCGCGATCGCCTGGTTGTTTGCCCGCGCAAATCCGATATTCGTGCGGTTCTCGATCCGCTGCACCCATGGAAACCGCGCCTGGACCATCGCAACGCTGCCGTCATCCGACGCGTTGTCGACCACAAAGGTTTCCACAGCGGCGTTGCCCAAAGCTGCCAGTTCGTCCTGAACGGACTCCAGACACTCTTCCAAAAGCTGCCGTGTATTCCAACTGACAATGATGATGGACACTCTTTTCATGGCTCGACTTGGTGATGCGACGTGGCGTTGGCGCGGCAGAGCAAGGAGGCCACCTCATCCATGACTCGCTGCACACTCCGCCGCATGGTCAAATCCGTTGCCAGCAGCCGCCACGCATTTTCGACAATGCGGGCCCGCTTTGCCTCATGCTCGAGATAGTACAAGATCGCGTCTGCCAGTTGGGCTGGCGGAGCCGAGACATAGTGCACGCCCGCTTCGTATTCGGGACAGTGCGGCAACATTGGTTCAGAGACGATGAGCGCTCGATTGGGGGCGGCCATGGCAAAGCGGGAGAAATTGTCGTCGTACCATGTGCGCGTTATGTTTAGAACGATCTTCGCCCGGTTTAGATAGTGGGTGCGTTCTGCTCCAAATATGTAGGGCTGTTCTTCGTTGTCCGCGATATAAACCGTCTTCCCTTGCCGTCTTAGCTCGCCCGTGATCCGGTCCAACAGTTCGCCGCGGCGCTTGGTGCCTCGCTTTCCCATCCAGAGCACGTCGATATCACGCTCCAGCCCAAGGTCTGCGCTCCATTCGGGAACCGCGCCCCAAGGAAAGTAATGGGTCGGCAGGCCGTGGCGGCTGTGAATCTGGGCATAGACCGCGGATGAATCCGCAAATACCTGCAGCCACCCCCGGGCGTAGGCGTAGTGATAGTCGCCTATATAGCGAAAGCGCAGCATGCGCGAGCTTTGCCACGCCGTGATCCGGCTGCCCAACAGCTTACGCACCGGACTGGACGGCTGGTCGAAAAGCCGCTCTGCCCATGAGCGCATCCTGCCCAGGGTGCGCACCGACCACCAAGGCAACCGCAGATCCGGCATGCCCTCCGTATTCCAATGGACCAGCACCGGGCGTCGCTCGGGTTTGTACTGTTCGAGCTGGCTGGCAATGCGCAGGAAGTGACCGTATGGTGCAAAGGTGAAGACAACGTCAACCCCCGGCGGAAGCGGATCTTCACACCAGAAATATTGCGGGTCATGCCCGAGCGCCGCCAACTCCTGGTAGAGGGCGCGGGCAAGCTCGTCACTCTCTACCCATTGAACGACGGCGACCTTGTAGGACGGCACTATCCTATGCGGCTGAAAGTCGTTCATCTGTATCATTACCTTCGCCTGCCATCTCCTGCGCATGGATCCGTTCGATGGCCACCAGCCCGCCAAGAAAAACCCAGCCTAGAATGCTGGCGCGGAAGCCTGCCAGGCCAACGTTGTAAAAGAAGGGCAAAACCCAATCGCCCAACAGGGACGCCACTAACATGGCCCCGCCACCTGACAGGGCCCCATAAACATAGCTCCGCTCAAAGGAGGATAGCGCCGGATTGCGCCGCAGCTTCCAACCAACTCGAAAGAGAGCCCAATAGATCCACAGGTAACAGGCCAAACCGATGACGCCAAACTGCGCCACCAGATCGATGTATTGGCTATGGGAATTGAACTGGACGAAGTATCCCCGGATGGGGAAGAGAGGCGTATACCAGTAGTAGTTAGCCGGTCCCAACCCCAATACTGGGTTCGCGCGAATAATGTCGCCCATGATGGACCAGGCATCCAGGCGCGTGCTGTAGCTGTATTGATCTGTGGAAATGATATCCGGGGCTAGATAAACGAGCGTCAGCAACCCACCCAGTATGATGGGAATGCGCAGCCGGGGCACGGTGACATAGAGCATGAACCCGACTCCAGCCAGGACCGGCACCCAACCAGATTTCCAGTCATTCTGAAAACGAAAGGCCACGTAGGTGGTTGCAACCGCCAGGATGAACAGCAGGATACGGACCATCAGGTGTGCCCGGCGGTCAAAGAGGGCAAAGGCCAACGACAGACAGACGATCCAGATCCAGAACAGACTGCCGGTCGAGCCATAGGTGAAGAACTCACGGGTATCGATCAGGTTGCCAGGGAGAAACCACCCTGCAACGTGTAGGGAGGCATAGGCCAGGAAGCCCAGGCTCAGCAGCTTGAGCGATCTGACATCGCCCAGGCGGTTCGCCATGAGCAGGAGCACCCCACCTGAGATTACAATGAGCGCAAACGCGGCGAT
>JACFMY010000329.1:3105-7387 GCA_019455155.1 Caldilineaceae bacterium
GAGCCGAGTGGCGCGCGCTCCACAGGAAACCAGGGCAGCTGGCCAACCAGCAACGACAGAAGCGCGGCGCCGGACAACGCGATGACCGGCCAGGTAATGGCCCGCGAGTAGAAACCGATATGCTTGCGTAAAAAGAGCGCCTGGGCCACCGAGACGGCCAAAAGAAAGGCTGCGCCCATCATCGTGATGTTGAGTCCGCTGGGCCCATAATATTTCACGGCGAAGCCGGTCAGAATGGTCAACAGTAGTCCCAGGATCGGCCACCGGACAAAGATCAGGAGGGCAAAGCCGCCAGCAAGCGCCAGCATATAATACTGCGACGGCCGCACGCCCACGACCACGCTCGCCAGCAACACGCCGAGCACAACGCCGATCTGCACCAGCAACAGCAGATGATTTGACCACCAGCGATGAAAGCGGTGGCGACCTTCTTGGGTCAAGGTGCCGAATGCCTGCATATCGTTAGCTTTCCATGCCTGTCACGCGCCAGAGCAGGCGGCGTATCTGTGAGCGTGCGCTGTACTGAAGATCCTGTGCAGCTTCGCCAAAGGTGCGTGGCAGCTTGTCCGGCGCGCGCTGCGGCGCGTTCACCCAGCTGCGCAGCGCGGCCGTCGTCGAATAGAACGAGAGCTCGTTTGCGGAAAAGGCGTTGGCGCGCTGCGCAGTCTCCGCGCGCAGAGCAGGTTGCTTGGCAAACTCAACCAGTCGCGCGCCGAGCATTTCCCAATCACCCACCTCGAAGGTCAGGGCCGCGGCCTCCCGATCCAGCAAATAGCTGAGCTCGGATCCCAGACTCGTGACAATCGGCAAGCCATGTCCGATCATCTCAACGAGCCGCGTGCGGGTGCCGTATAGGGTCTCGTAGTGGAGCGCATCGATGTTGATTCCGACATCACTGGCACGGTAATAGCCAGCCATTTCATGCCACGGTCGCCAACCTAAAAGCAGGTAGCGATCGTGATAGGGTGAGCGTTCGATCATCTGGGAAAAGCGCTCGTAGACATTGTCGCGGCCTTTGTAGGTGCTGGCGCCCACTGAGACGTAGTGAAGCTTCGGAACCTGGCTCATGGCAAGCTCCAGGCCCTGAAATAGAGTATCGATGTCACTCCAGGTATTGTAGCCGCCGCACCAGAGCACAACGAAGTCATCATCCTCAATACCCCGGCCGGCCAGACAGGCCCGCCGGTCGCTGGCCGGGCCGGCCCCGTTCATCACAGGGGGCATGCCGGGGCGCACAACGCGTACGAACTCGTAGCCGAAGGTGCGCCGGCTCAGACGACCGCTCATGGCGAGCTCGCCCACCAACATGTGCCCTTGCGGTTCACCACAGCCTGAAAACACATCCCCTGTTTGGAGCACCTGCTGCATATACGCCAGGGAGGTGGGCAAGCCCCGATCAGAATGCGTACGGTAGAAGGACGCCTGCATAATGGTCAACATGTCGCCGTATATGTCCATCCAGAGCGGGCAATCGGTCCGCAGGCGGGTGGCGTAGAGACAGTGGCTGAAATTGACCGCAACAATACAGTCGGGCATGAACGCGTCATGCGCCCTCTGCAGATGCCGGATCCAGTTCTGCTCGCCAAAAGGGATCGCAAGGTGGCGTACATGACGGGACCATTCAGGGGGAACCGGCTCCACTTCCGCGGGCTCACCCCGCGCGCCTGCGCACAGCAGGATCGTGTGGCCGTCATCTACCAGCGGCTGCAAAAACTGCCAGGTCCTGTAATGGGCCGCTTCAATCTTGGCGTTGCGCACAAGTTGAGGCGGATTGTAGCCGATGAGCAAAACCTTGGACATGATAGGTCCGTTTCCGAGAATAGCGCTGTCTTACAGGTGATCGAACATCTCTTGGTTGTCGCGAATCCACGCGTAGAGACAGGCAATCCCTTCCTTGACCGGGGTTCGCGGCTTCCATCCCAGCTCAGCCTCAGCCTTCCGAATATCGCTTACATAGATCTGCTGGTCGCCGGGACGCCATGCGCCATAGCGCACCTCCACCGGCCGGCCCATCTGCGCTTCCAGATGCTGGCCAAACTCCGCCCATATGCTGATGCTGTTCGCGGGCCCGCCGCCAATGTTGTAGACCTGGCCCGCCGCGCGATCGACATGGCGCACCATGGCTTCGTAGGCATCCAACAGATCTTCGATGAAAAGGACATCGCGTACCTGTTTGCCGTTGCCGTAAATGGTGATGGGCCGCCCCTTCAATGCGGCGATGATGAACCAGGCCACCCACCCCTGATCCTCGATCCCAAACTGGCGGTAGCCGTAGATACAGCTCTGCCGCGCCACGACGGTGCGCAGGCCATAGATGCGCGCATAGTCGCGGACATATTGGTCGCCGGCCCCTTTGGAACAGCCATAGGGTGAATGGAAATCCAGAGGCTGGTCCTCGCCGATACCGTGAGGGCGATCCACATACCGGTAGCGACTCTCTTCTTCACAGATGCCCACATCCTCCATGCCGCCATAGACTTTGTTGGTGCTGGCATAGATGAAGATGGGGTTGTTGCCGGCGAGACGCGCTGCCTCAAGCGCGTTGAAGGTGCCAAGGGCGTTGCTTTCGAAGTCGTGACGGGGGTCGACAACCGATGTGGTCACAGCCACCTGCCCGGCCAGGTGATAGATCCGGTCAACCCCGCTGCAAGCCTCCAGCAGTGTTGCGTAGTCACGCAGATCGGCTTCGACCACGCGCAGCCGTGCTGGATCAGTAGAAGTTCGCAGCCAGGCCAGATTGCGCCGGCAACCGGATCGCGACAGATTGTCGAAAATCGTCACCTCGTGCCCCTGGCACAGGAGTCGATGCGCGAGATTTGAGCCAATAAATCCTGCACCACCTGTAATCAGCACCTTCTCTTCGTTCACGGCCTATTCCTCCATCATGACCGCAACAGGGGTCACGGATGCGATCTGTCGCAGTCTGGTTTCTAGTTCGTTTACCATGCGTCCAAAACTGAAACGCTCTTCCACGGTCTGCCGCGCCGCCGCAGCCAACCGCATGCGCAGCTCCCGATCGGAGAGCGCACGCCCGATCTGGCTGGCCAGCGCGCCTGCATCCCCGGCCGGATAGGTGAGTCCCGTCTCGTTCTCTACCAGAAGCTCGCCCGTGCCTCCCGTTTCGGTGCCGATGACAAGCAGTCCTGCGGCCATGGCTTCCAGCACGGTGCGGGCAAAGGGCTCTTCCCATTCCGACGGAAAAAGCAATATGTCATGGGCAGCCAATACCTCCGGTATCTGGTCATGGGCCAGACGGCCCCAGAACGAGACCACCTCTCCCAAACCTGCTGCTGCTACCTGTTGGCGCAGGCGTCGCTCATAGTCGGGCGTCCCCCCGCCAACCAGATCCAGGTGGATCGGCAACTCGGCGATAGGAGCCAGCTGCGCCAGCGCGTCGATGAGCGTGTGAACTCCCTTTTCGGCCTCAAGCCGGCCCACATATAGGAGACGTAACGGCTCTCCGGCCCCCCGTGCCGGCGGGACTAGGGGTGCGGGGGCTGGGATCGGCGTTCCCCCGTAGACAATCTCTCCATGCTGGACGGGTACGCCGGCCTCAACCAGGTTCCGGCGCACCGCACGGCTCACACAGAATGGATGCTCAAACCGCAGCGGCACCGGCTCCTCGCGCGCCAGCCGCGTTCGAAAATAGAGCCCCATGATCTGCTTGGGCAGCGCGGCCAGCGGGTGGCGTGCCTCTTCCTGCCAGCGCTGCAAATAGGCGCTGGGCAGCGCGGCCCAGTAGTCGCAGAAATAGTAGGCGACCCTGCCAGGCAGCAGATCCTCGATGAGCCGCGGCACCGATCGGGGGATGTTCCACATGCCCCAGATCATGGCCGCGTCCGGCTGCAGATCCGTAACCAGCTGGCGCGTTCGTGCCAGATTCTCAGCCTCCCGCTGCGCTCGATCGATCAACAATCGCTTGACCGTCTGCCCCAATCCACCCTCGACCTCCGGTGTTAAGAGCCGGTGCACAGAATAGGACGCGGCGCTCGCAGACGGGTCACCGCCGGGTACACGTGTTGTCAGGATGTGCAGCTCGTGGCCGCGCGCGGCGAGGAAGAAGTAGGCGGCGCAGGTGTGATAAGCGGGTCGATAGAGCTCTGCCGGTGATTGATCCGCGGCCGACGCAGCGGCGCCGAGACCGCCCGCCGCCCCGGCGCCGGGCCGCCGTGGGCCCCAAGAGCAAACCCACACACCCCCACCCCCCCCCCCCCCCCCCGCGCCCCCCCGCCTCTGCGGTAGGTGTTCCAGTCGTCCAGACGAAGCCTGACCGCCGATGCAC
>JACFMY010000330.1 GCA_019455155.1 Caldilineaceae bacterium
AGCCAACGGCGATAGTGCGCCTTGTTCTCCACCCGATCGTGGCCGCCTGGAATGCGCCGGAGCAGCGTCATGGCGATCTGTGAGCCAAAGCCTGCAGCCAGGTGCAGCGCATATTGGATGGGATAGCGGCCGCCGCGGCTTAGGTTGAGGACACCCAGGTCGGGGTCCACTTCCTTGTAGTTGGGCACAGGCGGCACCATGCCATGTTCCAGCATCTTGACGGCAATGACATCCTCGATGCCGGCGCCCATGGGATGGCCGGTGAAGCCTTTGGTGTTGCAGACGACGATCTCCCTGGCCATTTCGCCAAAGGTGGCTCGCAGGGCCACGACCTCGGCGGCGGCGCTGCCGCCCCGGGCGGGCGTATAGGTCTCGTGGGAGACAAAGGCCAGCTGCGGCGCCATGGCATAGCGATTTAGCCCAAAGCGGCGCTCCGCACCTGTAACCAGCCGGTTCATGATGTCGGAGATATGGTTTACGTCTAGCCGCGTGCCGTGATAGGCGCTGTTGGCGGCCTCGCTGTTCAACAGCTCGACGATGGCGCGCATGCCACGCTCGCGTACAGCATCTTCACTCTCAACGACCAGGGCGCAGGCGCCCATGCCCAGGATCGTGCCATGGCGCCGGCGATCGAAGGGCAGCGCGGCTTCGTCCACCCTGTCGTCGGTGGCAGCCGCGCCGGTGGCTAGAAAACCAGCCCCCACCCAGTCCAGGAGGTTTTCGCCCGTTACGTCGTCGGCGCCCACCACGATGACACGCCGGCAGCGCCCGTCGCGGATCCAATCCTCAGCCAGGGCAATGGCCTGGGCCGTGCTGGCGCAGGCCGCATTGACATGGGTGTTGGGACCACGGGCCCCGATGTACTCGGCGAACTGGCTGTGTCCCATGGCGAGGATCCGGAAGATGAAGCGCCGATCGAACTCGTAGGGGGAGCGCTCCAGTTCATCGCGGAGCGCGGCGCTCCGTCGTTGCAACTCACGCAGCGTGATAGAGTCGGTGGTGTATTGGCGTAGATCTTCCAGCATGGCGAGCTGTTGGCGCCGATTCTCCCACTCGTAAAAGCGGCGGAATTCGCTGGCCATGCGGTCGCCGCCCGGGAAGGCGCTGGCAAAGATGACGCCGGTTTCGTCGCGCAGGCATTCAGGGAGCAGCCAGCGCTCGGGTAGATAGGTGCCCTTGCTGGTGGGCCGGTAGGTCTGGACCAGGGGGATGCCTGCCTCGCGCAGGGCGTCGAGACCCGCGGCCACGGCAAGCTGGGTCGTGATGTCCAGCGCCTCGACGAGCTTCGCGGGCACGCCATATTCTTCGGTAAGATCAAATGCGCCCCCGCGGCCCGCCAGCTTGATCACTTCACTGGTCTCTTCGATCACTTCGAAGTGCCCATTGCCGTCGCCGTCCTTGACCAGCCGCGTAATGCGCTTGCCCGCCATGCGCGTGCGGAAGCGTTCGGGGATGAGATCGACAAATTGCTCGCCGCGCAGGATCCGCAGCGCATTGTCCGGGTCCATGATGGACTTGTGGGCGCCCGGTAGGCCCAGACCTGTGCCGCTGATGACAACGGAGCCCTGGGGAACATTGTTGCGATCATTGGTCTGGCCGTGGGCAGGAAGCGCGGCGCTGTTGGCAAAGTGCTGGAGAGCTTGCAGGATCGCTGCGCCCAAATTGTCCTGCATGGCGTCCACGGGTTGAGACATAGCAGTACTCTCCTTGGCTCCGAACGGCGGGGCGGAAACTGGCGCCACGGCCGCAGCCACGGGCGCGCGGATGGCTACCGCAGCGTCCCGCGTCACCTCGCGTGTACCGCTCACTCCATAGCCTGCAGCAAAGAGCCCGCACAAGGCCTGGTTGAAACTCTCCAGCTCGCCGACCTTGGGGTGATTGGTGAGCAGCGACCACACATCGCTCTTGTCGCCGAGCACGTTGTCCACAAAGCCTTTGAGGGCGCGCTTGGGACCAACCTCGACGAAACAGCGCACACCTTCGCGATACATGGTTTCCAGACCTTTTATCCACTGCACCGGCGAGGCGATCTGCAGCTCAAGGATATCCTTGATGGCTTGCACTCCGGTGGGGTAGAGGTCACCAGTTACATTGGCGACCAGTGGGATACGGGGCGAGGCGATATGCAGCCGGTCCAGCACCTTGCGCAAGGGCTTGCTGGCCGGCGCCACGATCTCAGTATGAAATGCATGGCTTACAGGGATACGCATGGCCTGGAAGCCCTTCTTCTCGAAGAGCGAAATGGCCTGAGCCACGGCCTGGCTGGCGCCGCCGATGACACACTGGTTGTAGCTATTGATGTTGGCAGCAACCACGTAGCCGTCCACCTGCTGCAGCGTTTGCTCGATGACCGGGTAGGGGGCAGTGACCGCGGCCATCCAGCCGTTGTCTTCTACGCTGACGCGGGTCATTTCGGAGCCGCGCGCGGCGGAAGCCTCCAGTGCGTGGGCGAAAGGCATGACGCCGGCTGCAACCAGCGCACCATATTCGCCCAGGGAGTGTCCCATGACCATCTCAGGTTGAAAGCCGAACTCACCCAGCAGGTTGTGAAGCGCTGCATCCATGGCCAGTACGGCAGGCTGGGTGATGGCGGTCTGCATGAGATCCAGCTCGGCCCGCTTCATCGCCGCCGGGTCGCTGCCATCCACGAAGATGAAGCTCGTCAACGGCCGGCCCAATATGGGCGTCATGACAGCGTCGGCTTCCTGGAAAACCTTGGCGACAGCTGGATCGCGTTCGGCCAACACACGGCCCATGTTGGTGTACTGGCTACCCTGGCCCGGATAGAGAAAGGCCAGCTTGCCCGGTTTGGGACCACTGCCGCGAAAGATCCCTTGAGCCTGCAGCGCCTTCCACGCTTGCGTATTGTCGAAACCAGCTACCTTGCGTGCCTTGTTGATGCGGTCGGCCAGCTCGTTATGGTTGCCAAAGTCGATAACGAGTCGCTCAGGCGCCTCCAGGTCGGCCCTGGGTGGCAGCTGGCGGTCGGGCATCCAGCCAGACTCAACCTTGATGACGAGATCGTCCAGCCTGTCCTTCAGCTCTGCCGGCGTACGCGCACCGAGGAAGAGAATTCCCCGCAGCGGTTTTCTGCCAGCGCGTGGGCCGGCAGGCGGGTAGTTGGCGGCAGCCTTCCCGTTCGCCCCAGCCGCATCCTGCAGCTGGCTCGCTTCTGTCTTTGGTTCGGGTTTTGCAGCTGCAAACACCTTCGGTTCCTCCTTCAACATACCAGGAATGTGCTCTTCCACAACCAGGTGGAAATTGGTGCCGCCAAAACCGTAGGCGCTGACCCCGGCGCGGCGGGGAGCAAGGCGTGGCTGCTCCCAGGCGCGTGGCTCGTGCAGGAGATAGAAGGGCGAGCTGGCAAAGTCAATGTTGGGATTGGGGCGCTCACAGTTGAGCGTCGGCGGCAGCACCCTATAGTGAAGAGCCAGGGTCGCCTTGAGCAGACCGGCGGCGCCGGCACCTGCCTTGAGATGGCCGATGTTGCTCTTGGCCGAACCGAGCCCGATGCTCTGCCGGGGCGCGCCGCCAAAGACCTCCGCCAGGCTCTCTACTTCGACCAGATCGCCCACCTTCGTGCTCGTGCCGTGGGCTTCAATCAAGGTGGCGGTCGCAGGGTCGAGCCCGGCATTTTCCCACGCCCGGGCCGTGGCCAGAAGCTGGCCCTGTGGATTGGGCGCGGTAATGCCCTTGCCCTTGCCATCGCTTGACGAACCCACGCCCCGGATCACGGCATAGATCTTGTCGCCGTTGCGCTCCGCGTCGGAAAGACGCTTGAGCAAGAACGCGCCGGAGCCTTCGCCCATGACAAAGCCATCGGCGCCATCGCCAAAGGGCCGGCTGCCCGTGGCGCTGAGCGCGCCGATCTTGCAGAACTTGACGAAGATGGCCGCGCCCATGTTGCGATCGACACCGCCGCAGACCACGGCATCGACATGGTGCTCGGTGAGCATCTCAAAGGCCGCGTTGATGGCCGCAAAGCTCGAGGCACACGCGGCGTCCGTAATGAAATTCGGCCCGCGAAGATTCAGGACATTGGCGACACGACCGGCAACGATGTTGGGGAGCTCGCCGGGCATGGTATCTTCGGTGATAGGCGGCAACTGGGTCGTGATGGCCGTGTGCCACTGCTCCATAATGGTGCTGCGCGTGCTGCTGGGCAGGCCGGCAAACTCCGCTGCCTGTTCCAGGTGATGGGCAAATTCTGGAAAGACCACGCGCATCTGCGTGAGGTAATGTTGCTCGCCGCCCATGGCCGTGCCCAGAATCACGCCTGTCCGTTCAGTGTCCAGCGGCCGGTGTGGGAAGCCATAGTCGGTGAGCGCCTCGTCAGCAATGGTGACTGCCCACTGTTGGCCTTCGTCCATGGCGGCCGCCACCTTGGGCGGGATCCGGTATTTCTTCCAGTCGAACTGGAAGCCGCGCACCCAGCCGCCGATCTTGGAATAACTCTTGTCCGGGGCAGTGGGGTCGGGATCATAATAGTCGGCGATGCGCCAGCGTTCCGGCGGCACCTCCGTAATGCTGTAGCGTTTGTTTAATATGTTTTGCCAGAACGCCGGTGCGGCCAGCGCATCAGGGAGGATGGCGCCGATACCGACGATGGCGATAGCTCGATTGGAGCTTTGCATGGGTGTGGTTCCTCCTCCTACGCTGCCGGGAAAGCCTCGTTCAGCTTCCGCGCGACAAAATCCATGTCCTCGATCAGGCAGGCCTGCGCCCTATAGATGGCGGGGAGATTGAGGGAATCGGCCAGCTTGGGATCGGTCTGCCCGGCGCCCATGGTCCAGCGTAAACCATCAGCGGCCACCTTTAGCGCGGCATCGCGGGCATGGATGCGGCTCATAGCCAGAAGCGTCTCCTGATCCAGGTTGATAGCGTCTGTTGGGTTCGTAGGCGATCGTTCGGCGAAGATCGCCGCCGTTTCGGCAAAGGCCACCAGCTCACCAAGGCGGAAGAGAATGTGCTGGTTGCGGGTGAGCCGGTCGAGGCGGCAGCGCTCCAGCAGAACAGCCAGCGCGCGCAGGGCCAGGGCGGCCGTGGCCGCGCCGCTGTTCGGCGCGGCGCGCGCGATCTCGTCCAGCCGGGCGGCCCACTCGTTGTAGTAGGCGCCGCGGCTCTTCAGATGGAGCTGCCAGCGGTCACGGGCGATGGTCCACTCCATGATCTCCGACGTGCCTTCGTAGATGGTGGTAATACGCACATCTCGCTTGAACTTCTCCACCATGTACTCGCGCGTGTAGCCGTAGCCACCCAGCGCCTGAATGGCATCCTCGCACGCTTTGTTGCCTGTTTCCGTGGCCAGGTATTTGGCCACGGCGCCCTCTGTCTGCAAATCCGCCTCACCTGCGTCAATGCGATCGGCCGCCCACTCAATGTAGGCACGGGCCGCCTCCAGCCGCGTGGCGTTGGGGACGATGAGCTTGTGGGTGTAGCCCTGTTTCTGGCTTAGTGGTTCGTTGGCCTGAATGCGTGTCTGCGAATAGGGAATTGCGCGCTTGAGCGCAGCCCAACCGGCCCCCAGGCCAAAGGCGGCGACCATGAGGCGGGTATAGCCAAAGACAGCCTGCGCCTGGGCCAGGCCTCTGCCTTCGACGCCGCCTACGAGCCGGTCGGCATCTACGTAGACGTCTTCCAGGAAGAGCGCTGCTGTATTGCTGGCGCGGATACCGTGCTTGTCTTCAGGTTTGTTCTTGGTAAAACCTTCGGCGTCCTTTTCCACCACGAACCAGGAAGGGCCACCCGGCGCCAGGGCCAGGATCGTGTACAGGTCGGCCACGCCGCCGTTGGAGATCCACTGTTTGCGGCCGGTGATCTTATAGCCCTTGACCGAGCCATTCTCGTAGACGGGAACCGCCTTGGTCTTCATGGCTGCCAGATCGGAGCCCGCCTGGGGTTCGGTGGCGCCGTAGGCCACCAATAGGCCTTCCTCGGCGATACGCCCCATCCATAGCGCCTTTTGTTCCTCTGTGCCTCCGACGGTAATGGGATCGGTGCCCAGAAAGGTGGCCAGGACGCCGGTGGCAATGCCAAGATCGATCCCGGCCATGACTTCGGAGACGCGATAGACATCGTAGGCGCCGCCGCCCAGCCCGCCGTACTCTTCGGGAATGAAGACCAGGTGCAGGCCAAATTTGACGGGATCATAGAGCTCGTTCAATACGTTGCGAGGAAACTCGTCGTCGTGGTCAAGCTGGAGTAGAAATTCGGGAGCCAGCTTTTTTGCGGCGTATTTGTGGAGGGTGGACAACACCATCTCCAGATCGCCGCGGTCCATTCGTGGCATAATGGGTACCTCCTTCGCTCCACGGAACACATCTGGTCGTGCAGTGCGCGTCAGAACACGAATGAGCATGTGGCATTCCTGTTCACTCTACTTGTGAGGGGTTTCACATATCAGGGGCACGCGTAATTGATGGCCTGGGACAAGTGTCACTTTGTCCCTAAGTTCGGTTTTGGCGCCGCGGCGCAGGTGGCTACGCAATGTAGACAAAAGGGGCTCACATCTCAGGAGAGAGGCGACAAGAGGGGTTTTTCGCGAGCATTTTGTGGATGAATTTGTAGCCGATCTGTAGCCAGTTCCGTGGTATTCTATTTTGTAGGAGGCGCTCGCGATCATGGACGAACATGTCAATGCAACCCGCATGGAGCTCCTGGCGTTGCGTGTCCAGATTGAGTTGGCGCGGCAGGGCCGCGATCTCCTAAAAGAGAAGCGCAACGCGCTCATGAAGGAGCTCATGCAGGTAGCCGACACGGTGCTGCGCGGCAGCGACGCGCTGGACCAGGCTGCGGGGAAAGCGCGGCAGGCGCTGGCATTGGCAGAAGCGATCGACGGGCCGGAAGCCGTGCAATCCGCCAGCTTTGCCGCCCAAGGCCAGGTGGCGCTCACGGTGGAAGGCTCCCATGTCATGGGCGTCCCCATTCCGCGCATCAGCGCTCAGCCTGTCGCGCGGGGCTTTGGGGAACGTGGCTACCATCCGGCCAGCGCTTCGGTGCGCATCGATGCCGTGGCAGCCCAGTTCGAAGAAGAGGTAGACCTGATCATCGATCTGGCGGCCCGTGAAGTGTTGTTGCGGCGCCTGGCCGACGAAATTGCCCGCACTGGTCGCCGGGTCAACGCCCTGGAGCAGATCGTCGTGCCGCGTCTCATGGCGCGCCGCGATCGCATTCGCCTGATCCTAGAGGAGCGCGAGCGCGAAGATCACTTTCGCCTCAAACGCGTGAAACGGGCTTTGGAGAGCAAGCGGCATGCAGACCGGACCAATGGAATCGCCCCTTGAAGCCATAAAGAGCCGCGAGCGGTAGCAAGCAGGGGGGGAGACAGCGGCGCCCCACATACCCCGATCCTCACTCTCAGTATCGCAGTAGCGG
>JACFMY010000331.1:0-6181 GCA_019455155.1 Caldilineaceae bacterium
ATGCCATCTACCGCCAGGAGGCTGATGTCTTTGCGCCAGGTGCCCTTGGCGGCATCCTCAACGACCGGACCATTCCGCAGCTCAAAGCCCGGATCGTGGCCGGTTCGGCCAACAACCAGCTGGCCGCCCCGTACCATGGCGATCTGCTCCGCAGCCGCGGCATCATCTACGCGCCGGACTACGTGGTCAACGCCGGCGGCATCCTGAGCGCGTCACGCGACATCTTCCATGACCGTGATGAGGCGCGCCTGTCGGCCCAGATCGCGGCGATCTTCAACACGACACTGCATATCTGTGAAGTAGCCGACGCTGAGAATCACTCCACCCACACCGTCGCCGACGAGCTCGCGCGACAGAAGATCGCGGCCGCACGCGCGGCGCACCACGAACCCGTTGTGGCCTGACTCGGGCATGATACTGGCCGCGGTTGAGGCACGCGCAAGGGCAAGGCTTCCCAGCCAGCGCGGCGCCCCATCCGCGGTCAATTGCCCTCTGTATCGGTGATCGTCTCTTCAGGGATGGGCGGCAGCTCCGGGCCGTAGATCCAGTTGTTCAGAAACTCTGTCAGATCCTGCCCGCTGACCTCATTGGCCACAGCAATAAAGCCGGCAGTAGAGACATTGCCGCCTGCATGGCGGCGATAATATTCACGTATGATGCGAAAGAAAGCCTCGTCACCAACCTGGAGACGCAGGGCGTGGAGTGTCCACGCGCCCCGTTCGTAGACAGTGGACGAGAACATGTCGTGGGCCCCTACCGCGCCGGGTGGCCCCGCGTGGCCTGCCTTGAGCAGCTTGTAGTAGGAGACCATTCCGGTATCCAAAAAGCCACGACCTAGTTTGTGATCCAGCCAGAGTCGCTGGAAATAGGTGGCGAATCCTTCATTGAGCCAGATATCCTGCCAGGTGGCTGGCGTCACATGATTGCCCAGCCACTGGTGCATCAGCTCGTGGGCGATTACACCTTCCATGCCGCCGTCATTGCCAAAGATCGAAAGGGTCTGCGTTTCCAGCGCGTAGCCAAGGTGGAACGGCAGCACCGCTACACCGTACGTCTCGAAGGGATAGTCGCCCAGGATGGCGCTGTAGTAGTCGATCATTTCGGCTGTGACTGAGAACTGTATGGCCAGCCTGTTCGCGTCCTCCGTGGGGAAGTAGTTGCGGATCCGCACCTGACCGGAGCGCTCATTATCGACCCGGACCAGGTCACCGATGACCAGCGTGGCCAGATAGCTGGCCATGGGCGCATCCATCGTCCAGGTATAGGTGGCGCGGCGCCCGTCCTGCTCCTCGATCTTCACCAATTCGCCGTTGGCCGCCACCGTATAGGGCTTGTCCACCGTAACCCGCATGGTGTAGGTGGCCTTGTCGCTGGGATGGTTGTTGTTGGGGTACCAGGTCATGGCGCCCGACGGCTCACTCACCACATAGATCAGATTCCCCGCGTGGTTCCACCCAAGCGCAGCAAAGCCAATGGCAGGGTCCCGCAAGGGGCGCGGCGTGCCATGGTAGGAGACCGTTGTCGTGAACAGGCTGCCCTCCATCAGGGGCAGCGCCGGGACGACCGTCATTTCGGGGTCACTGCGCGTATGCACGGCGGCGAGATCGTTGACCGTGATCTCTGTTACGGTCAGGCCCGAAAAATCCAGGTTGAACGCGCTTAGATTCTGCGTCGCCGTGGCCACGATGGTAGCTGTTGCCGTAATGGTATTGGAAGGCACATGCACGTCCAGATCCAGCGCGTAGTGTTGGACATCGTAGCCGCCATTGCCCAGCAGAGGGAAGAGCGGATCGTTGAGGCCCGAGCTGCCTGGTCCTGCGGCCGCTGCCAGTGCGGGGGTTGGGGGCTGCAGTCCCTGGGGCGGCGGCGCGCTGATGGGCAGGCAGCCGGCAATAGCCAGCGCCAGGAACAGGGGTAGGGCTAGACGTCGTAGGGGCATGGGCTTGTCCTTAGAGTCTGGGCGCGGGGGCGGCTAGCCAGACGGCGCAGCCTTCATGGCGTCCAGCACAAGCCGTTGCAGCGCAACCGCGGCGCCGTCTTCTTCGATGGTGGGGGCGACCCAATCGGCCACGGCTTTGACATGGGGCGCTGCATTGCCCATGGCCACGGCAAAACCGGCCGCCTTGAGCATGGGAATATCGTTGTCGCTGTCGCCGATGGCCAGCACCCGGCTGGGATCGATATGCAGCATCTCACAGAGGCGCAGCAGGCCGCTGCCCTTGTCGACTCCCGGCGCGGTGGCCTCTACCAGCCACTCATGGGAGCGGGTGACGGACAGCGGGGGCACAAAGCGTCGCTCGTACTCGTGCAGCAGGTCCACGCCGCCAGGCGCCTCGCGGTTGAAGGCGATTACTTTGACAGGTGGGTGCGCATCGTCGCCGGCTAGCAGGGGCGAAAAGAGATCCACGATCCGCATGGGCTCGCCGAGCAGATGGTGAATGGTGGCTGTCTCCTCCGCGTTCCGCCCAAGTCTGTTTTCGACGATCTGGGTATGGCCATCGGCGTCGTTGAAGTAGAAGGCGGCCAGGAAGCCTGTGTCGTCGACATAGCGGGCAATGGCCCGCGCGGCGTCCAAGGGAAGGTGCTGTTCGGCCAGCACGTGGCCGGTCGTGGGATCGCCGATGACCGCGCCCTGGGTGGCGATGACAGGATGGGCGAGCCGCAGGTCGCCGGGCAGGTGGTGGCGAATGTAATCGAGCGTGCGCCCGCTGCCAATGGTCACTGGCACACCAGCCACCTGCACCGCGGCGATGGTATCGTGCACCCGCTGGGATATGAGCTGGCGCTCGTAGGCGTTGATGATTGTGCCGTCCAGATCAAGGACGACAAGGTCAAATGGTCGCATACGGGAAGGATAGCCGAATCATCCTGGCGAGACAAAGACGGTTTCCGCCCGCTGCTACAATCGTCCGCAACGCTCTGTCTGCAACAAGCCGCCTACAAGGTGAACGTGACCATGCGGTCGTGGCCCTGATAGTCCTTGCGCAGATCCACTTGTGTGGCCTGCGGGAGGGTGCGCTCGACCAGTTCCAGGATGGCCTCGCCCTGATCATAGCCGATTTCGAGCACCACCAGGCCGCCGGGCTTGAGGCGACCGGGCAACTGCCGCAGTAGCCGGGTTATGACATCCAGGCCCTCCGGGCCCGCGACCAGAGCGGTGCGCGGTTCGTACTCACGCACATCGGCTTCCAGACAGCCGTAGTCGGCGCTGTTGACATAGGGAAGGTTCGCGACCACGACATCCGCCGGAGCTGGCAGCGGCTCCAACAGGTCGCCTTCCAGCAGCTCCACTTGCTGCGCCAGGGCGAGGCGCTCGACATTGGTGCGTGCCACAGCCAGCGCGTCCTGGCTGCAGTCCGTGGCAATGATTTGAGCGTTGGGCGCGTTGGCGGCTACGGCCAGGGCAATCGCCCCGCTGCCTGTGCCTACGTCCGCCACGACCAGACGTTGCGGTGCGATGGTGTTGGCGTGGTCGACCACAGTGTCCACCAACATCTCGGTTTCCGGCCGGGGGATCAGCACCCGGCGGTCAACATAGAGGTCAAGGCCGTAGAACTCCTTGCGCCGCACAAGGTAGGCCACCGGCTCGTGGCGCATGCGACGGGCGATCAGCTCGGTATAGCGGTCAGCCTGTTCGGCGGTCAGGGTGTACTCGTAGTGAGCAAAAAGCCATGTGCGCTCCACGCCCAATGCATGGGCCAGGATCACCTGGGCATCCAGCCGGGCTGTGGGGATACCGGCTTCTTCCAGGCGTTGGGCAGCCGCGTTGATAGCCGGGCCCACCTCGGTGTCAGGCATCAACTTCCATACCACCTGTTGCCAGATGGGCTCGTCAGAGCCCCCATTTGGGTGCATATGTTGTTGGTTATCCTTGGGGAAGAACTGTGAGAAAATGCCGCTCGTGAACTTATCCACATTCGGGCCGGTCGCCTCTCGTCGTTGAGCGCGTCGGGTCCGGCGTTCGCCCCGCTTTGGACGAACATCCAACTGCAAGATAGCCAAAGCAACCTCCTGATAACGTACTGAGGGTCTGCATCGTCGCAGATGCAATCATAGGGCATAAACGACCTGGAACACTGTAAGGACGCCTATGCAAACCGGGGGTGCCGCCGCCACACGCTTCATTGCGCCTGGTCACATGGAGCTCGGATCGTTGAAGATTCTACAATGCCCTGTTGCGGACCGTGGCCTGGACGCAAAGAGCGCGATTCATTGTAGCAGAATGACGGACAAGCGCAACCGGTCTTTCGTCCCGTCTTCTCACTGGCCAACCGTCCAGCGCGAGGGGGGATGCACGCAACTCCACTTCAGATGCTGGTCTACGCGCCGACAGCCTGCAGCCGCTCCGCCTGATCATAGGCAGCCAGCTCTTCGATGAACTCGTCCAGATCGCCGTCCATGACTGCATCCAACTGGTAGACCGTCTTGTTGATGCGGTGGTCAGTTACACGGCTCTGCGGGAAGTTGTAGGTGCGGATCTTCTCGCTGCGATCGCCAGAGCCGATCTGGCTGCGCCGGGCCGCGCCCTCTGCCTCCATGCGTTTCTGTTCTTCGATCTCGAACAGCCGTGCGCGCAGGATGCGCATGGCCTTCAGCTTGTTCTGCAGCTGGCTCTTTTCGTCCTGGCACGAGATGACGATACCCGTGGGCAGGTGCGTCAGCCGCACTGCGGAATCGGTCGTGTTGACACTTTGACCACCCGGTCCGCTGCTGCGAAAGATATCGATGCGAATTTCGTTCTCGTTGATCTGCACGTCGATCTCGTCGGCCTCGGGCAAGACAGCGACCGTCGCCGCGCTGGTGTGGATACGGCCCGCGCTTTCCGTCACCGGCACGCGCTGGACGCGATGTACGCCTGATTCATACTTGAGCTTACTGTAGGCGCCCTTGCCCTTGATGGCCAGAACCACCTCCTTGATGCCGCCAATCCCCGTATCGTTGCGGCTCAGCTCCTCTACCTTGTAGCGATGGCTTTCTGCCCATCGCAGGTACATGCGATATAGCTCGGCGGCGAAAAGACCAGCCTCTTCGCCACCCGTGCCGGCCCGGATCTCCATAATGACATTCTTCTCATCGCGCGGGTCCTTGGGCAGCAACAGCGCCTTCATCTGTCGATCCAGCGCTGCCAGATCTTCTTCCAGGACCGTGATCTCCAGCTCAGCCAGCTCACGCAGCCCGGGATCGCTGTCATCCAACAGGAGCTGGCTTTCCTGAAGCTGCCGCTGCACGGATCGATAACGCTGATACGTTTGGGCCAGTTCCTCGATCTCCTGGCGCTCGCGATCGATCTCATTGAGGCGCGTAAAATCGGCGGCAACCGCCGGATCAGCCATCTGGTGCGTTAAATCATCATAGCGGGCGGCAACTTTGGCCACCTGCGCAAGAATTGTCGACATTAGTGAACCAGTCTATCGAATATTCGAGAGCAGGAAGCGGGGGCGCAGAGCTGCACGACGCCTTTCGCCACATCCTAACCTCGATAAATGCCTCAAGCGGTGAACACAGGGAGATGGCCGAGTGTGATAATCTCTTCCCAATCTTCGGGCTTTCCTTCGGTAAAGACAGCCATCTCGCCTACAATGGTGGCGCCGGCCTGTTCCATGAGCAGCCGGAGCCCCTTGATGGTGCTGCCGGTGCTGATGACGTCATCAAGCAGCACGACATTCTTGTCTTGGACCAGGTGGCGGTCCTTACCGTCAAGGTAGAGGGTCTGGGGCGCGCCCGTGGTAATGCTCACGACCTGGGCTTCCAGGCAGTTGGCCATGTAGGGCTTGCGGAACTTGCGCACAACGACGTAGGGCAGCCGGCTGTAGACAGACAAAGCCTGGCCCAACGGCACCGCCTTCACTTCGGGCACAACCAGCACTTCCGCCGTCGCCGGCATGCGTCCTGCCAGCATTTTGGCCGCGGTTTCCACCACCTCGGTGTCGCCCAGCATGTTGAAAATGGCGATCTTCACCCCTGGTGCGACCTCGAAGAGGGGGAGCTTGCGAATGACATCGCCAATCTGGACTGTATACACGCGACCGTCGTAACTCATCGTTGCCTCTCCTGCAACTCAGACAGCGAGACCCCGCCCTGATACGGCGAGGCCCGGCCAGATCATTTGAAAAAGCCGCAACCGATTTTACCATAAGTTGGGAGCGGAAGGGGAAACCACCATGGTGTCATGGTGATTCCC
>JACFMY010000331.1:6208-7366 GCA_019455155.1 Caldilineaceae bacterium
GCAGCTGGTAACATAAGGATTTCCCCGATCCAGTGGGCATCACCGCCAGGGTGTCCCGCGCGGCCAGCAAATTGGCGATGATCTGTTCCTGCTGAGGCCGGAAGCTATCGTAGCCAAAGACATCCTTCAACAGCCGCCGCAACTCGTGCGGTGTGTGGGCCTTGTCGGGCGTCTGCTGGGGGAGAGGCCGCGGCGGCCTCTGTTTCGGAGCCGGGGTAGTCTCTTCTAGAAACCAGCCGGACAACTGCACATAGCAGCGTTTCTCATCGTGCGGCTGATCGCGTGGTCGCCACCAGTGGGCCAGCGAGACGCGCACCAGTGTGCCGGCTGGAATCTCTGCCAGCGGCTCCTGGAAACCGACAAAGGTCAGGGTGCGGTCGCCTTCAAGGGTGGCGTAGCTGTAGCGCAGCCGCGTCCCGCCACTGCTTTCGAGCCGGAGGGGACGGTCTGGGCGCCAAAAGAGGGTGCTATAGGGCGGCACGCCGGTGCGCTCAGCGATATAGAGGGCGCCTGCTGCGGTGGCTTGGGCCAACCCTTCATAGAGCACCTCGGGTCCGCCCAACTTAGGCGGCATACACCGCTCGATAAAGGGGATGGGATTGGGCATAGCGCTCAGGCGGCGCTTGGTGTAGACCACCAGGTTTTCGACGTGGGGGGGAATCACCGCAGGAGGCGCTGCGGCGTCAACTTCCCACAACTCGCCGACGTTGTACTCGAGGCCGGCCCGTTTGTTGGTGGCGGCATCGGCCGCTTCCAGACGCACGCTGCGTCCATTGTGGGTAATCCCGCCGATACAGGCGCCCGAGCCGCGCCGGGTCTTTGCAACAATCAATACGCGCTGCTTCTGCCGTTCGGACATGGCAATTGCTCCTGGAGGGGGTCAGGCAGCCGGCCATCAGAACGTGGTTTCGGCTATCACATGTGGGGTACCAGGTGACGCACGGATAGACTGAGTTGCTCTTGAAGCCGTTCGGCCAGTAACGAACGATGACACGCGAGCGGTTCCCGTTCTACGCAGAAGAGGGCTATCACGCGCGCGTCTGTACCCAACTCTCGTAAGAATACTTCGCTGTCGAAATCAGCCAGCACTGTCTCGCGGTATAGCTCGACGAACGCGCTGCTGAGTATGGTGCGCTGGCGCTTGGCCGTGTGCGTCCG